>NZ_JBQSYY010000004.1:0-300120 GCF_052379785.1 Halomonas sp. 72 | reverse complement strand
GTTTGAAAAACGTCAGCGGCCTCTTTTATAAGGCCGTGAAAGCACTTCGGCGAACCACGTATTGGCGGTTACACTACACGCAATCACTTCATCTACCCACTTCGCCTTCTACTTCAACATGAGGTCCATGATGAGCCCCCATCTGCTATCCGTTGACTCCTTAAACCGTGACAGCGTTAACCACCTTCTTCGTGTTGCGGCCCAAATGGAGCCCATTGCCCAGCGCCGTCAGGTTACCCGTGTTCTTGAGGGCGCCGTTTTGGGCAACTTGTTCTTCGAAGCCAGCACGCGCACCCGGGTAAGTTTTCATACGGCGTTTTGTCGGTTGGGCGGCAGCGTATGTGATACCACAGGCTTTACGTTCTCATCCATGGCCAAAGGCGAGTCGCTTTACGATACCAGCCGGGTAATGAGTGGCTACTGCGATGCGATTGTCATGCGCCACCCGGATCAAGGCTCTGTTGCCGAGTTTGCGGCGGCGACGAATGTACCGGTGATTAACGGCGGCGACGGCCCTGGTGAACACCCAAGCCAAGCCCTGCTGGATATCTATACGATCGATAAGGAGTTTCAGCGATTAGGCAAATCGTTTGGCGGAGCACATATTCTGCTGACCGGCGATCTCAAGTATGGGCGTACGGTGCACTCTCTGATCAAGCTGCTTTCTTTATACGATCCGTTACGTATCACACTGGTATCGCCGCCCGGGCTTGAAATGCCTACTGCACTGATTGACTTGGTCACATCACGCGGGCACCAGGTAGAGGTACGCGATCATTTAGCCACTGACTTCAGTGATCTGGATGTTGTGTACACCACGCGAATTCAGAAAGAGCGCTTTACCGAAGAAATGAACGAAAACTTCCAGGGCATCTCGGATGATTTTATAGTCAACAAGGCGTTTCTGGATCAACGCTGCAGTGAATCGACCATTGTTATGCACCCGCTGCCCCGCGATAGCCGCCCCGGCGCGAATGATTTGAACGTGGATCTTAACGGCGACCCGCGCTTGGCGATCTTTCGTCAGACAGATAACGGCATCGCCATGCGGATGGCTATCTTTGCAACGCTGCTGCACGTCGACTCTCTGATTGAGAAAGACCTTCGCCCGGTGCGCTGGTTTGTACCCAGCCAGATAGGGACACTGGATCGCTAACGCTACTTATATACGCTAGAGAGCAGAACGCCCATCGGGAAGACCTTCCTGATGGGCAAACCAGCCTTCCAAAATCAACACCGCCGCAATGCCATCGACGCTCTCTTCGCGGTAGTTGCCTCGGTGACCCGCTTCACGGGCAATCAGCTTGGCTTCGCGGGTAGAGCCACGTTCATCTACCATCACGCAGGGTTTGCCGTAGCGCCCATGTAAACGGTTACCAAACTTGCGGGCACGCTTACTCATGTCCGATTCGCTGTCATCCATATTGAGCGGTAAGCCAACCACCAGCAGGTCCGGCTGCCACTCTTTCAGCAGCTGCTCTACTTTATTCCAGTCGGGGATGCCGTCACGTGCAGTAAGTGGGGAAAGCTCGCGGGCGCTTTTTAAAAGCTCATTGCCCACGGCGACCCCAATACGCCGCGTACCGTAATCAAAGGCAAGAATTAAGCGTTGGCCAACCTCTGCCATCACGCGTGCCCTGCATCACGAGTCATCAGGTATAGATCCACTCCTAACAATCCTGCGGCAGCCGTTAAGCGCTCAGCAGGTGGCGTGTTGAACAGCACGTCCGTCTGGCCCTCAACCGTCAGCCAGCTATTGTCCTTTAGTTCATCTTCAAGCTGACCGACTTCCCAACCCGCACAGCCCAGACAAATCAGAAAGTGCTCAGGACCTTCACCGTTAGCTAGCGCCTGAAGAATGTCCATAGAGGTCGTCAGCGCCACGCCTTCCTCTACCTGAACGCTGGAGTCCCACTCCTGGCTGTCGCCAAGATGGAGAATGAAGCCGCGATCCTTGTGCGTAGGGCCACCGTAATAGACCGGAGCATTGCGGTGGGGGCTGTCTTCCCCCCCCAGCTCCAACTGATCAAACAGTGCATCCAGCGTCATATCCAACGGGCGGTTGGTGATAACCCCCATGCAGCCGTTATGGTCATGATCACAGAGGTAGATCAGGCTGCCCACAAAGTCAGGATCATCCAGATGCGGCATCGCCATTAAAAAATGGTGTTTCAAACTTTGCATGCGTCTCCTACGACCTGCTGGCATAGCCAGCAGACCTTCTTATCATCAAGTGTGAATCAGGCGTATCAAGCAGCGCTCAAGCGGCGTTCGATGGCATCCAACAACAGGCCCGCGATATTCGTGCCGCGCTGGTCATCAATTTCACGCACGCAGGTGGGGCTGGTAACGTTAATTTCAGTGATATAGTCGCCAATCACGTCCAGCCCTACAAACATCAGGCCTTTTTCACGAATCATTGGCTGTACTTGCTCAATCAGCCAGTAATCACGTTCAGTAAGATCACGTGCGACACCACGGCCACCAGCGGCCAGATTACCGCGCGTTTCACCAGCCGAAGGGATACGCGCCAGCCCAAAGGGCACCGGCTCGCCGTCCACCAGCAGGATACGCGTGTCGCCGTCTTTAATGTCAGGCAGGTAGCGCTGAACCATAATCTGGCGCTGACCACGCAGCGTTAGCTGCTCAATGACCGCGCCAATATTGCGGCCATCAGGGCCGATATGGAAAATCCCGGTGCCGCCCATCCCGTCCAGCGGTTTGAAAATCACATCGCCGTGCTCGGCATGAAAGGCCCGCAGCACATCATCGCGGCTGGCCACCATGGTGGGCGTACAGCACTGAGGAAACTGCTGGGCAAACAACTTCTCATTACACTGTAAAAGTGCTGAGGTTGGATTAACAATGAGCACGCCGTCACGCTCAGCAAAACCCAAGAGGTGGACCGCATTGGTGAAGTCAGCATCCACCGGCGGGTCTTTACGCATTAACACCACATCAAGCTCAGCCAGTGGCCGGGCAGCCGCTTCACCCAGGTCGTACCAATGGTTAGGGTCGCGATGCACGGTTAGTGGTCGCATGCGTGCGTAGGCTTGCCCCGCCTGTAAGAAAAGATCTTCCTGCTCCATATAGTGCAGGATATAGCCGCGTTCCTGGGCCGCCCACAGCATGGCTATGGTGGTATCTTTCTTGTAAGCGATGTCGCTGATAGGGTCCATCACGACGCCGAGATGCAGATTTGATTGACTCATCGGGGCACAATCCATACGTAAACAATAGGTAGGCAGTATGCCGTACTGCCTGTCAAGCTCCAACCATTGGCGCCGTTACGGGGCAAGCGCGCCCGGCACCAGCCGTATCGCGTCAGGCTCTAAGATAATCAGTTGCTGCTTATAAAGCCGCCCAATGGCTTGTTTAAACGCACTTTTGCTCACACCCAACCGCGCTTTAATCGCGTGGGCGTCACTTTTATCGCCCAGCGGTAGATAGCCGCCGCTTTCACGCAGTGCTTTGAGTACCTTATCGCCGACGACGTCTAATCGCGCCGCGCCTGGCGGCAGCAGAGAAATATCCAGCCGGCCATCCTCACGGCGCTGCTTGACGTAGCCTTTTAGCGTCTGCCCGCGGCGCAGCGGCTGAGAAATATCATCCTGATAGATTAGCCCCCAATAGCGGTGATCAACCGCTACTTTCATACCGAGGTCGGTGCGGTCAGCGACCACGACGCTCACCTCATTCCCCTTTTCAAGCGCCCAGGCATCATCGGTTAAAAAGCGATCAAGGCGCATGGAGGCCACAGGACGCCCCTGATCATCTTCATACAGCATGACCAGCACCCGCTTGCCAGGATCCGGCCGGAAGATTTGCTCGCTGTACGGCAAGAGAACGTCCTTGGGCTGCCCCCAACGCAAAAACGCGCCCGTGTTATTAACGGTCACAACAGTTAAATACGCCACTTCGCCTAACTGGGCAGAGGCGTCGCTTGTAGCGCGAGGAGGAGTCGTTGATTCACGGACCATGGGTGCCGTCCTTAAAAAGTGAGTCTATAGTATGGCGCCTGAGGATCACCGAGCAAAGCAGCTGGCCCGCTACATAGTGATGGCCGCTGCTTAACGCAGGCCAGGCTAATGGCTACTCATTCACACTTGTAAAGCCTATAGCGAAGGCTAACGCTAAACAGCAGGCCACTGAGGAAGGGGTCAATGAAGGTGTTAGTAGGCGCTTACAAATCACCAAAGTAGTGCTGTAGAAGGGTCAAGGCAACCACCGGGGCTGTTTCCGTACGCAGAACACGTGGCCCTAGCGTTAATGGCGTAAAGCCAGTTGCCTGAGCGGCTGCAATATCTGTCTCCGTTAAGCCACCTTCAGGGCCAATTAAAAGTGCGGCGGCCTCAGGGCGTTCCGGCTGATCAAACGCATTACCCGTTGCCAAGTGCAGCATCAAGCGAAGCGGCTCATGGCGGGCACTTAGCCACTCAACAAGGCTTAGTGGCGAGTGAACGACAGGCACTACCGCCCGGCCACTTTGTTCGCAAGCGCTTGCCGCAACAGCCTGCCAATGGGCCAGCTTTTTGGCTTCACGATCACCCTTTAAACGTACATCACCACGCTCTGTATACAGTGGCGTGATAGCAGCGACACCTAATTCAACCGCCTTCTGGATCGCGTAATCCATCCGGTCGCCTTTGGAGATCGCCTGGCCAAGGTGAACAGCAAAGGGTGACTCCCCCTCACCGACCCAAACGGCGTCGATAACCGCCGTCGTGTGCTTACGCCCTACCTCGGCCAAGCGGACGCCCGCTTCATTGCCTTGGCCATCGAACAGCACCAAAGGCGCGCCTTCACCCATGCGTAGCACGCGGGTGACATGGCGCGCCGGGCCTTCCGGCAGTACTACCTCTTGGCCTACTGCAAAAACAGCCGGTACATGGAGGCGCGGCATTTTGCCATGCACGGCATACCAGTCGGCAGCCTGCATGCTTAGTGAGTACTCACTTCGGCCTGGTTTGCCTGTTGCGCTTCGCGCTGCTTACGCTGGGCGTACATGGCTTCAAAGTTCACCGGTGCCAACATCAGTGGCGGGAAGCCACCACGGTTTACCAGGTTATCGACACACTCACGCGCGTAAGGGAACAGCAGGTTGGGGCAGAACGCACCCAGTGTCTGTTCCAACTGAGCGCCTTCGATGCCCGAAATACGGAATAAACCCGCTTGTTCAACCTCTGCAAGAAACGAGGTAGTGCCGGTTTCTGAATCGTTGACCTGAGCGGTGACTTTCACAACCACTTCATACTGGTCGTCATCAATTTTAGTGCTGGTGGTATTAAGATCCAGATTCACCTTCGGCTTAAACGCCTGCTTGAAAACAGACGGTGAGTTAGGTGCTTCAAAGGAGATATCTTTCACGTAAATACGCTGCATAGAGAACTTCAGCTGCGGCTTGTCGCCGGACGCTGCTGCACCAGCCTGCGGGGTGTTGTTATCTTCCGCCATGGGGAAACTCCTCGTTGTTCATTGAATCAATAGTAAAAGGTGAGAACGCTTACTTCTTAACGACGGGAAGGCTATCGGCCTGCCACTGCGCCATGCCACCTTTCAATTTAGTCACACGCTCGAAACCGGCCTTGGCAAGCTTGGCTTGAACCGCGCCTGCACTTTGCCCATGCTTGCATACGACGATGATCGGCTGGTTTTTCACTTTATCCAGCTCGTTCATACGGTTATCAAGCTTGTTATGGGGAATGTTACGTGCGCCAGCAATATGCCCGGCTTTGAAGTCTTTGCTTTCACGAATGTCCAGCACAACCGCATCTTCTCGGTTGATGAGCTGGGTGGCCTGGGTTGAGGTCACTGCATTGGTTGAAGCACTACGCGTTTCATAAATAAGCCACGCTACTAGCACCAGCAAAAACGCCCCAACGAGCAGGGGGTGGTTCTGTACGAATTCGAACAACTGATCGATCATCGCGAACACAATCTCTTGGTCTATGCAGAAAAAAGCGGCAACGCCGCCGTCAAAACGCGATAAGTATACACGTCACAGGGCACCCCGCGCAGGCCTTGCTCATGACGCCCGGCGGTCGCCTACGTTATGATGCCCCAAGCGTGCATCAGTCGCGACCCTGATCACAAGGAGTTGTTTGAAAATAACGTGAGTTGACTCACCTTTTTAAACCTCTTTACTTTCAAACAGCGCTTTCGTTGCTGATTGCTTTACGCCGCTTGGATTACTCAACCGAACGAGGTTCTTATGGCTACGTCTACTCCGCGTCCCGTCGCGCTGATCATTCTTGACGGTTATGGACACAACCCCGATAGCGCTAATAACGCGGTGGCATCGGCCAACACGCCCGTAATGGATGCGCTTTGGGCAAATCGTCCACACGCGTTTGTGCATACTGACGGCCACCACGTAGGGCTGCCCGATGGGCAAATGGGCAACTCAGAAGTGGGCCATATGAATCTGGGTGCCGGACGCATCGTTTATCAGGACTTCACACGGATCACCAAAGCCATTAAAGAGGGCGATCTGGACGTTAACGAAAACCTGACACAGCCGATTGATGATGCCGTGGCCAATGGCCGCGCCGTTCATCTGCTGGGCTTGCTCTCGCCTGGCGGCGTACATAGCCATGAAGATCATTTCATCGCGATGGCCGAACTGGCGGCTCGCCGCGGCGCGCAACGTATCTTTATTCATGCATTTTTGGATGGCCGAGACATGCCGCCTCAAAGCGCGCTGGCTTCTATCGAACGCGCTAATGCCCGCCTGGCCGAGCTGGTAGGCGCTGAAAATGGTTTTGTGGCCTCCATTATTGGCCGCTTTTACGCCATGGACCGCGATAACCGCTGGGAGCGGGTAGAAAAAGCCTACCATCTGCTGACCAAAGGCCAGGCTGACATCTATGCTACCAGCGCCGAAACCGCGTTGCGCGACGCCTATGAGCGCGGCGAAACCGACGAATTTGTCCTGCCAAGCTGCGTATTGCTCAACGACAAGTGCGTTACCTTGCAAGACGGTGACGCCGCCCTGTTTCTTAACTTCCGCTCTGACCGCGCACGTGAACTTACCCGTGCATTTGTAGAGCCTGACTTCAGCGGCTTTTCACGCAGGGCCTGCCCATCGCTGGCGGGCAAGGGCTTGGTCATGTTGACCCAGTACGCAGCGGACATTCCTGCGCCGGCCGCGTTTCCGCCATTTGATCTCAACGATACCCTGGGCGAAGTCGTCGCCAAGCGCGGTTTAACGCAGCTGCGTATTGCCGAAACAGAGAAGTACCCCCACGTTACCTTTTTCTTCTCGGGTGGCAATGAAGCCGAGTATAAGGGCGAAGAGCGCATTCTGGTGCCCTCCCCTCGGGACGTGAAGACCTACGACGAAAAACCCGAGATGAGCGCTTACGAGATCACCGACAACCTCGTTGAGGCTATCGACAGCGGCCGCTTTGACTTCATCGTATGTAACTATGCCAACGGCGATATGGTGGGCCATACCGGCGACTTCAACGCGGCGGTAAAAGCCATTGAAACGGTCGATATCTGCGTTGGCCGCGTTATTGACGCGATTGAGCGCGCTGGCGGTGCTTGCCTGGTAACCGCCGACCACGGTAATGCCGAGCAGATGGTGCATCCGGTCACAGGCGCCCCCCAAACGGCCCACACCACCTTTGTGGTACCGCTGGTTTACGTGGGTGAGCGAGCCGGCACGTTAAGCGATGGCCGCCTGTGCGACCTGGCCCCCACACTCTTGACCATGATGAATCAACCGGTTCCCGAGGCCATGACCGGGAACCCGCTGATTGATTTCACTTGATCATACCGTTGCGACGTCCTGTGCGAACCGCGTTAGTACTGGGTGCGCTACTGGTCATTGTGTACTCACCGGCGGGTTTGGCCCAGTCGGATGAGCAGGCAACGCGCCAGCAGCTGGATGCGCTTGGCCAGGAAATTGAGTCGCTTACGCAGCGGCTGAGTACAACAGGAGAAGCACGGGACAGCGCCGAACGTGAACTACGCGAGGTTGAAACGGAGCTGGCCGACACTCACCAGCGGCTGGATGCCTTACAGGCCGAGCGGCGCCAGTTGGACGATGAAATGAACCAGTTGCGCCAGCACCGCGACCGCCTGGAGGACGAGCAAGCCAGCCAGTACGCCGCCCTCAGCCAACAACTCGCGGCGCTTTACCGGCTAGGGCCGACGCCACAGCTCAAGCTGCTGCTGAACCAGGGCGACCCGGCCGAGCTTGACCGTATGCAGGCTTACCTGAACCGCTTTACTCAAGCACGCAATGAACGTCTTGCCGATATTGCCCGGCTGGATACCGCGCTTGCCGATACGGAGCAGGCCCTTAACGAGCGCCAAACGCGCCTGGCAAGTGTCGCCACCGAGCTGGATGCGCAGCGGGTACGGCTTGCCGAGCGCACCTCCGACCGGCGCAACGTCGTGGCCACGCTGGATGATCGCTATGGTAGCGAAGCTGATCGCCTGGCGGATCTTAACGATAACCGGGAGCAGGCCGAGCGTAAGCTGCGTGAAATTCAGGAGGAACTAGCGCGCCTGGATGCCCCCACGCCCAGCACTCAGATTACCCGTACTCAAGGGGATTTACCGTGGCCCGTGCAAGGAGCCATCACCACAACATTTAATCGTCGTGATGGCGTTCACTATAACGGCATTGTCATCCAGGCAAGCGCCGGTACGCAGGTAAATGCCGTGCACGCCGGGCGGGTGGTATTTGCCGATTGGATGCGTGGCTTCGGCAACCTGCTGATTATTGACCATGGCGACCAGATCATGACGCTCTATGCTCACTTACAGCAGTTTAGCGTACGTCCTGGCCAGCAGGTCAGCCGTGGCGACGAAATTGGCCGCGTAGGCGACAGTGGTGGACAATCGAGTAATGCGCTCTACTTTGAAGTACGTCAGAGTGGCAAACCAATTAACCCACAGCGTTGGATTGCGCGCCGCTGACGGGATAAGCTGAACCGTATTAGGTTCTGTCTGAAACGTTGCCGAACGCAGACACTTTTCAGACAGAACGGTAATGTCAACTTGGGGCAGCTTTAAACACTGCCTAACGCCTTGCGGAGTCTGCATGACGCTATTTGTTAACGAAGTACCGGCCTCTGCCAAGCGCCTTCTGGTGACTCTACTTCCTGTTGCGCTATTGTCGGCACCGCTACCGCTGTTTGCCCAGCCCGCCAACCAAGCGGCAGCTGATGAATTACCCCTTGAAGAGATCCAGACCTTTGCCGAGGTGTTTGAGCGTATCAAGCGTGGCTACGTTGAAGAGGTCGATGACCGCACGCTACTGCGTAACGCCATGCGCGGTATGCTCAGCGAACTCGACCCTCACTCCGCCTATCTTGATGCGGAAGAGTATCAAAGCCTGCGCGAAACCACTCAAGGAGAGTTTGGCGGCATTGGTATAGAAGTTGGCATGGAAAACGGCCAACTATTGGTGATCACCCCGATTGATGATACGCCCGCCTCACGGGCTGGTCTGCTTCCTCGGGATGTTATCGTTGCCATTGATGGCACGCCGACTGAAAGCATGTCGCTTCAAGAAGCCGTTACGCTAATGCGCGGCGAACCAGGCAGCCAGTTGCGCATGATGATTCTACGCACGGGAGAGGACACCCCGCGTGAGTTCAACCTTACCCGTGAGGCCATCCGCAGCGAAAGCGTTAAACATGAGCTTCTTGAGCCCGGCTATGGCTACCTGCGAATTAGTCAGTTCCAGTCGCGTACGCCAGAACAGGCACGCCAGGCAATAGAGCGCATGACGCGTGAACAGCCGCTGGAAGGGCTGATTCTTGACCTGCGCAATAATCCCGGCGGTGTACTCCAGGCGGCGGCCGGTGTAGCAGACCTGTTTCTGGATAACGGCCTGATTGTGTATACCGAAGGCCGGCTTTCCGATACCGCCATGTCATTTTCAGCCTCACCCGCCACGCCCGCCAGTGATATTCCGCTGGTCGTGCTGATTAACAGCGGCAGCGCTTCGGCCGCAGAAATTGTGGCGGGTGCGCTTCAAGACCAACGCCGCGGCGTCATTATGGGCACAGACAGTTTCGGAAAGGGTTCCGTTCAGCAGGTCATGCCGCTGGGTAATGGTGAAGGTTTGAAACTCACCACCGCGCTTTACTACACGCCAAACGGACGCTCCATTCAGGCGCAGGGCATCGCGCCCGATGTAGAAGTAGTACGGGGCCGTCTGGAAGTCGCCGAAAGCCGCCCGGAGCTTCGCGAGGCGGACCTGGGCGGCCACCTGGATGCACAGCAGCCCGCCACCCAGACACGTTCATCCGCGACCGAGCGGCTACGTGATGACTACCAAATGAGTGAAGCGCTCAATCTTCTCAAAGCGCTTAATGTGGTCGACCGCCGCCGTTAGCGGCAGCTATGCGGCAAGCGCCCCCGCTCTCCGGTGGCCTGCCGCATGACGCTGCGTTTAACAGGGCTTAGCTGGTTCATACCGCTCATGCCGAGATTGCGGGCCAGTGTAAAGAGCGGCATTTGGGTACCAAACAGCTCCCTGAACCCTTTCATCAGCCCTAACATGGCACTGTTATCCAAGCGACGCCTGCGCTCATAGCGTTTCAATGTGGTTAACTCACCCCACGGGGCGCCGCGCTTCCAGGCGCTAACCACTTCTTCAGCCAATACCGCGGCATCCATCAAACCGAGGTTAACGCCCTGCCCTGCCAATGGATGAATGCTGTGCGCCGCGTCGCCGATCAGCGCGAAGTGCGGCAATACATACTGCCTTGCATGACGCTGTACCAGCGGGAAACGATACGCACGATCACACACCTCCACCTCGCCCAGGCGATAACCGAATGCCTCGCCCAGCGCCTTCCCTAACTCGTCAGGCGTAAAATGGCTGAGCGCCAACGCGTGCTCGGGCGTGGTCGACCAAACAATCGAGCAGTAGCGTGCATCATCCTCTAGCGTGATCGGCAAGAAGGCCAGCGGGCCGCTCTGGGTAAACGCTTGCCGCGCGGTGCTGCCGTGTACATGAGCACACTTGACGGTTGTGACCACAGCCTCCTGACCCATATCGTCGCTGGTGATCTCTATGCCGGCCAGCTCCCGCAGGGTTGAACGCGCACCATCGGCCGCTACCAGCAGCGGTGCATGCAGCTTGCGCGCATCGTCCAACACTAGCCAACGGCCTGTCGCTGAGGTTTGTAGCGCCTGAACCCGGCAACCAAAAAAATGCTCTACTCTGGGATGATCCAGTACCGCATCATTGAGCGCCGCCTGAGTAATCGCATTCTCTACTATATGCCCAAGTACGGGCACCCCGGCTTCATCGGCCGAAAATTTGATTTCACCACTGCCTTCCGCATCCCATACCTGCATATAGCGATACGGCGTTACGCGACATTCGGCCATGGCGGGCCAAACGTCCAGATGGGTTAACAGGCGCTGAGATACTGGCGTTAATGCACTGACCCGGGGCGTGGGAAGCGTCTTGTTAACGGCCTCCCAGCGCTGGGGTTCATGGCGCGCCTCCACCAGTGCCACATGCATACCTGCTTGTGCCAGCAAGGCTGTTAGCGCTGTTCCCACCATGCCTGCGCCCACGACAATAACGTCAAAATTTTCTGTCGGTGCAGTGTCTGTCGCGTGCGTATCCATAACGCTCCTATCCGAGCCCAGCTCTTAGAGCTTTGTTCCTGTTGAGCCAAATAGCTGGCTAAGCGTTTGGCATCTTTAATCTTAAACAGCGAGGCATGCCTAACGCTCCAGCCCCATCGCGCGGCGCGCCAGGCTGCGTCGCAACGGCCCTACAAGGTTAAGGCCGATAAGCCCGGCTGCCCGAGCGTGAGGCAGAAGCGGTAACGAGTGTCCGAACAGGCGCACCAACCCGTCGCTAAAGCGAATGACATTGCGGCGATCACGCGCACGCTTCTGCTCAAAGGCCTGCAGCGTCGTCATATCACCCAGTGGCAGCCCGGTCTGTTCGCCCTGCTCAAGCGCTTCAACGAGGTCCATAATACCGCGTAACGCCAGGTTAAAGCCTTGACCGGCAACAGGGTGCAGCGCATGAGCTGCATTTCCCAGGACCGCCAGCCCCGGACGAACCGGCTCTTCTGCCGTTACCAACGAAAGCGGGTAGCTGTAGCGTTTTCCTACGCGAGTGAAACGTCCCACCCGGTCACCAAAGGCGCTCTGCAACTGGGCAAGAAACTCACGGTCCGGGAGTGCCATTCGCGCATGTTCCTGACCGCAGGGGTGTGTCCATATCAGCTCCATTGCCTGGCCTGGCAAAGGCAACAAGGCAACCGGCCCCTCCTGAGTGAAGCGCTCATAGGCAATACCTTCGTGTGGTTGGCTGATGCCCACATGGGTAATGAGCGCTGTCTGCTCGTAGGAATTATGGCGACTGTTGATACCCAACTGCTCTTTAAGCCCCGAACGCCCTCCATCGGCCAGCACGGTTAAGGCGGCGCGCAGCTCGCTGCCGTCAGAAAGGCGCAGATAGTGCCCGCCACCTTCTGGGGCAAGCTTTTCTACCTTGGCCGGGCAGTACCAATCGACCGGCAGCGTTTTAAGATGGTGGTGAAGGACACGGCCCATCCAGGCATTGGGGATAACATGACCTAGCGCATCGACGCCTAATTCCTGGGCGCTGAGCCGCGTCGCTCCCAAGCGGCCACGCTCACTGATATGAATATACCGAATAGGGGTTGCTTCGCCCTGCATGGCATCCCAAACCCCCAACTGTTGAAAACGCTGTGCTGAGCCTTCAGCAATGGCGCTTGCACGCGCATCAAAGCTCGGCTGCCAACTCTCTTCAAGCGGCGCTTCATTCATCGGCGTCGCTTCGATAATGGCGACTTTCCAGCCATAACGCTTGATAAGCGGGGCCAGTGCACAGCCCAGGCTGGCGCCCACT
The DNA here is from genome assembly GCF_052379785.1 of Halomonas sp. 72. Taxonomy (NCBI): domain Bacteria; kingdom Pseudomonadati; phylum Pseudomonadota; class Gammaproteobacteria; order Oceanospirillales; family Halomonadaceae; genus Halomonas; species Halomonas sp. 72. The sequence goes on along the minus strand of NZ_JBQSYY010000004.1, from coordinate 287,252 downwards.
AATCCGCCCCCCACAATCACGATATCGTGTGTGGTCGTCTTTACTGGCGTATCCGTCGACGACGGCATTAGCATCTCCTGTCACCTGGCGCACCGCCATGCTGTAACGGTGTAATGTAAATTACATAATAGATATTCAGGCAATCAATGTGCGCTTATTATTTAACCATTAGCGCTTCAATGTCAGCCATGCCTTTAGGTACTCCCGCCGTCAGGTTTTCATACCCTTCGTCGGTCACTACGACGTTATCCTCAATCCTGATACCGATTCCACGATACGCAGGCGGAACATCCTCTGCGTCGGGAATGTAGAGTCCTGGCTCAATGGTTAACACCATACCCGCGACTAAAGGTCGTGGCGTTTTTTCATCCAGCCGGTAGCTACCAACATCGTGGACATCCAGCCCCAGCCAGTGGGACGTAGAGTGCAGGTAAAAACGCCGGTAGCTTTCATCATCAATTCGGGCTTGAACATCGCCTTCAAGTAACCCCAACGCAATCAACCCAGCCGTTAAATCCTCAACGACGTTCTGGTGAACATCAACGAGCGTCGCCCCGGGTTTTATAGCGGCGACTGCGCGCTCCTGGGCGCTCAGTACGACTTGATAAAGGGCCCGCTGAGCCTCGCTAAACCGGCCATTTACCGGAAAGGTACGGGTAATATCGCCAGCGTAGAGTTCAAACTCGGCCCCGGCATCAATTAACACCAGGCTATCGTTGGTTAGCGCTGCACGATTCTCGATATAGTGTAATACGCATGCGTTCGCACCGCCGCCCACTATCGTACTGTAAGCAGGCCCGCTGCCGCCCTGCCAAACAAACTCATGTTCAAGCTCGGCCTGCAGCTGATACTCGTAAAGCCCGGGGCACGATGCCTGCATGGCACGCACATGGGCCTGCGCTGAAATCGCCGCGGCATGGCGCAGCAGGGCAATCTCGGCCTCACTTTTTATTAGCCGCATCGCATGAATCAGTGCGCTGACATCCAGCCAGCCTTTGAGTGGGGCCCGCCCACGGCGCAGCCCCACTTGGGCGAAGGAGAAAGCCTCTTCGGCAATACCCAGCGCATCGGGATTATCCAAGGGCACGTAAAGCAGTTCGCGGCCCTCCAGCAGCGCTGGCAGCTGTGCCTCGCGGTCAGCATTTTCAAACGCCTGGTCGATGCCATGCTCCGCTTCAACGCCCCGGGCGCCCAAACGGCGGCCTGTCCAGGCTTCCATCGTTGGGTCGCGGTCCTGGCAAAACACAATGCTCTGCCCGGCGTCATGACCGGGAAGCAGCACCAGTAGCGCATCAGGCTCAGTGATTCCGGTCAGATAGTAAAAATCACTGTTTTGACGAAACGTGTACTCACTGTCGTGTGAACGGGTAACCAGTGAAGCACCAGGCAGCACGACAGCGGCGTTTGCGGGCAACTGCGCAATCAAGGCGTCACGGCGAGCGCGATACTCTTCGTTGCCAATCGCAGGCGGCCGGGAAAGTAACTCAGGCAACATACAACCTCCGAAGAATTAGTGAACGGGCGCGTCGGCTTGCTCAACCTGGGGCTTGCCCGGGTGCTGCTCGGTATACAGCAGCATGGCTGCCATCCGCACGTGCTCCGTCAGAGCAAACAGGTCATTCTCATTTTCAGGGCTGTCGTCAATATCTGTTTCGATGTGGCCAATGCCTGCCAAATCGTCAATCGCCTCACTCAGCGTTTGTGACCAGCGCTCACGAAGCTCGCCATCCACCACTTCCTCGACGACTTCCATAAAGCCCAGCGTCCACTCTTTTAGCCCCTGGGCTTGCTCGCCCAGCGAGAACAGCTCATCGGGGAGTAGCGGCGCATAGTTCAAGTCGCTGGCGCTGAGCGCCTCCAGCGTTTGGCGCCGCCAACCCAGCAGGCGTTCTGCACTGGGCTGGTCACGCGGTTGCTCAACGCCCAGGCTTATGCAGACCTCTTCAAGCCATGCCTCGGCACTTACATCGCGCAGCGCTAAAAGGGCGCTTAAACGTCCGTCTAAAAAGGCCGGTGACTGCATACTTCCATGCAGCAAAAAAACATCGGCTACGTCAGAAAAGTCCTGGCGCTCATCAATCAATGACATAGTAATAACTCGCTGTGTAATAATGATTCATACGTTAATGCGCCCTGGACACTTGCGCGTTGACCCCGTACAAGCGCCTCTCTTATAGTGAGCGACGACTGTTTTCCTATGCCATGATGTTAACGCATTGGGCCCCTCGCTGGCCCGCGCTGGAGCTTTAAATGAGTAACGCCAAGCGGCCAACGAAAGAAATTACCCTTCTCGGGCGCAGCTATGTCATTGCCTGCGATACCGGGGAAGAAGCCAAGCTTGATCGTGCCGCTCGCTATCTGGACCGCGCCATGAACGGTATCCAAGCGCAAAGCGGCACCCTAGGCAGTGAGCGTGTCACGTTGATCGCGGCGCTTAATATCACTCATGAACTGCTTGAAGCGCTGGATGAGCACCGGGAAAGCGAAGCCAACTTGAACAAGCTAAATGACCGTCTTGAGCGGGCGTTGGAAAAAACCCGCCAGCCTTAGCCAACCTTTCACTCAATACTTTGGCATGGCCGCGGGCTCTGTTAGAATAGCGGGGTTCTCTGGGGTGTACGCCAGTCGTTATAGTCCCTCGAGCCTATGCGCAGTACCCAGGGGGCCAATTGCTAGCCAGACCCGTGTGCATGTCCGTGCGTCGGAAAGCCTGACGGTTTGGCTGCGGCCACCCACTCTGAACCAGTAGGTTCAGGGCCAGAATGACAGCGGCACTCTGGGGAACTCTTATTTATGGAAAGCCTGCATCATCCTGAGGCCAAGCGCACCCTGCGCCTTGCGTTACGCCGACAACGCCTCGCCCTTTCAAAACATGAGCAGCGCCAAGCCGCTCTACGCCTTTGCCAACAGCTCAAACGGTTGCCTGAAATTCAGCGCGCCAAGCGCATCAGCCTCTATTTACCGGTTAACGGTGAAATCGACCCTACGCTTTTACTACCCTGGCTCCGCCAGCGTAATGTCGACGTTTATCTCCCGGTTCTGCGCCCGCTAAGCGATAACTCACTGTGGTTCGTTAACTACCACGCGACGACGCCCATGGTAAAAAACCGCTTTGGGATTCTTGAACCGGATACCCGGTTTGGCGCTCACCGCCACAATCGGTTGCCCGCTTGGGCGCTGGATACGCTCATTGTGCCGCTGGTAGGGTTTGATGCCGAGGCGAACCGCATGGGAATGGGGGGCGGCTTCTACGACCGCAGTCTTGCGTTTATGCGCAGGCAAGGCCCGGCGCCTGCCTTAATTGGCGTTGCCCACGCCTGTCAGCGTGTCGAATCGCTGCCAGTTGAACCCTGGGATGTGCCGCTAACCGCCGTGGTTAGCGACGAGAGTATCGTGCGTGCTGGCAAAAAAAAGAGCTGACTCTCGTAAAGTCAGCTCACACTACCTTTTGGCAAATGGCTGCGATGCCTTAAGCGTTACGTTTAACTTCCCGATAACGCCTGTGCATAGCCAGTGGCGAGTACGCCTAACAAGAACACTACTGTTAATGCCATTACCATATCAGGCTTTTTCCGCCGCATGCCGATTCTCCAACGCCTTTCGCCAATGCATTAATGCATCACCCACCTGCGTTTTAGAAAGGGCGACGCACCACATAAATATCGTTGACGACTATAGGGCCATAAGGGCATCAATGACAACGACAAAACAGGCTGTTTTTTTGCTTATTTAGACGTTTTGGTAACTCATGAGCCCTTATTGGCCCTGAATTTTGCAGTTAGCGAGCACTTACCCACCTATCAAAACACCCTAGGCCATGAACAGCTGGTAAGCCGGGTTGTCGCTTTCACGCCAGTAACGATAGCCAATCGCATCCAGATAATCTGCCACATGAGTTTGGTCACTGCCGGGAACCTGCATACCCACCAAGACGCGACCATAAGCCGCACCGTGATTACGATAATGGAACAGTGAAATATTCCAATCATGGGGCAGTTGAGTCAGGAAATTCATCAGTGCCCCCGGGCGTTCAGGGAACTCGAAACGGTACACTTCTTCTTCAAAGCGCTCGCTGGGCCGGCCACCGCTTAGATGGCGAATATGCAGCTTGGCCAGTTCGTTATCGGTTAAATCTTCCACCTGATAACCACCATCACGCAGCTTGGCGATCACGGCCTGACGATCTTCGCCGCCCGGCTTTACTTGAATCCCTACAAAAATATGCGCGTCGCTTTCGTCCGCATAGCGGTAGCTGAATTCGGTCACCATGCGCTTACCCAGCGCCCGGCAAAACTTTTTAAAGCTGCCGGGTTTTTCATCAATGGTCACCGCTAAAATAGCTTCGCGCTGTTCGCCAAGCTCGGTACGCTCGGCAATATGCTGTAGTCGATCAAAGTTGGTATTAGCGCCGGAGTTAATACATAACAGCGTTTCTCCCTCAGCGCCGGTTTGCTGTACATATTTTTTCAAGCCGGCAAGCGACAGCGCTCCGGAAGTTTCAGCAACGGCACGGGTATCGTCAAAGATGTCCTTGACGGCGGCACACATCTCATCGGTATTCACCGTAATGACATCATCAACCAGGTCCTTCACCAGCGAGAACGGTGCCTCGCCAATTTGAGCAACCGCGACACCTTCGGCAAATACACCGACCTGGTCGAGCACGACGCGCTCGCCCGCCGCCAAAGCGGCTTTTAGACAGGCGCTGTCTTCCGCCTCTACACCGATAATCTTGATATCAGGACGCAAGTACTTCACGTACGCCGCCACGCCTGCAATCAATCCGCCGCCGCCGACAGGCACAAAAATAGCGTCCAGACGCCCGCTGTGCTGACGCAGAATCTCGACACCTATCGTGCCCTGGCCTGCAATCACATCAATGTCATCAAATGGCGGAATATAGGTGTAGCCGTGCTCTTTGATCAACTCGTGAGCATGCTCGGCAGCGGCGGCAAACGCATCGCCTTTCAGCACGACTTTTGCCCCTCGAGCACGTACCGCCTGGACCTTGATTTCCGGCGTAATACGCGGCATCACAATCACCGCTTTCACGCCCATCAGTTTTGCCGCCATGGCAAGACCTTGTGCATGATTACCCGCAGACGCCGCAATGACGCCTTTTTCCTTTTGCGCCTCGGTGAGCTGAGCCATTTTGTTATAGGCGCCACGAATCTTGAACGAGAACACCGGCTGTAGGTCCTCACGCTTAATCAAAATCTGGTTGTTAAAGCGACGCGACAAAAAGGGAGCGGGGGAGATCGGGGTCTCACAAGCGGCTTCGTAAACGTTGGCCTGGAGAATCTTTTTGACGGTAGCTTCAAGCATGCAGGTATCCAATGGAAAATCGTGAGTGAGAGTACGCGTTACGGTGAGGGGTTAAAACACTAACAAAGCCTGTATTGGTAGCAGATTACGCCTACTGACGTCTACTGTGTTTCCATCGGCAGCCAGCGCTTTGGTCGGTATACTAACGCAATAACCCTCCTCCTCTGACCTGGAAAAACACATGACTCAAGATGAACTCAAAGCCGCCGTCGCAGATGCGGCAATTAAAGAGATTGAATCAGGATTGGAAAAGGACACCGTACTGGGCATTGGCACTGGCTCAACGGCTAATTTGTTCATTGATCGATTAGGGCCGTTTCGCGACCGTTTTAAAGGCGCGGTGGCAAGCTCAGAAGCCAGTGCCAAGCGTTTGGAAGGCCTGGGCATTGAAGTGTTTGAACTCAACAGCGTAGGCACCGTCCCCTTCTACATCGACGGCGCCGACGAAGTAAATGCTCACTTACACATGATTAAAGGAGGCGGCGCCGCACTTACTCGTGAGAAAATCGTGGCGGCCTGTGCCGAGCGTTTTATCTGCATCGCCGATGGTTCAAAGTACGTGGCAACGCTGGGCGATTTCCCTTTGCCGGTGGAAGTCATTCCCATGGCACGCTCTTACGTGGCCCGTGAGCTGGTGAAACTGGGTGTCGACCCGGTCTACCGTCAGGGCGTCGTCACGGATAACGGCAATCATATTATCGACTGTTTTGATTTTATGATTGAAGACCCGGTTGCCATGGAAGCGCGCATTAACGCCATTGTCGGCGTTGTGACCAATGGCTTGTTTGCCGCGCGCGGGGCCGATGTATTGCTGCTGGGTAAAGCAGGTGGTGTTGAGCGTATCGTGCGTTAAGGGCTTATCGTTCAGCGCGTGAGAGCGCCTCGAGGCCCTCCAGGGTGCGTGCAAGCGCACCCTGCTGCGCTTTGATAGCGGATTGGCCAGCCTGGCCTTCTTGAAGGCAACGTTTGGGGTCGACGAAGCGGCACTGCAAGGCATCGACCAGCGCATCGACATCCGCCACCAGAGTAAGTGCGCCAGCCGTTTCCAGCGGCTCGACCACATCAGCAAAGTTTTCGATAAAAGGACCGCTGAGCACGGGTTTACCCAGCGCTGCGGGCTCGAGCACGTTGTGCCCGCCTAGCGGCACCAGGCTGCCGCCAACAAATGCCACCTGGCCTGCACCATAGAGAACAGCCAGCTCACCCAGCGTATCGCCTAGATACACTTGGGTAGCAGGGGTAACAGGTTCGCCCTGGCTGCGCCGACTTGTCTCCCATTTCTTTGCTTCACACAGTGCTGCGACCTCATCAAAGCGTTGAGGGTGGCGCGGTACAAGCACCAGCAGGGCGTCAGGAAATTGATGTAGCAATTGCCGGTGCGCTTCCAGCAGTAGCGCTTCTTCGCCATCACGGGTAGAACCGGCGACCCAGACAGGTCGCCCTTCCCACTCTAAAAGTAAGCGCTCACTTTCAACCGACCCCCTTGATGGCAGACCTACTTCAAACTTTAACGACCCCACCACCGCCGTTTTATCGGGCGCAGCGCCTAGCGCTTCAAACCGCCTGGCATCGTCAGCAGACTTGGCTGCCAGCCAATCGACATTGGCCAGTGTGCGGGCCATTAGCGGGGCAACTTTCTGATAGCGCTTGAACGCTCGAGGCGAGAGCCGCCCATTGACCACCGCAACCGGCGTGCCATGTTGCTGACACGCATCAAGCAGATTAGGCCAAAGCTCGGTTTCAAACATGATGGCAAGCTCAGGCGCTACGCGGTGCACAAACCGTTTGGCCGCACCGGGAAAATCCAGGGGTAGAAAGCAGTGCGCGAGTCGGGGGCGGTGATCAAGCTGCTGCTCGATCAATGCCTGCGCCTGCTGTGCGCCCGTAGCGGTCATGGTGGTTAACAGCAGGCTATGGCGAGGGTAGCGGACGAGCAGGCCCTCTATCAGCGGGCGGGCCGCACGGACCTCACCTACCGAGGCACAGTGCAACCAAATACGCGGCGGCGTAGGCAGCTTACCAAGGCGCCTGCCCAGCCGCTGCCAACGTGAGTAAGTAGGTACTTGCTCACGCCAGATGCGCCAGCCAATCAGTGATGAAAGCGCATAGAGCGCCGCAGAATAGCCAAGGCGCGGCCAGTTAATTCGCCCCATTATCCCTCGCGGTCCAAAATGGAGCTAATCATCGCCGAGGTGGATACGCCGTCCTCAAACCCGAGCACTTTAACGTCTCCTCCATTGGCTCGAACGGCGTCTCCACCGGCAATATCGTCTGGGTGGTAGTCACCGCCTTTTACCAGGATATCAGGCAGAACGGTTTCGATCAGCGCTTGCGGCGTATCGTTACTAAACGGCACAACCCAATCGACCGCGCCCAGGCCAGCCAGCACCTGCATACGTCGATTGAGCGGATTAATCGGCCGCTTGGGCCCTTTAAGACGGCCAATGGAGGCATCGTCATTTACCGCCACAATCAGGCGATCACCGAGGCGTTTTGCCTGCTCCAGATAGGCCACATGCCCTGCATGCAGAATATCAAAGCAGCCATTGGTCATGACGACCCTTTCACCGCGTAGCTGTGCCGCACGCACAGCCTCAACGAGAGGCGCCGGCTCGATAACCCCAAACTCGGCGAGCCTATCGCCGTGTAGCGCGGTATAAAGCTCGGCTATTGAGAGTGTCGCGGTGCCTGGCTTGGCAACCACCAGACCCGCGCCCAGATTCGCCAGCATCATGGCTTCGGGCAAGGCATGGCCTGCGGCCAACGCGAGGCCCATTAAGCCAATGACCGTGTCACCGGCCCCGGTGACATCAAACACTTCCTGAGCGCGCGTAGGTAAATGAATAGGCGGCTGGCCTTCGCAGATCAACGTCATGCCTTTTTCGCTGCGGGTGACCAGCAGGGCTTCCAGCTCAAGCTCGGCGCGCAGCGCTTCGCCGCGCTTGGCAAGCTCAGCATCGCTTGCGCAGTGGCCTACCACGGCTTCAAACTCTGCAAGGTTAGGCGTGATCAAGCTCGCTCCGCGATACTTACTGAAGTCTTGCCCTTTGGGGTCAATCAAAACGCGCTTGCCATGCGCACGCGCTTGGGCAATCAGCCGCTCCACCTGGTTGAGCGTGCCTTTACCGTAGTCTGAAAGGATCACAACATCGCAGTCCGGCAACGCCTGTTCCACCTGGGCCAATAAATCGCCAGTGTCGATGTTATCCAGGCGTTGTTCAAAATCCAGCCGCAGCAGTTGCTGGTTACGACTCATCACACGCAGCTTGGTAATCGTGGGCACGTCGGGGCTGCGCTGAAAGTGAGTATTTACATTGGCTGTATGCAGCCGGTTTTCCAATAACACCGCGTTGTCGTCATCCCCGACAACGCCTGCCAGGGCTGCATGGCCGCCTAAAGAGGCCACATTCAGCGCCACGTTGGCCGCCCCCCCGGGGCGGTCGTCGGCCTCTTCAACACGCACGACCGGTACCGGGGCTTCAGGAGAAATGCGCGACGTGCCACCGTGCCAGTAACGGTCAAGCATGACATCGCCGACGACCAGTATATGGGCATGTTCTAACGCGGTTAAATCAACTTTCATGAATAGATCCTGCAACTGTGTCTGACGCTGTATGCGCAAGAAGCGTATCCAGCTGGGCAATAACGGTCTCGGTTTTAATGAGCTGCATCGCATCCTGATGGCGCACCCGCTGCCCCCAGGCGACCTCGCCCACCGACTTATGTAGGTAGGCATGCACGGCATCCGGATACGCATTGACGGCGAAATCACGCCAGCAATAAGGCGCCGCCCGCTGCGGATTCGTGGTGGCATACAGCCCTAGGGTGGGCGTTCCCATCGCATTGGCCATGTGGGCGGGGCCGGTATCCGGCGCGATCACCGCACGCGCCTGGCCAATCAGGGCCAACACGCCTTTCAATGACGTGCCGCCTATCGCATTAATCACGCTGCCCGGCTGGCACAAGGCTTCAATCTGCTCGCCTATTTCGCGCTCAAGCGTACTGCTTCCCCCGGTCAGCACGCTTTTTAGACCATGGTGTCGCCAGGCGTGTTCGATAACGCTGGCGTAACCTTCCACCGACCAATTGCGAAAATTGCGCAAGCGGGCATTACTGCATGGGTTGATGACAAGATAAGGCGATTCGCCACTGATGACCCGCGCCTCTTCATAGGCCATCGCGGGTACCGGCATGTTCCACTCCAGGTGGTCGTCCTTCACACCCAGAAGGCGAGCAAAATCCATAAAGGATTCCAGCACATGCGCCTTGGGATGCGGCGCCAGCTGATGCTGGGTAAACCAGTGCTGGGCATCCTTGGCGCGAGCCTTGTCATACCCTACGCGTACATTGGCTTTTAGGCCCAGAGAGAGCACGCTGGCGCGAATCGCCTGCTGCATATGCAGCAGTACATCAAAGCGTGTATCGGCAAGCTCGCGCCACAAGCGGCGCATTCCAGCAAGGCCGGTCGACTTGTCGTACACGACAAACTCGACCCCGGAAAGCCCCGCCAGTAGACTATGCTCCCCCTTGCCGATAATCCAGGTAATACGCGCTCGTGGCCACTGGCGCTGCAATGCGCGTACCGTCGGCACGAGATTGCACACATCTCCCAAGGCGGAGAGGCGCAAAATGGCAATGTGGTTGGGTTCAGCAGGCAACGAGGGCTTCATGCGCTTAACGGCACTCCGGCAAAAAAATAGTCTGATGTTACATGATGCAGACAGTTTAAGTGACGCACCGGGATCACACCAACTATCACACCCGATTGGGCCTGAGCTGTTCAGCGCGAATTACTGGCGCGGCAAGGACCTTGTGGTAGGTGAAGCGCCCGGCCGGGGCAGCAGCCTTTTCCTACAGGCAACGCCGACCCAGCAGTGGGTGCTGCGCCCCTATCGACGCGGCGGCATGGTCGCCAGGTTGAGTGAAAAGCGCTATCTATGGACAGGTGCCGAGCATACCCGCGCCTTTCGAGAACTGCGCTTAACCGCCACGCTGTTTGAACAGGGCCTGCCCGTTCCAGCCCCGGTTGCCTGCTGCGTCACCCGCTATGGTGTCACTTATGAAGCGGCGCTATTAACGGTAAGGGTCCCCGGCGCTCAGGCGTTAGCCTCGCTGCTTACTGAAAACAGCGCCGATAATGCGCTGCTTGCAAGGGTAGGCGCGATGATCAAACGCTTTCATGATGCAGGGCTTGATCATGTCGACCTTAACGCACGCAATATACTGGTCGACCCGGCAGGAAAACCCTGGTTGATTGACCTGGACCGCTGCCGCCTACGCCCTCCAGGCAAATGGCAAGCTGCTAATCTGGCGCGCCTTTCCCGCTCAGTGGCGAAGTTTAACGCACCTCACGCCATAACCCCTATCCGACAAGGCTATGCTGAAAGGGCACTCACTGGCAGGGAAAGCTAAATATATCCGCCAAGCCTAATGACCTAAAGTATCTTCCTTACTAACGCCTTATTCTTATAAAATACTGATTATCGAATTATAATGAGCGCGTAAGGAAAATAATCGAATGCCAAGATGGAACAAGGCGCTTGGGCGCAGGCTGCTTGAACGCTGGTACGACTACACTCCCGACAGCTGGCAACCCGACACGGTGCGCAAGGCAGTCATTCTCTGCCCAAAATCGGTTGGCGACGGAATGGCTATTTACCCCATCATCAGAGCCTTACAGGCGCGCCATGTTGATTGGCTTTGTGTCGTAGCATCGCACAGAAACGCCCCGGTCTTCGAAACACTGAAAAGTGAGGGAGTTGAAGTTCAAACTGTCCCCAGAGACAGGGACTATAAAGCGGTCAAAACGCTCGCGAGGAACCTTCGAAAGCGCCATGGAAGTATTGATCTTTGCGTAGATGCAACGGGACACGCCACCTCTCCCGGCATCTATTTTGTGGGCAAACTGAAAGCCCGTATGAACCTCACTTATAGCGCTTACAACATGCAGGCATTCGCTGACTTTGGCCAGCCAATCACGTATGACACATCGCTACCCACTCGCTGGTCCAAGCTGATTGAGAAAGTCGGGTTAGGTAGTGTCGAAGGGCGCTTTGAGCTGCCGATCCCTGCCAATATCGATCAGGAAGTCCATCAGTGGGCGAGCGTGCTTGGTCCCTATGTACTGTTTAATCTTGATGGCGGCGCTGACTATCGCTGTATTTCCATGGCTAAAGCCAAGGCGCTTATGGATATTGTTCACAAAACCACAGGGTTACCGTTGGTTATTCCCTATGCCCCCAGTGGTGAACAAAAAGCCGTGCAGTTAGCCAAACCGTTTCCATTTGTTCACACGTTTCCTGGCCCGTGCTCACTGTTGGTGTCAGCCGCTCTCGTCAAATATGCCGCCGTCGTTTTCTCACCCGACACCTCTATTGTGCATATCGCCAGCGCCTATAATCGCCCCACGGTGGGCGTGTATACGGTTATCGACAGCGCATGGCAACCCCAGGCAACGCTCCATGAAATCATCCATTCAACGAATCATGTTGAGCAGGGGCTGACACCCGAGCGGCTGGCTGACGCATTCAAGCGGGTCTACCCTTCATCTGCCGAGATTTTGTAATACTCAATCAAGCGCTTTACATGCCGCTGGTTACTAAAATGCTGTTCAACGCGCGCGCGGGCAGCCTTACCCATGGCATGACGCGTTGTTTCATCACGCACCATGGCCTCCATCGCTTTGGCCCACGCGTTAATATCGTGCGGGCCCACGAGCACGCCAGAGGCTTCATCGACCAGTTCGGGTAGCGACCCCGTGTTGGAGCCAATAATCGGCAATGCGCACGCCATCGACTCAATAATGGTCAAGCCAAACGCTTCATTTTCTGAGGGGATACATACCAAATCCAGCGCGGGCAAGATCTCGGGTAGGTCACTGCGGTGGCCGAGAAAACTGATTCTTTTCTCAAGCGGCGTGCCCGCAATCATCACTTGTAGCTCGCTATAGAAACTTTCTTCCCCCCCGGACGCATAGTCAGTACCGCCTATCGACACGGCGTAAAAGGGCAACGCGGGATCAAGTTCCAGTAGTGCTTTAACCCAGACATCCTGGCCTTTACCTGGCGTCACGCGCCCAGGCAATCCGATAATAACGGCCTCTTCAGGCACTCCTAATTCTGCACGTTTGGTGTGAATAAAACGCTCATCATTGCAAGGGCGATACTTATTGATATCGACACCGTGAGGTAAGCAGACAACCCTTTCGCTGGGCAGCGGAAGATTGCGAATGTTACGAAGGTGGGTCGCCTGGCTAATCGACAGGACGCGTTCTACATTGGCATAAGCGAAGCGGTGGTAAAGACTTTTTTTGGGGCGCTGCCCGCCCATGTGGTCGGTGTAGAACACTCGAACACTCGGCATAACCAGTTTTAAAAGTGCAGTTAAACGCAGGTCACTCGATTTATGGCAGTGGATAACGCGAACGTTCTCTTCGATCAACCATCGGCGGATGCGTAACACGTGCTTTAGCGCTTGGGTACTGCTTTTGAATGCCAGGTAAGGTATCTGATGACGCTGCATATAAGTATTAATCCGCGTGCCCTCAAGGCAGATGCCGATGACGTCAATCTGGGCCGCTTTTAAATCCTCGGTTATACGGTCAACATAAAACTCCATTCCGCCGTTACCCTTCGACAGACAAAGTTGCACCACCTTATTTACCATCGCATCCCTCACTTCGCCACGCACTGTTAAACAAGCCCTTCATTCTCTTGTAGTATACAGACTGCAATTAACGGGGCACCCAAAATGGCGCAGAAAGTGCTGGTCGTACGTAATGATAAAATTGGTGATTTCATGCTGGCCTGGCCAGCGCTGGCCTGCCTAAAAAGCGCATCACCTACGCCGCATATTACGGTGCTGGTACCGGCTTACACTGCACCGCTGGCTAGCGAATGCCCTTGGGTGGATGAGGTGATTATCGACCCTGGTAGCCATGCTGACAAACACGCCCAGAAAGCACTGCTTAAGCGCGTAAAATCCGCCCAGTTTGATGCGCTGCTGACCCTGTTTTCAACGCCACGCATTGGCTGGCTAGGCTGGCGGGCAGGTATACCGCTTCGTGTTGCTCCTGCGACCAAGTGGGCTCAACTGTTTTACAACGTGCGCATTCGCCAGCGCCGCTCTCAATCGGCAAAGCCTGAATATCAGTACAACGTGGACCTAGCGTGCGAGCTGTTATCCAGGCTTTCGCTTAAGCTGCCTGCACTGCCCGAACCGCCCTTTTGGCCACTGCCCAGAACACAAATGCAGGGCCAAACGCCGACAGAGGAGATGACAGCCGAAGTATCTATCGTTGTGCATCCAGGCAGCGGTGGCTCGGCGGTTAATCTTTCAATTGATCAGTACGCGGGGCTTATTGCTCAAATAGACCAGCAGGTGAAAGAAGCGCCACCTATTAATTGGTTGATCAGCGCCGGCCCTAGAGAAGAGGCACCTGCCCAAGCGTTAATCGACCGGCTTGCCAGCGCTGGCGTCACGGCCAGGCATCTACCCGAGAGCAGCAACATCGCTGAGTTTGCCCACCGGCTGGCCGAGGCCGATATGCTGATTGCGGGCTCAACTGGTCCGCTGCATATTGCTGGATGCTTGGACATCGCCACCGCAGGATTCTACCCGGCTAAACGCTCGGCCACCCCACTGCGCTGGCAAACGTGCAACAGCGCTGAAAAGCGGCTGGCCTTTAGCCCTCCAGCCACTGCTGATCAGCAGGACATGTCGGCGATTGATATTGACGCTGCCGCTCAGCAAATTTCAACGTTTCTCCTTTCAGCGTTTATGCGGGGGTGATGTTCGGGTGCGGATCCATAAGTCAGCGTACTTATTAAACGTAGAGTGCGCTGACAAAAGCGCTAGCAAGAACCCCTGCTTGCCATCCTTAAAGCCCGCTTTTAGCAGATACATCTTCACAAAGCAGGCAAGCCCATGTGTGAAACCGCTCGCCAGCGTGGCTGTTTTACCCTGAGCGGCCCGTTGCTCCGACCACGCCTGCGCATAGTGGGCAGATTTTTCCAGATAATGGCGCAGATCACGGTAAGTGTAGTGCAGCAAATCACCTGATAGGCGTTTGACCGCTAGACCATCGGGCACCACCAGTTTTTCATGTACCAGCGCTGCATTATAGGATGCTTGCCCTTTGGGATAGAGACGCGCGACCCAGTCCGGGTACCAGCCAGAATGACGAATAAACCGCCCGAAACACCAGGAAAGCCGCCCGAGACTAAAAACGGCTGGCCCCCCCTGCACAGCCTCCTGAATGCTTTTTTGCAGCGCTGGCGTAATGCGCTCATCGGCATCCACCATCAATATCCATTCGTGGCTGGCCAGCGCCTCGGCGCGCTGACGCTGTACGCCAAAGCCCTGCCAATCCGTATTAACACTTACGTTATCCGTATACTCGCGCGCAATCGCGCAGGTTTCATCCTGGCTCCCCGCATCCAGCACGACAATTTCGTCGGCCCAGGTGAGCGTATCAAGGCATTCACGCAGATGGTGCGCTTCATTTTTAACAATCAACACAGCAGAAATTGGCAAGAGGATTTCTCAGCTTAAGAATTTTTCAAGGTAGCAGCATCATAGCTTTCACAAATCGCATGTAAAAATTAGCATCTTTTTAATTAGCATCTTGCTGTTTTCTAAACGACCTCTTCGTGGTGCTTCTTTATTTTTTGAGAGTATCTCAAGCTGTTTTTTTGCGGAAATCCACTTAGCATTAACAGGAACATTCTGACGCCCATTTTCTTCTTAAACATTCTAAAAAACAGCTTAAAGAATAATGCTATTTTAAGTAGAGTTCGACTGGTGCGATTGTAGTGTTTACTTAGCAAGTGGTAATAGGAAATATAAAACTCTTGTTGCATTAGAAACCCCTGCTCTGTGCTACCACCCGCTTCGTGAAATACCTGTGCTTCAGGAATAAAAAAAACTTTACTACCAGACTCCCAAACTCTTTTAGCAATATCCTCTTCTTCACAGTAAAGAAAAAAGGCGGTATCAAAACCACCAATATCGCAGAAAGCATCTGCATTAAAAAACATGCAAGAGCCACTAACAACTTCAACCTGTGTGGGTTTATCTAGCTTCACACGATTGCTTGGAAATTTAACCTTTGAAAACTTTCTTTGCACGCTGTTACCAAACAGCTGTTTTAAAAGATGGGGAAACTGTTTGTGCGAAGATGAATAATTGTTGTTGGCATCGACTATTTGAGCAGTTGCCAACGCCACCTCTGCGTTTGAATCCAGATATGTCTTTAATACACCTGCCGTATTATTTAAAAGTTTACAATCATTGTTAACAAAAAAGTAATACTGTCCACTCGCATGATTTACCCCTAGCATGTTGCCACTTGAGAACCCGCTGTTGATGGAGTTCCTAATTAATTTCACGTCAT
Source organism: Halomonas sp. 72 (assembly GCF_052379785.1). NCBI lineage: Bacteria > Pseudomonadati > Pseudomonadota > Gammaproteobacteria > Oceanospirillales > Halomonadaceae > Halomonas > Halomonas sp. 72. Next base: position 271,534 of record NZ_JBQSYY010000004.1, on the reverse strand, counting down.
TTTTATCTTTCAGAAACTCTTTCAGATTTAAAAAATCTTTATCTTCAGAGGCATTATCAACAACAATAATTTCGTAAGATACGCTATCAGTATTCGATAAAATGCTATTAATTAATTCAGCTGTATATTGTGAAGAATTATAATTTATCGTAATAAATGACACTTCTATTTTTTTCATAAGGAACCACTGTGGTTGAGTTCAATTTAAAGAATGCTTCATTACAATAAATGACGAATACTTCTGATAGCGGTTGCAGATAGATGTATATAGTCAACTATTTAAATTCTACCGTAAGCCGCCATACTATTAAACATCGCTGCCAACCCACCCTGGATCGATAAAAACCAACAGCTCATTCATATAGCCACAGTAGGCTGCCTCAACGTGCTGCCATATAGAAAATCAAACTTCCCCCCCCTGCCGATCAAGGGCATAAGAAGGCAGATGGTTTTTCAGCGGCGCTTTAGCGTAACATTGCACTAGCACCAACAACGTTATTTTACCAAAATTGCAATAGCATTAGGATATGGCATGCCCTTTTCAAGGATACTGAAACTTACTCCCTGGCTGCCACTAGCGACCATTGGCCTTAGCCTGGGCTATGCCGCTACCGTGTTAACTCGCCTGCCCTGGTGGGCGCTCTTTCTCATCGCCGCTGGTTGGATCGGCACGGGGTTGAAGCTGAGCTGGGGTCGCCCAGCAAATGCTCGCTACCGCAAAGTATGGCCCTGGTCATTAGTGCCGCTAAGCTTGATGGGCGTGTACGTTTATTTAGCTGACAGCTTCGGCAATGTCGATTTAGGCGCTGTGTTTTTTCATTTACAGGCCGGTATCGCGGAGCACGGCGGCGCCAGCAAAATGGTGGTCGCGGTGCTTTATACGCTGACTATGCTGGGCATTTTATGCTCCATTACGTGGCTTTCCCGCCATGACCAGCGCTGGCGACTAGCCGAGCGCTATTTTGCGATTATTTTGCTGGCGACCAACCCGTTACTTTATGGCTTGGGGCAACGCAGCGTTGCCGTCGTGGCTGATGATAGAGAGTGGTTAAATCGACGTTATATGCCGCCCATGACCGGCGAGCAGTCACACACGCCTAATCTGCTAATCATGTACCTGGAGAGCCTTGAGCGGACCTATAGCAACGAGGTTTTTGATGACGCTTATGCCGACTTGAACACGCTGGGCGAACAGGGTCTGGTTTTCGAAGGCATCCGACAAATGGAAAACACCGGCTGGACCATGGCGGGAATGATCGCCAGTCAGTGCGGTGTTCCGCTAATGCCTGCCGGGCTTTTACACGATACACAGTTTGAGCCATTGAAAAAGGTGGTGCCTGGCGTTGACTGCCTGGGTGATATTTTAGCGGCTCAAGGGTATCAATTAAGCTACCTGGGGGGCGCTAGTACGCAGTTCGCGGGTAAAGGCCTTTTCTATCGTGGTCATCAGTTTAATCGCGTAATGGGTAAAGAAGCGTTTTTACCCGACATGGAAGATCCAGAGTATTTAAATAACTGGGGACTCCATGACGACACGCTTTATGAGTTTACCGCTGATGAAATACGCCGGTTAAATGAAGAGAATAGCGGCCCCTGGGCAGTGGTGAATCTTAACCTGGCAGCCCATGCGCCGAGCGGGTTTCCGTCCCAATCCTGCCAGGACCGCCAGGGCATATTTGATGGCCAGGATATTCTGTACTCAGTGGAGTGCTCGGCTCATGAAGCACGGGTATTTATCGAGCAGTTACAGCGCGAAGGGCTTTTGGATAATACGCTGGTAGTTGTACTCAGCGATCACCTCACCATGCGAGTCTCCGTATGGGACCAACTGACAGCCCTGGACCGCGATAACACGCTGATTATGCTAGGCGACTATATTGAGCCCCAGCGTATTCGCCGCGATGCCACGATGCTGGATGTGTTTCCAACGATATTAGAAGCGCTTGGCTTTACCTTGAACGATCACCGAGCAGGGCTGGGTGCTTCACTACTCAGTGAAAAACCCACGCTGGCTGAGGTGCATGGTATCGAAACACTCAACGAGCGCTTGCGTGAGGAAACCGCCCTGCAGCACCGCTTATGGGAAGGGCTAACGCCCCAACGCCGCGAAGCAGAAGATACCTCAGCAACTCAAGTGACAGAAACGCCAGCGGATCAGGCCGACGAAGTAAACATCACCCATTAATGATCAAGCCGCTGGCACGCTGCGGGTCGGCTTGCATCGCCTGATAGACCTGCTCTACCGCTAACTGATTAAGGCAGTTGGTATGCCCCAACGGGCAAACACGCTTAAAGCAGGGCGAGCAGTAGAGCCCCAAATAATGAGCGACAGCGTTGTTGGTCAAGGGCGGCGTATAGGCCGGTGACGAAGAGCCGTAAAGCGCATGAATGCGCACGCCGACGGCAGCGGCCACATGCATGAGACCTGAGTCGTTGGTTACCACTTGCCGACAGTCGGCCAACAGGTCTACCGCATCGGCTAACTGCGTTTTGCCGCATAAATTATGCGCATGGGGAAGCCCTTTCACAATGCTCTCGCCTGCCGAATGATCTTTTGGCCCACCCAGTACCCGAATTTCAAAACCGTCGCTGATAAGTTGTGCGGCCAGGTTGTGAAAATAGGCCAGCGGCCACTGCTTGGCAGGCCCATATTCTGCACCGGGCATCATGCCAATGGCGGGCCGCGATGACAGCGCATGAGCCAGGCGCAAATTAACCAGGTTATCCCGGTCGATCATTAAACGCGGCCTGGGGATCGGAAAATCCCCGTTTAGCGCTTCATCACGAGGCAAACCCAGCGATACAAACCGCTTTACGGTCTGGTCCAGAACCTGCTTATCTAGCTTGCGGCGCTCTTTTAAAAGCCCATAGCGATGCTCGCCCAAAAAGCCCACCCGCTCAGGAATGCGAGCCATGAAGGGAACGAGGGCGGCTTTCCAGGAGCGTGGCAGCACAATGGCACGGTCAAAGCGCCCTTTTAGCTGGCTGGAGAGTTCACGGCGATTAGCCAAACCAAACTCGCCGTGACCAACAGCCAAGGGGAGCACTTCGTCTACCTCCGGCATACGCTCTAAAATGGGCTGTGACCACGCGGGCGCAACCACCCCAATGGTCGCATCAGGCTGACGCGCTTTAAGCGTCATAAAGAGGCTTTGCGCCATGACCATATCGCCCACCCATGACGGGCCAACCACCAGCAGACGCTTGGCGGAATTAGCCATTTAGCCACTCCAGGTAAGCGCTAACCCCTTGGGCCACGGTTTTGAACTCAACATCGCAGCCGGCTTCACGCAAATGACTGATGTCGGCACGCGTGTAGCTTTGATAACGGCCTTTCAACTCTTCAGGAAAATCGATGTAATTGATCTCGCCTTTACCATAGAAGTCGATGACTGCTTCGCCAATCGCTTTAAAGGGCTCTGCTCGGCCAGTTCCCAGGTTAAAAATGCCAGACGCTTGAGGGTTATCCAAAAACCATAGATTGACGTCGACGACATCGCCCACGTACACAAAATCCCGGCTCTGCATGCCAGCCTCATAACCACCATAGGCGCCAAACAGTTTCAGGGTTTCGCCGTTACGGATTTGAAGATGGTTATGGTAAGCGACACTTGCCATCTTGCCTTTATGCTGTTCACGAGGGCCGTAAACATTGAAATAACGGAAACCAACGACCTGGGTAGTCAGCGACTCCCAGCGTGAGCGCACATGTTGATCAAACAGCAGCTTGGAGTAACCGTAGACATTAAGCGGTTTTTCGTACTCGGGCGCCTCTTTAAAGACGTCACTGCCGCCATAGGTCGCGGCGGATGATGCGTAGAGGAAAGGGATACCGAATTTCTCACAATAATTCAGCAGTACCTTCGAGTACTCGAAGTTATTTTTCATCATGTACTGGCCGTCCCACTCCGTGGTATCGGAACACGCCCCTTCATGAAAAATCGCCTCGATGTTTGGCAAGTCGGTTATCTCGCCGCGCAACGCGGCCTCTACCTTGGCAAGAAAGTCATCTTTATCCAGGTAATCGGCCAGCGTACAGTCGGCTAAATTGACAAATTTAGTGCCGTCGCGCAGGTCATCCACCACCATGACATCATTACGGCCGCGCGCATTCAGTGCTTTCACGATGTTTGCGCCAATAAAACCGGCACCGCCTGTTACAACGATCATTTTGCTCTCCTTAACCAAAAGCGGTTCTGTTGGCTTATGTGCCTATAACCCATCTGCCTAGGATTGTATACTTGACGGCTTATGAATTCATGGCCAACGGTGCTTTCTGCGATGAGTGTCTCGACAAACCAATCGACACCTGATGTGTCGACCTTCCAAGGCTTGATCCTTGCTCTGCAACAGTACTGGGCAGAACAGGGCTGCGTCATTCTCCAACCTCTTGATATGGAAGTTGGCGCGGGCACCTTTCATCCCGCTACTTTCCTACGCTCAATCGGCCCGGAAAGCTGGAACGCGGCCTACGTTCAGCCTTCTCGCCGCCCAACCGATGGCCGCTATGGCGAAAACCCCAATCGCCTGCAGCACTACTACCAGTTTCAGGTCGTCATGAAGCCATCGCCAAGTAATCTGCAGGACCTTTATCTTGGCTCACTAAAGCGTTTAGGCCTGGACCCACTGATCCACGATGTGCGCTTTGTTGAGGATAACTGGGAATCGCCAACACTGGGCGCTTGGGGCCTGGGTTGGGAAGTATGGCTCAATGGGATGGAAGTTACCCAGTTCACCTATTTCCAGCAAGCGGGCGGTATTGAGTGCTACCCCGTTACCGGTGAGCTGACCTATGGTCTTGAGCGGATTGCCATGTATCTGCAAAACGTTGACAGCGTTTACGACCTGGTATGGGCGATTGCCCCGGACGGTAGCCAAGTCACCTATGGCGATGTGTATCTGCAGAACGAGCGTGAGCAATCGACCTATAACTTCGAGCATGCCGACGTCGATCAGCTGTTTGCCTCCTTCGATCACCAGGAGCGTGAGTGTGCCAAGCTGCTGACCGCCAACCTGCCCTTACCTGCTTATGAGCAGGTACTCAAGGCATCACACACCTTTAACCTTCTGGATGCCCGTCACGCTATTTCGGTAACCGAGCGTCAGCGCTTTATTCTGCGCGTGCGCACCATGGCGCGGGATGTTGCCCATACCTACTTTGAGTCGCGTAAAGCAGCAGGTTTCCCCATGGCTCCAGAAGCGCTTCGCCGCGAACTACTTGCCGATCAGGGAGATGCATAATGGCTGTTGATACGCTTTTATTAGAACTGGGCGCCGAAGAGCTGCCACCCGCGGCGCTGGATGCACTCTCTGACGCGTTTGCTGCGGGGATTGAAAAAGGCCTGCAAGAGGCCGAGATTCCTTTCCAGCACGTGACCGCTTACGCCACACCTCGCCGTTTAGCCGTCAAGGTCAGCGAGCTTGCCGATAAACAGCCGGACCGCGAGGTAGAGCGTCGTGGTCCGGCGCTGGCCGCCGCCTTTAAAGACGGTGTTGCAAGCAAAGCAGCCGAAGGCTTCGCTCGTTCCTGTGGTGTTAGCGTCGATGAGCTAATTCACCTGGAAACAGACAAAGGCACTTGGCTTGGCTACCGCGAACAGCAGCAGGGTGAGAGCCTTCAAGCACTTCTGCCCGAGATTCTGCGTAAAGCCATTCAGGGCCTGCCTGTACCTAAAAATATGCGCTGGGGGGCATCACGTATTGAGTTCTCCCGCCCGGTGCACTGGTTGGTCGCACTTTACGGCAGCGATGTCATTGCCGCAGAAGTGCTGGGATTACAGGCTAGCCGCACCACCTATGGCCACCGCTTCCACGCCCCCAATGCGATTCAGCTTGAGCACGCCGATGATTATCTGGCCACGCTCGAAAACGCTTACGTATTGGCGGACCGCAAGCTGCGTCGCGAACGCATTCGCGAGCAAGTACTAGCCGAAGCGGAAGTACAGGACGCCAATGCCGTTATCGACGAAACCCTGCTCGTTGAGGTCAGTGGTTTGGTGGAGTGGCCGGTCGCACTTACCGGCAGTTTCGATGAGCGCTTTTTGGAGGTCCCGGCGGAGTGTTTGATCTCCTCCATGAAGGCCAATCAAAAGTACTTCCACCTGCTGGATGACCAGGGCAAGCTCAAACCGCTGTTTATCACTATCTCCAATATCGATAGCGCTGATCCACAACAGGTAATTTCGGGTAACGAAAAAGTCATTCGTCCGCGCCTGGCGGATGCCGCCTTCTTCTACGATACCGACCGTAAGCAGAGCCTGGCTTCGCGCATTCCGCAACTTGAAAGCGTAGTGTTTCAGCAGCAGTTGGGAACACTGGCCGACAAAGCACGTCGTACCACCGCTATTGCCACTTTCATTGCTGAGAAGATCAACGGTGACGTTGCCAATGCACAGCGTGCTGTGGCACTTGCCAAGTGTGACCTGGTCACCGAAATGGTGCTCGAGTTCCCTGAGTTACAGGGCATTATGGGTCGCTACTACGCCGAGCAGGACGGCGAGCCTGCGGATGTTGCTCAAGCGATTGAAGAGCAGTACCTGCCACGCTTTGCCAGCGATGCTATTCCGCAAAGCCTGACCGGGCAAACGCTGGCCTTGGCGGATCGCCTGGACACCCTGGTAGGTATCTTTGGTATTGGTCAGCGTCCAACCGGCGCAAAAGATCCCTTCGCCCTGCGCCGCGCCTCAATTGGCGTGTTGAATATCCTGATCAAGGGCGAGCTGAATCTTGATCTGCGCGAGCTTTTAGATGCCGCCGCTCAGCAGCATCAGGGGCTGCCCAAGGCTGAGGGGCTGGTAGAGGACGTGCTGACCTATATGCTGGATCGCTTCCGCGCTTGGGGTCAGGAAGAAGGCATTAGCGCCGAGATGTACCTAGCGGTGCGTGCACGCCCGGTCACCAACCCGCTCGATTTCGCTCGCCGGCTGCGCGCGGTGAAAGCCTTTGCTCAACGTGAAGAGGCAGCTGCGTTAGCCGCCGCTAACAAGCGCGTGACCAATATTCTGAGCAAGCAGGATCACAACGGCAACCTTCAGGTTGACCCGAGCCTGCTGCAAGAGGAAGCCGAGCAGGTACTATTCAAGGCCGTTACCAGCCGCCAGGAGCAGGTAGCCCCGCTGTTTGGTACCGGTGATTATCAGCAAGCGCTGGATGTACTGGCGACGCTTCGTGAACCCGTTGATGCATTTTTTGATCAGGTGATGGTCATGGCGGATGATGAAGCAGTGCGCAATAACCGTCTTGCTCTTTTGGCGAGCCTTCAGGCACTGTTCCTGGAAGTTGCTGATATTTCGCTGCTCCCCCAATAACGCTCTCTCGACCGTCTGCCGGTGGCTTTTATGCCACCGGCAGCACGCTTATCACTCCTTCCCCTACCTGCCTTTTAGCGCGCTCATTTCTGGCTGTGACGTATAATCGTGACGCTCCTCTTTGAAGGTCTCTTCACGCGCTGCTGGTTTGTTTCACGTGAAACACCGTGAAAAAATAATCGATTTTTACTAAAATAAAGTTTTCCTGATGCGTTAATTCCCCTTTGTAGACGTAATGCGTGTTATTGCTTGGGTGCATAAGCACTCTGGAGTTGCCCTGTGTACGTCATTTCCCCAGCAACAGGCTAGCATGGCTTCCCATACGCTGAATGGCCAAAAGGTGTGGTTAAAACGTGCCGCCAAACGGAACTCGCAGCTTGCCTATGCGCCGCTCAAGTTATTGGCTGCATGGTTTAATATTGAAGCGTTAAAGCCGGTCCCCAACCTGGGCGGCGAGCAAAGTATTTTCACCGAGGCCCAACGGATTAGAGCCTTAAGTGAAGCAGGTATCTCCGTTCCCGTCATCCTGGCCGAAAATCCTCAAGCCCTTCTTTTAGCGGATGCAGGGTCGCCTGAACAACCCGCGGTGACACTGCTGGAAAAGCTCAAAAAGGCGAGCAGTGTTGAGGAAGTGGATAAAGCGCTTAGTCAAAGCATTCAGGCACTCAACGCGGTTCATGAGCGCAATTGCTACCTGAGTGAAGCGTTCGCACGCAATATCCTTATCACCCACGACCAAACTGTCTTTATCGATTTTGAAACGGATCCAGGTAAAGTACATACCCCAATCAACTGTATGGTGCGCGATTGGTACTGCTTTATCTTTTCACTCTATGGCAAACTCTCTAAATCACCGATGCAAATCGAACGTTTAACCCCTGCGCTGATTGATGGATTGCACAGCGCCCGGCAGGAAGTTCGAGAGCAGTTTAAAAAAACGCTGCCCAAACTACTCCGCTTGCAAAAAATCCCATTTAAATACCTGGGTAGTGATGGCCGCAAAATTAGCGTCACGTTGCAGGCGTTGGCGATGCTTAATCAGCGTCTTTAATGGAACGCGCAATGCCTATCTCCCCCGAGCAGCTGGTTATTCTTGATCGTGACGGCGTCATTAATCAGGATTCTGACGCCTATATAAAGTCACTCGAAGAGTGGCTGCCCTACCCTTCTTCCATCCATGCTATCGCTAAATTATCCCAAGCCGGCTACACCGTTGCGATAGCCACGAATCAGTCGGGCATTGGCCGCGGTTATTACGATGCAGGCGTTCTCGGTCAAATGCATGACCGTCTAAATGCGTTGGTCAATGCCGCAGGAGGAACCATTGCGCATATCGCTTATTGCCCGCATGGACCCGCCGATGATTGCGAGTGCCGCAAACCCTTACCGGGCTTGCTGCATGATATTCAGCGTGCGCTAAGTTTATCGAGCTTATCCGGCAGTTGGATGGTAGGTGATAGCCTGCGCGACCTGCAAGCGGGCGAAGCATGTGGCTGTCAGTCGGTATTAGTAAAAACTGGCAAAGGCGAGAAAACACTGGCCAAGGGCGTAGGCCTGGAAAATGCCCACGTTTATACAGATTTAGCCGAGTTTGTTGATTGGCTGTTATCCCGTTCATCCGGCTGAATTTTATAGCTCAAAAAAATGCCGCTGGCTTTAAGCCAGCGGCATTTTTCATTTCAAACAATGTTTCACGTGAAACATGTTATGCGAGCTTCGCTCGGTGCCTTATACGTCCAGATTAGCGACCAAGGCATTGCTTTCGATAAAGTTACGCCGTGGCTCTACATCATCACCCATCAAGGTGTTAAACATCATATCGGCGGCGACGGCGTCTTCAACCGTAACACGCAGCATACGGCGGCTATCCGGGTCCATGGTGGTTTCCCAAAGCTGATCTGGGTTCATTTCGCCCAGCCCTTTATAGCGCTGTACCGAAAGGCCACGCTGACCTTCCTGCATTAGCCACTGCAACACCTCGGAGAAGTGAGCCACAGGCTTCTGACGCTCGCCACGGGAAATAAAGGCGCCCTCTTCAAGCAGCCCATTAAGAGTATCACCCAGCGCTGAAATAGCCCGATAATCCGCACTTTCAAAGAAGTCCAGGCCCCAGTCGTACTCGGTAGTCACGCCATGCGCAATAAGCGACACGGTAGGCAGTAACAAGCCACGCTCCTCATCTTCTTTCAGATAGAAGGTGTAACGCGGCCCGCCTTCATAGGCCACCATGTCATCCATGACTTTTTGCAGTTCAGCAATCCAGTTTTCCATGGTGACACGATCTTTAAGACTCGCCTCGCCCTGCAATCCTGTGACATGGATGATCTGCTTCAATACTTCAATCGGGTAAACGCGTGCCAGGCGATCGATACGCTTCATCACGTTGCGATACTGGTTTACCTGGGCTTCCAGCTGCGAACCGGAGATACCCGGCGCGTCCGCATTTACGTATAGACCTGCGCCATCCAGCGCTGTCGTGGTCAAGTAATCGACCATGGCCTGCTCATCTTTAAGGTAGAGCTCTTGCTTGCCTCGCTTGATTTTATAGAGCGGCGGCTGGGCAATAAAAATATGGCCGCGCTCAATCAGCTCCGGCATTTGGCGGAAGAAGAAGGTCAGTAGCAAGGTACGAATATGTGAACCGTCGACATCCGCATCGGTCATGATGATGATGGAGTGATAACGGAGTTTATCGGGGTTAAACTCTTCGCGACCGATACCACAGCCCAGCGCGGTGATGAGCGTACCCACTTCAGCTGACGAAAGCATTTTGTCAAAACGTGCTTTTTCGACGTTCAGGATTTTACCTTTAAGCGGCAAAATGGCCTGCGTGCGACGGTCACGCCCCTGCTTGGCACTGCCACCGGCCGAGTCGCCCTCCACCAGGTAAAGCTCTGACTGACTGGGGTCTTTCTCCTGGCAATCAGCAAGTTTGCCCGGCAGGCCTGCAATATCCAGCGCGCCTTTACGCCGCGTCATGTCCCGGGCCTTACGTGCCGCTTCACGCGCACGTGCCGCATCCAGCATTTTATTAACGATTGCTTTGGCTTCGTTTGGCTTTTCAATCAGGTAGTCAGAAAACAGGCGGCCCATTTCCTGCTCAACGGCTGTTTTCACTTCACTGGACACCAGCTTGTCCTTGGTTTGTGAAGAGAATTTCGGGTCAGGCACTTTGACAGAAACAATCGCCGTTAAGCCTTCACGAGCATCATCACCCGCCGTGCTTACCTTGGCTTTTTTGAGCAGGCCTTCCGCTTCGATGTAGTTATTCATCGTGCGCGTCAGTGCTGCCCGGAAGCCGGCCAAGTGAGTACCGCCATCACGCTGAGGGATATTATTGGTATAGCAGAAGATGCTTTCCGTAAAGACGTCGCTCCACTGCATTGCCACTTCGACTTCAACACCGTCCTCCCGCGAGGCAGTAAAGTGGAAAACAGGGTTCAGAACCGTTTTATTGGAGTTGAGGTGATCAACAAAGGCTTTCAAGCCGCCTTCGTAATGAAACAGCTCTTCCTTACCGCTGCGATCATCCATTAGCCGAATGGCAACGCCAGAGTTCAGAAACGACAGCTCACGCAGACGTTTGGCCAAAATATCGTAATGGAATTCAATATTAGCAAAGGTGTTCTGGGAAGGGCGGAAATGAACACGTGATCCGGTTTTTTCCGTTTTACCCACCACGCTAAGCGGTGCCTGAGGCACGCCATGGTGATAAATCTGCTCAAACACTTCGCCCTGGCGCCAGATGGTTAAGCGTAGCTCTTCAGAAAGCGCATTAACCACGGAGACACCCACACCGTGAAGACCGCCAGATACTTTATAAGAGTTATCGTCAAACTTACCGCCCGCGTGTAACACGGTCATGATGACTTCTGCGGCAGAGACGCCCTCCTCTTCGTGCAGCTCGGTAGGAATACCGCGACCATTATCGCTAACGGTTACCGACTCATCGGCATGAATAACCACGCGAATTTCACTACAATGGCCCGCCAAAGCCTCATCGATGGAGTTATCCACCAACTCGAAGACCATGTGGTGCAACCCGGTGCCGTCGTCGGTATCACCGATGTACATACCAGGACGTTTGCGTACTGCATCCAGTCCTTTGAGCACCTTGATGCTTGATGAATCGTAAGCCTGTTCGCTCATTGACCACTCCGTCGTGAAGTCTGTCTTGTCCCGTATCGTCTACCCATCTTGCACCAACTGGCCAAGCCCTTGCGGGTCATGTTTCACGTGAAACATGCTAACCAGGGTTTTAGATTGCCACATAGGTTGTAATGCGGCGGGGTCGACGCTGGTAATAAATGCCTGACACTGCATCTCTTCAAGCAACTGACAGAAACGCTGTTGGTGTTGCACATCCAGCTCTGCTGGCAAATCATCAATTAAATAAATGCAGTGACGCTGTGCCGTTCTTTCCAGAAACCGCCCCTGGGCAAGCTTGAGTGCGCTTACCACAAGCTTTTGCTGGCCTCTGGAAAGTACTTCAACAGCAGGCTGTTTATTAAGCCTGATACGCAAATCGGCACGCTGAGGGCCTTGTTGGGTAAACCCCTTTTGCTGATCGGTGACTCGGTTATCCTGAAGCACATCAGCCAGCGTTTTCTGTTTGTCCCATCCTCGAGCGTAGTTAAGTTTTAAGCCAGGTAATGGAAGAAGTACATTCAGCGTTTCTTCAAAGACAGGCAGAAACTCACTAAACCATTCAAACCGCAACCTATCGACTACCTCGCCCCATAGCGCCAATTCTTGTTCCCAGGCCGCCATTTCCTGTGGGTCTATTCTACCACGCCTGAGTAATGCGTTCCGATGTTTCACTGCTCGACGTGTACGCTTCCATGCTTCCAGAAAGTGATGTTTCACGTGAAACACTCCCCAGTCAAGAAACTCGCGCCGCCCGGCTGGAGACCCTTCAAGAAGCCTAAAAGCGTCAGGATTGATTAGTTGCAAAGGCATCGCCTCGACCAACTCGGCCAAGCGTACCCCCTTATCCCCACGCAAACGCAGCTCTAGTTCACGCTGAGCCCGTAACCGGCGCACCCCTATGGAAATCTCTGGCTCCCCTTTCAGGCGCCCGTAGAGCGTCATATGCGCCACATCAGATTGGATGGCATGCTTTAGCTGACGGGTACGAAACGAGCGGCCCATTCCCAAAACATGAATGCCTTCCAGCAGGCTGGTTTTGCCACTTCCGTTCAGCCCAGTGATGATATTGATCCCCCGAGAAGGATGCATATCCAGCGGCGCTAAATTCCGTAACCCTTGGAAGTTAAGCTGACTCAAGCTCATGTAAACACTCGGGTAAAAGGCGTAACCACCTCCTAAGAGAAAGCGGCGCCCCTGCTACCAGAAGCGCCGCCCCGTTTGGCATTTATAAAACGCTATATTACAACCGCATGGGCATAACAACATACAGCGCATCGCCACCACCCGGCTCTTCAAGCAGCGCGCTGCTATTAGGGTCGGCCAGCGTTATTTGCACTCTGTCTTCATTTAGCACGCTAAGCACGTCAACCAAATAACCCACGTTGAAGCCGACTTCCATCGCAGAGCCGTTATATTCGACGGCCACGTTCTCTTCGGCTTCTTCCTGTTCAGGGTTATTCGCCATGACCTTAAGGTTGCCCTCTTCCAGGTATAAGCGCACACCACGATACTTCTCATTGGAGAGAATCGCTGTACGTGACAGCACCTGACGCAACTCGGCGCGTTCAGCAATGAGCACCTTATCGCCATTGCGTGGTACGACGCGCTCATAGTCAGGGAACTTCCCGTCAATCAGCTTGGACGTAAAGGTGAAATCACCGGTATGAGCACGCACATGGGTTGAACCCAACGTCAGGCTTACCGGCTCATCGCTATCATCCAACAGGCGCGAAAGCTCAAGAATACCCTTACGAGGTACAATCAGCTTCTGCGGCTGGCTAACCGCGACATCAACAGGACGTGAACACATCGCCAAGCGGTGGCCGTCTGTCGCCACCGTGCGTAGCAAGTTACTTTGAATTTCCAACAGCATGCCATTGAGATAGTAGCGAACATCCTGCTGCGCCATGGCAAATGATGTGGTTTCAATAAGATGCTTTAACGTGCCCCGTGGAACGCTTAACTCCTGACTGCTATCGGCATCTTCAATATTGGGGAATTCAGCGACCGGTAATGTCGAGAGCGTAAAGCGTGAACGACCGCTGCGCAGCACCGCTCGGCCATCTTCAACGGTCAGTTGGATATCGGACTGATCAGGCAGCGATTTACAAATATCCATCAGCTTACGAGCAGGCACGGTTGCCGCCCCTGGCTGGTCAACCTGGCTTGCGACAGTACGCCCGATGAGTTCAACCTCAAGGTCCGTACCGGTTAGTGCGACCTGGTCACCTTCGACCTGAATCAGCACATTAGACAGTACAGGTAGCGTTTGGCGCCGTTCTACCACGCCTGCCACCAGAGTCAGCGGACGCAGCAATGCCTCTCGGGAAATGGAAAATTTCATCAACACTCCGGTTTATATCCTGAAAACCTGCAGACGGCAGGCCAATCCCATGGATGATTTAGCTGGTTAAAAGGCGCAACAGATTTTTGTAATCTTCGCGAATATCCGCGCTCTCCTCTTGCAAGGCTTTCACCTTGCGGCAAGCGTGAAGTACCGTTGTATGATCACGGCCACCAAACGCATCGCCAATTTCCGGCAAACTATGATTGGTCAATTCCTTGGCTAGCGCCATGGCCACCTGCCGGGGGCGAGCGACTGAGCGCGAGCGTCGCTTGGATAATAAATCTGCCACCTTGATTTTGTAATACTCGGCGACTGTGCGCTGGATATTATCTACACCCACCTGCTTATCTTGTAGCGCGAGTAAATCTTTTAGCGACTCACGAATAAAGTCCTGGGTAATCGGCTTACCCATAAAGTGTGAGTCAGCAATCACTTTTTTCAGTGCCCCTTCCAATTCACGTACGTTCGAGCGAATTTTTTGAGCAATAAAGAAGGCCGCATCATGAGGTAAATAAACTTTGGCCTGGTCGGCTTTTTTCATCAAGATGGCTACGCGGGTTTCAAGTTCGGGCGGCTCAATAGCCACCGTCAAGCCCCATCCAAAGCGCGATTTCAGGCGCTCCTCAACACCACTGATCTCCTTTGGATAACGATCAGAGGTGAGAATCATTTGCTGGCCGCCTTCCAAAAGCGCATTAAAGGTATGGAAAAACTCCTCTTGGGAGCGCTCCTTGCCAGCAAAAAATTGAATATCATCAATGAGTAACGCATCAACACTGCGATAAAAGCGTTTGAAGTCGTTGATCGCATTAAGTTGAAGTGCCTTGACCATATCGGCAACAAAACGCTCAGAATGCAGATACACCACCCGGGCATTTTCCCGGCGGCCAGCCAGCGCATTGCCTACGGCGTGCATCAAGTGCGTTTTACCCAGACCTACCCCACCGTATAGAAATAGTGGGTTATAGGCGCCACCCGGATTTTCTGAAACCTGCCGAGACGCCGCACGCGCCAGTTGGTTGGATTTACCTTCCACGAAGGTATCAAACGTAAAATTTGGGTTCAGCCCACTGCCGTGCTTAAGACTACCTTCGACCTGGACCTGACGCTCATTAGTCCGCCGGCGCGGCGTTTCTTCACGCTCACGCAGCTGATCAATTTCACGCTCATCGGCAATATCACCGCGCGGGGGCGTATGCACTGAAGGCGCCGAGGTTGAAGCGGAAACAGGATTACCCAAATCACGCGGCTGGGGGACTGCCGCTACTGGACGACGGCTACCTACGGTCAGGCTTACTTTGGGTGGTTTAGACGGCGCAAGCTCGCGGATCAGCTCACTGATTCGCTTGGCATACTTGTCACTCACCCAATCGCGCACAAAGCGATTAGGCGCCAGTAAGCGCAACTCATTGGACTCTCCTTCTTCTGCCTGCAAGGGACGTATCCAGGTATTGAATTGCTGAGAATTCAATTCGTCCTGCAGGTAGTCCAGGCACTGTTGCCAAAGCGCGAGTGACACTCATCTCACCATCAGTTGAAAACGGCCGACCATTGTAGCGCTCTAAAGCTTGGTTATCCACACGGGTTTGGCTAACAATTATGCCTGTGGACAACTTATCGTAAGCACGTGGGACAACCCGCTGATGGAGTGGGGACAGATCCGTTTTTAGCGTTTTTCCACATCTCTACGCACATCAAAACAACAGTTTATAGACCGCTTATACGACACTTATGCACATTGTTTTTATGATTTTATCATATTGATTAACCTATTTATTATTCACTTATCCACAAATAGTATCCCTACTATTAATAACAACAAGATTTAAAAACCTCATTAGTAATAATAACTGTTTTGATTTTCGCGTAAAAAAGCCGGCAGGCCCCATGCCCACTGCCTTTTTGTTGGTTTTTATGCAAGGAAAAATTGCACCCGGCGCGGGAAGCCTCTACAATTTCCGGTCTTGAATTGAAACTCCCCGGCTAGTTTCCTCACTGGGCCGGGTCTTTTGGATTCACATCCGTCCTAAACCACGTGGGAATTACGAGTTATGAAACGCACTTTTCAACCCAGCGTTCTCAAACGCAAGCGCATGCATGGCTTCCGTGCTCGCATGGCAACCAAAAACGGCCGTGCCGTTATCTCTCGCCGCCGTGCGAAAGGCCGCAAGCGTCTGAGCGCCTGATCTCGGATTGCGTGTGCCGCCTCAAGGCTTTCCCCGGCGTTTGCGTCTTTTAAACGCTGGGGATTTTAGTCACGTGTTTGAACAAGCTGACCTTAAAGTTCATGGCAAAGGTATGATGGCGTTAGCGCGCATGACTACCCGAGGGCATCCTCGCATTGGACTAATCGTCAGCAAGAAAAATGCAAAGCGCGCTGTAGATCGCAACCGCTTTAAGCGTCTAGTCCGAGAGTCCGTCAGGCTTCGCCAGGATCACCTTCCCTCCATGGATATTGTGATATTAGCCAAGCGCGGTGTGCAGGATATCGACAATGAAACGCTTAGTCGGCAGTTGCATGGTATGTGGAAACGCCTTCAGCGTGACGCGCAAACGGTATCAATTGCACCACCGCTTGATGGCGTAACACGTGACACTTGACGACACACCTCGCCGCTCGACCTCGGCCTGCCGCTTGGCAGGCTTTCGTGTGTCATGGGTCGAGTAAATGACACTGCGCCATTAGCATGTTCATCACCCAGCGGGCAGAACCCTCATGGACGTAAAACGACTTCTCTTACTGATTCCAATGGCAGTACTTGCCTATCTACTGGTGATCCAGTGGAATCAGGATTATGGGCCGACAGATTACGACTCGACGCCTGAAATTACGCAAAGCAGTAGTGACGCCCCCTCAGCCAATGCTGAAAGCAGTAACGACCTGACGGTTCCGTCAACGTCGGCACCCAACAGTGCGGTAGACGATGGGCTGGCAAGCAGTACTGAAAGCGAAACATCTAGCCGTGACTTTATTGCGGTGGCTACCGATGTTCTCGACGTGCGCATTGACCCGCACGGCGGCGACATTATTTATGCTGCGTTACCTCAGCATAAAATGACGCTGGATACTGAACGCAACTATGTGTTGCTCTCGGATAATTCAACGCGTAGCTATGTTGCACGTTCCGGCCTACAGCTGGACGGGCAAGCAAGTCGTATTGAATTTACTCCGGAAAGCAATGCCTATCGTCTGGCAGATGATGATGACCAGCTGGTCGTTGATTTACGGGCAGACGTTAACGGCGTTGATATTATCAAGCGTCTTACGTTCGAACGTGGGAATTACGCGGTCAATGTTGATTACTATATTGCCAATAATACCGATGCGCCGGTAAGTGCTCGTTTTATTGGCCAATTAGCGCGTGATAACAGCCCTGACCCGTCAAGCGGCGTTGCCATGGGTATGAACTCCTATATTGGGGCAGCGTACTCAACGCCAGACGAACGTTATGAAAAGATCGATTTTGAAGACATTCAAAACCGTAACTTTGAAAATCGTGAAGCCCAGGGCGGCTGGATTGCGCTTATCCAGCACTACTTTGTTTCTGCCTGGGCACCGCCCCAAGATCAGCAAAACCTTTACTACGTTACCACTGACTCAAGTGACCGTAACGTGGTGGCGTTTGCAGGCCCCACCAGCAACATTGCGGCGGAAGGTGAAGCGACACTGGGCGCCACGCTCTACATGGGCCCCAAGGTTCAGGATCACCTTGAGCAAGTGGCACCCAATCTGCGCCTGACCGTTGACTATGGCTGGTTGTGGTTTATTGCCAACCCACTGTTCTGGTTGCTGGATAAGATCCACGACATCGTGGGCAACTGGGGCTGGTCAATTGTTCTGCTGACGGTTGTGGTTAAGCTGGTGCTCTTCCCGCTGTCTGCCAAGGCTTATAAGTCAATGGCACGCATGCGGAAACTGGGCCCGGAAATGCAGCGTCTTAAAGAGACCTATGGCGATGATCGTCAGAAAATGTCTCAAGAGATGATGAAATTCTACCAAAAGGAGAAGATCAATCCTTTAGGTGGCTGCTTACCCATCGTCATACAGATGCCGGTGTTTATCGCGCTTTACTGGATGTTGCTGGAGTCGGTAGAGCTGCGCCATGCGCCGTTTATCTTCTGGATTCACGATCTATCGGTGAAGGATCCTTACTTCATCCTGCCAATACTGATGGGTATATCCATGTATGTTCAGCAGCTGCTGAACCCGACACCTCCGGACCCCATGCAGGCGAAGATCATGAAGATGCTGCCGATTATCTTCACCTTCTTCTTCCTGTGGTTCCCGGCGGGTCTGGTCATCTACTGGGTAACCAACAACATCATTTCGGTCGCGCAACAGTACTTTATTACGCGTAGTATCGAAAAAGACCCCAGTGTGGGTAAAGGAATGCGAACCAAGTAATCCTTGTTAACCACGCTCCCAGACCCCCGCCCTCGTGCGGGGGTCTGGCGTTTTAGAGACGACAAATTCACAATGTACGCATCCATTAATGAGGCGCGCCATGGCTGAACGACTTTATACCCAGGATACGATTACTGCTCTGGCGACACCGCCTGGGCGTGGCGGCGTAGGGATTATTCGCGTCTCAGGGCCTGCCTGTCGCGATATTGCAGAGTCCGTACTCGGCCACTGCCCGGCGCCTCGGCATGCCTATCACGGCCCCTTTAAGGGCGCTGATAGCATTATTGACGAAGGCATCGCCCTGCTGTTCAACGGCCCTCACTCCTTTACCGGCGAAGATGTGCTGGAGCTACAGGGGCACGGTGGCCCCATTATCATGGACATGCTGCTTGAGCGTTGTGTGGCCTTGGGCGCGCGGTTGGCGCGGCCTGGTGAGTTCTCCGAACGGGCCTTTCTCAATGACAAGCTCGACCTTGCCCAAGCCGAAGCGATTGCCGACTTGATTGATGCCACCTCGCGTTCAGCGGCGGAAAATGCCGTGCGCTCACTACAGGGCGAGTTTTCTACCCGCGTCTCCCATCTGGTTGAGCGGCTTATCGAGCTGCGTGTCTATGTAGAAGCCGCCATCGACTTCCCTGAAGAGGAGATCGACTTTCTGGCGGATGGTCATGTCGCCCAGCGTTTGGAAAGTGTTCAGCAAGCACTCAGCGACGTGCGCAAAGCCGCCGGCCAAGGGGCGCTGTTACGCGAAGGCATGAACGTGGTCATTGCCGGTCGCCCCAATGCGGGTAAGTCCAGCCTGCTTAATGCGTTGACCGAACAAGAGACCGCCATTGTGACTGATATTGCAGGCACCACGCGGGACGTGCTGCGTGAGCACATCCATATTGATGGCATGCCACTGCACATTATTGATACGGCGGGCTTGCGCGATACCCCGGACGCCGTTGAAAAAATCGGTGTCGCCCGCGCCTGGGCAGAAATCGAGAAAGCCGACCGGGTACTGCTATTGGTGGACGCCTCTACCACCGAGGCGACCGACCCCATGATGATCTGGCCCGAGTTTGTCGCCCGCCTTCCCGATCAAAGCCGTTTAACGTTGGTACGTAACAAAATCGATACCAGCGCTGAGCAGGCTGGAATTGATTTATCCACAGTCACTCCCACGCTTCGCCTTTCCGCCAAAACCGGTGCGGGTGTGGATAACCTAAAAACCCATTTGAAAACCGTGATGGGCTTTGCGGCGACCACCGAAGGACGCTTCTCCGCACGTCGGCGTCACCTGGATGCCCTCGACCGGGCAATGGCAGCGCTTGATACCGGCCGTGCCCAGTTGGATGGCTACGGCGCTGGAGAACTGCTGGCCGAAGACCTTCGCGACGCGCAGCAAGCGCTGAGTGAAATTACCGGCGAGTTTAGCGCTGATGACTTGCTGGGCGAGATTTTTGGCAGTTTCTGCATCGGCAAGTAATACGCTCACTTTATGGATCGGCGGGGCGGCGCTGTTGTTCCACCGTAATCCTAACGTCAAATGGTTTAGAATAGTGGTGGTAGTGGAGCGTGTTAAAACCACGCTAGAGATCATCTAGCGGGCGGCTTTCACTCAACGTTTTTGTGCCACCCTACTCCTCAACCCACCACTGCGCCTCAACGCGGCTTTCACTTCCAAGGCAACGGGTTACCTCTGCCATTGCGGTCTTCAGGCGCTCATCAAGCCCCCAGGGCGGGTTAACGACCAACATACCACTACCGTACATACCGTGCGTTTGCTCGCCTGGCGCGCGCAGCAAAAGCTCGCTGCGCCACATTTTGCGAATACCGCTTGCCTTTAACCCGTCCAATAACGCGTGATGATGCCCAGCGGGTAGCAGGGGATACCACATCAGTAGTATGGCGTGGCGCGCCTTTTCAAGCGTGTATATCGCCGTATCAACCACTTCCTGGTACTCCGCTTTACGCTCAAAACTAGGGTCAATCAATACGCAAAGCCGCGGGGTAGACACCGGCAGCATGGCCGTTAAACCCGCTAAACCATCGCCATAGATACGTTTTGCCTGAGGAGGAAGAGACTGCGTGTTCAAGTGCTCATGCTCACCCGGATGAAGCTCAAAAAGGCGCAGCTTATCGTGCTCGCGCAATGATTGGCTTAGCCACCATGGGGAGCCGGGATAGTGCGTTAACGCACTGGTACTGGGCTGAACGCTGGTGACAGCATTTAACCAATCACAGAGTAACGGGTCGGTGAGTACCTCGCGTTCGTGCCATAGCGGCCAAATACCCTCACGATACTCCTGAAGCCGCTGCGTCTCTTTGGTGGCGAGTGGGTAAAGCCCTCTTCCCGCATGCGTATCTATATATGTAATGGGTGTTTTTTTACGTAATGAATAATCAACGACGGCGTAAAGCGTCAAGTGTTTGTGTACATCGGCAAAATTACCGGCGTGATAGGCGTGTTGATAAGACAGCATGGTAACTCGCAGATAAGTGAACGAAAAAAGCCCGCTATGGGATCATAGCGGGCTTTAAACGGTAATGCGCGGGGGAGTTATGTCTTACTTAGCCCTGGCCGTTACCGATTGGCGTCAGGGTGATTTCAACCCGGCGGTTTTGCGCCCGGCCCTGCTCGGTATCGTTGCTGGCAACCGGCTGGTTAGCGCCGTATCCCATGGTGTTAAGACGCGAGGAGGATACCCCGTTTTGACTTAAGTAGTTGCCCACTGACTGAGCTCGGCGCTCAGAGAGACGCTGGTTGTAGCTGGCATCCCCGGTGCTGTCGGTGAAGCCGGCAATATTAACCCGCGTATCGGTATACTGCTTGAGCACGTTAGCCACTTCATTAAGCGCACTGCGCGCATCGCCGGTTAGATCTGAGGAGTCAAACCCGAACGTCACGCTGCTGGGCATATTCAGTACGATGTCGTCGCCGCGACGGTCGATTTCAATGCGCGAGCCCTCCAGGTTCTGGCGAAGCTGCTGTTCTTGACGGTCCATGTAAGCGCCAATACCGGCACCCGCAGCAGCACCCACGGCAGCACCAATCAAGGCACGATCACGACGGCTGGTACTTCCGCTACCCGAAAGTGCACCCGCAGCAGCGCCTACCGCCGCGCCAATCCCTGTTCCCATGCCGGTCGATGAACGTTGCGTCTGGCCACCATAAGGGTCAGAGGTGGCACAGCCCGCCACTAAGATCGCAGCAGCCAACGGGGTCAGTAGTCGAGAAATACGCATCACTCACTCCTTGTATATTTTTGCGCTTGAATTATTCGTCGCTGATAAAGGCCAGCAACTCATTCAAGAATAATAGACCTTGAGGCGATGCACGCAGCTTTTCGGGCATTTCCATCAAAAGTCCTTTTTTGGCGGCCGTGTGTAAACGCGCTAAAAGTGCTTCCTGCGGCTGGCCGGTATGCGCCGACCAGGCATGCATGGCAACCCCTTCGGTTAAGCGAAGCGCATTCATGGAAAACTCAAGCGGCAACTCGTCCGCCGCGATAGGCTGCTTGCCCGCCACGAAACCGCGTGGGTCATTATCACGCCGTAAGTAAGCATCCGGCTGGCGCGTTTTCCAGCGCCGTTCAATATGCCACTGCCCTTGCGGGTCAATCGTCGTCAGCTTACCGTGTGCACCGGCGCCAATGCCCAGATAGTCGCCAAACTGCCAATAGTTGAGGTTGTGCTGGCTCTGCTTGCCAGGTTTTGCATAGGCTGAAATTTCGTAGCGTTCAAAGCCCGCCTGCTCCAATCGCTGATGGCCAAGCTCCTGAATATCCCAAAGCGCCTCCTCTTCCGGCAGAACAGGTGGCTGTGAATGAAACGCGGTATTGGGCTCAAGGGTTAGTTGATACCAGGAGAGATGGTCCGGTGACAGCGCAAGCGCCTGGTCAATATCATCAAGCGCCAGGGAGGGCGTCTGGCCAGGCAAGCCATGCATCAGGTCGATATTAATATTATCAAACCCCGCCGCACGCGCCTGGCCTACCGCAGTAATAGCCTCTTCACCGCCGTGAATACGCCCCAAAGCCTTCAACTGAGCGGGCTGAAAGCTTTGAATACCCAACGAGAGACGATTGATACCCGCCTCACGGTAGCCCGTAAAGCGTGCCTGCTCGGTGGTACCAGGATTCGCCTCCATGGTGATTTCTATATTGGGCGCGAAGGGTAAGCGTCGGCGTATTCCATTAAACAGCCGTTCAAAGAACGTGGGCGACATCAGGCTTGGCGTACCACCGCCAATAAAGATGGTCTGAATCTGACGCCCAGCGGCTAACGCCAGATCGCCATCCAGATCATGAAGTAGTGCCTTTAAGTAAGTCGCTTCGGGTAACTCACCGTCAGGTTCATGAGAGTTAAAGTCACAATAAGGGCACTTGCGTACGCACCAGGGCGTATGAATATAGAGCGATAACGGAGGTAATGGCTTAGCCATGTGCCACCTTAAGTATATCAACCAACCCTTGAAGCGCCCGCCCACGGTGGCTTAGCCGATTTTTTAATTCACTGGGTAATTCCGCCACGCTCATTCCCTGGTCGGGTAGCCAGAACAGCGGGTCATAGCCAAAGCCACCCTCTCCACGTGGATGAGCAAGTAACTCCCCTTCCCAGCTGTGCTGAACAATAACCGGTACCGGATCAGCAGGATGGCGCAAATAGACCAGCACGCACCAGTAGCGACCGGTGCGCTGACCTTCTGCACAGTCACTAAGCGCGGCCAGCAGTTTTTCATTGTTACGCTGATCGCTTTTCGGCTCACCAGCGTAGCGTGCGGAGTAAATCCCTGGCGCCCCTGAAAGCGCATCGACCTCAAGGCCGGAGTCATCAGCAAGCGCCGGTAAGCCGCTAACCCGGCTCGCCTCACGCGCTTTTAACAGGGCATTTTCAACAAAGGTTAGCCCCGTTTCTTCAACATCATGTACCCCAAAATCTGCTTGTGGACGTACATCCAGCCCTAACGGTGCCAGCAGTTGATTGAATTCTTTCAGCTTTCCCGCATTGCCGCTTGCCAGAACAAGGGTATTTACCGTGACCATCATATTTTCTCCCGGCATAAATATGGCAGGCAGGCTGCCTGACTACATTATTGAGAAGGCTTTTTCTGCAGCATCCAACGTAAATTGGATATCCTCGGGCGTATGAGCACTCGACATAAAGCCTGCCTCAAACGCTGAAGGGGCCAGGTAAACGCCGTGATCCAGCATCGCGCCAAAGAAACGGCGGAACGCCTCCGGGTCACACGCGGTTGCCTGGGCAAAGTTATCCACACGGCGTTGAGAGGTGAAAAACAGCCCAAACATGCCACCCGCTGACTGTGTCATCATGGAGACACCTGCCGCATTAGCGCGCTCTTTCAGGCCGCTGCAGAGTGTTTCAACCCGCTGAGAAAGCGCGTCATGAAAGCCGGGGACCTGGAGCTTGGTTAATAACGCAATACCTGCCGCCATCGCCAAGGGGTTACCCGACAGCGTACCTGCCTGATAAACCGGCCCCATGGGGGAGATATTTTGCATAATCTCGCGCTTGCCGCCAAACGCACCGACTGGCATACCACCACCAACAATCTTACCCAGGCACGTTAAATCAGGCGTAATGCCGTAATGCGCCTGAGCCCCGCCCAGCGCAACGCGGAATCCGGTCATGACTTCATCGAAAATCAGGATGCTTTCATGCTCGTTACACACCCGGCGCAGTGTTTCCAAAAAGCCCGGCTGGGGAGGAATACAGTTCATGTTACCTGCAACAGGTTCAACAATAATGCAGGCAATCTGGTCACCGATTTCAGCAAAGCACGCCTCAACGCCTTCAATATCGTTATAGGAGAGCGTAATGGTGTGCTCGGCAAGTGACGCGGGAACACCTGGCGAGCTGGGTTCGCCATGGGTGAGCGCGCCAGAGCCCGCTTTTACCAGCAACGAATCTGAATGGCCGTGATAGTTACCTTCAAACTTAACGATCTTGTCGCGCCCGGTGGTGCCGCGTGCCAAGCGGATCGCCGACATGGTGGCTTCCGTACCGGAGCTGGTCATGCGCACCATTTCCATGGTGGGGATCATTTCGCAGATCAGGTCTGCCATGGTGGTTTCCACCGCGGTCGGGGTACCAAACGAGAGACCGTTGTCCAAACGAGCACGTACCGCTGCCAACACATCCTGGTCCGCATGACCGGTAATCATTGGGCCCCAGGAACCTACATAGTCCACGTAGCGGTTGCCTTCCACATCAAACAGATAAGCGCCCTGGGCGCGCTCCATAAATACCGGCGGACGGTGCAGGCCTTTAAACGCACGTACCGGCGAATTTACGCCACCTGGAATATGGCGGCTAGCAAGCTCAAACAGTTCAGCAGATGTGGTCATGGCGTCCTCAATATCAATGGCGTAGCGCGAATAAAATCAAAAGCGAACCGGCCGTGGCAAGCGATTAGGTAAACACTGCCCGCTAGGCGGCTGATATCCATGAGACAGACTCTCCCAGGTAAAGTGCTGAGCCTGTTCACAGGCCGTCGGCAAACGCTCACCGGCGGCCAGGCGTGCCGCAATGGCAGATGCCAAGGTGCAGCCTGAGCCGTGAAACGGTTCCGGCAGGCGTGGCCACTGCCATTGGCGCGTGGTATCCGGCGAGTGCAGTGTATTAACAACCTGCTGCTCGTTACCTGGAACAGGCTCATCGGTCGCGGTTACTAAAATAGCCTGGCAACCCTGGGATAAAAGTGCGACGGCGCGCGCCGTATCATCCAGGGGGCCGTCAATCTCTGGGGTGAGCTGCTTAAGCTCATAACGGTTGGGCGTTAAGATATCCACAAGCGGTAGCAGGCGAGCCGCATAGAGGCGTTGCAATTGGGGTGTGGATAACTCAGTACCGCCACCGGCTTTAAGTACTGGGTCGGCCACAACCGGGATGCCTGGGAAACGGCGAATAATCTGCTCGGCTGCTCTTAGCGTTGCTTCATCTGCCAACAGGCCCAGCTTGATCGCAGCAACCTGCATCCCGCTAAGCGCCTCTGCCATTTGGCGCATCAACGCGGGGTCGGCCGGAACGACATGGCTCACGTTATGGCAGTTTTGCACCGTTAACGCGGTGGGAATCGTCACTGCCCAACCGCCACAGGCGGCAATGGCTTCGCTATCTGCCACTAAACCCGCTCCGCCCGTCGGGTCATGGCCCGCCAGTACTAAAACAACCGGTGAAAGAGGTTGGTGCATCAAAAAGGTTTCACAACGGCAAGTAGAATAATCGCCACTAGCGCAATCACCGGCGCTTCATTGAACCAGCGAAAGAACGTGTGGCTTTTCGTACAGCGATCCTGGGCAAACTGCTTTAAGTAAATCAGGCAGACGTGATGATAGGCGATCAGCAATACCACAAAGGTGAGTTTAACGTGCATCCAGCCTTGGCTTAACCAGCCGGGCACCAGGTACAGCATCGCCCCGCCAAAGATAAGCACCAGTATCATGGAAGGCGTCATGATGCCGCGATAAAGCTTACGCTCCATGGTTTTGAAATAGGCGATAGCTTGATCGTCGCCTTTATCCCGTGCCATGGCGTGATACACATACAGCCGCGGCAAATAAAACAGGGCGGCAAACCAAGTCACCATGGTCATTAAATGCAGGGCCTTCAACCATAGATACATTGTCTCTCCTTATACGGGCGAATCATTCGCTTTCGGGTCAGTACGGGTATTTGGGTCAGCGTCGGTATTGGGATCAGAATAGTAATAATAACGCTCAATGGCACCACGGGTGATGATACCTGAAATTCGCTGCCGCTTTGGCCGATAACCGTGCACTACATAAAGCGCGCCCAAGGCATCGTCTTGAAGCTTTATAAACGCCTCTGACAGGGTGGCCTGTAGGCCAATCGGCGCAAGTTCCAGGCGCTGGCCCGGAATTTCAAGTAAATCGACGGATTCATTATCGGGAGGAGCATCGCCATCAAGCGCTTCATCGTGCTCCAAAAGCCACCGCGCCAGCGCCGACGCTTTTAACGCAAGTACCGATTTTTCTTCATTTGAACGCTCAATAATCAGCCAGACAGGGTTGGTTTCCAGTAGTTTGCGTGCCTGCTCAAACGTCACCTTGCGCTCAGTACGTACCAGGCTTCGCTCCATCACCGCAGGCACCGACACGCGGGAAAGCGCCTGCATTAAGGGCTGTTGAAGCGGGTGCAGCCCATAGCGTACGGAGCTAATAAAAAATCCTTCACAACCGGTAAGCTGGCGGGACGTCAGGCAGGCAACCACCACCACCAACATACCCGGCAACATGACATGAGGTGTATGAGTAAGCTCCAACAGCGCCATTAACGCCGCAAGCGGCGCTTGCAACACCGCCCCCATCATGGCCGCCATACCTAACATGGCGTAAATGCCAGGGTCTGAGGCTTTATCAGGCCATAGCCAGCCACCCAATATACCGCCCAGCGCGCCTGTCGCTGCGCCAATCACCAGCGTGGGGCCAATAATCCCGATGGGTACGCCACCCGATACGGTCAGGGCGGTAATCAAAAGCTTGGCAATCATCAGCGCCAGCAACACGTTAATGTCCAACTGATTATTAAGCGCCGCCGCTACACTGTCGTAGCCAATTCCCTGAACCTGCGGAAACCACCAGGCCACAACCCCGGTCGCCACACCCACACAAGCCAAACGAAGCCATAACGGCCATGCCTGCATGCGTTTGTTACGTGAAATATGAATAAACAGCCCCGCCAATAGCCCGACCACAAGGCCGAGTACAATGACCCACGGTAAATTCATGAGCGAACCCAGCACGACCTCGGGGATACGAAAAGCCGGCTCATTGCCATACACCATCTGCGCAATGAGCGCCGCCATCGTAGAGGCTAAAATCACCGGCATAAAGCTCATCAGGGTATACTCCATCATGACGACTTCCATGGCGAAGATGACCCCGGCAACCGGTGTATTGAACGATGCTGAAATCCCCGCCGCCGTTCCACAGGCAACCAAAACGCGCAGGCTGTTATTGGGCAACCGAAGCTTAACTCCCAGCCCGCTTGACGCGGCAGCGCCTAAATGAATAGCCGGGCCTTCCCGTCCGGCAGAGAGCCCACCAAGAACCGACACCACCCCCACCCACCATTGATTCAGCCAGTTTCGCATTGGAAAGCGGCCTTGGTGATAAGAGAGGCGCTCAATAACGTGCCCTACCCCCATCTTTTGGGCAGTGGCTTTTTGCCGATAAAGCAGCAGACCCAGCACGCTAACGGCAATAATAGGCAGCAGTGAGCGCAGCCACGGAGGCAGACCTTCAAATCCTTCCGGGTTTCCATCCGGCATATAAAACACTGCCCCCGCTTCGAGCAGTAGCCGGAAGGCGACCATCGCCGCCCCCGTAATGATCCCCGACACTAACCCCAATACGCACAGCTGAGGCAACGCATCAACATGGGCCAACTGGCGTCGAAAACCCTCGAGGGTAAAATCTGATCGGGAAAAACGCGCCACGACGACCTTCCTTTACGCATGTAGTGTAGTTCTCTTGTGTATCATAGCCCGATACGCTTCGACAGCCTGCGCCAATCTGTTTAGGCTGTTAATTATTACCCTGTCTCGAATGTGCAACGTGTAAGGAGTCGTTTGTGATTAAGGTCGGCATTGTCGGCGGTACCGGTTATACCGGCGTTGAGCTACTGCGGTTACTCGCCCAGCATCCCCATGTCAGCGTTGAAGCCATTACCTCGCGCTCGGAAGCCGGCGTAAAGGTATGCGATATGTATCCCAATCTGCGCGGCCACTACGACACATTGACGTTCAGTGAGCCCGAT
The DNA here is from genome assembly GCF_052379785.1 of Halomonas sp. 72. NCBI lineage: Bacteria > Pseudomonadati > Pseudomonadota > Gammaproteobacteria > Oceanospirillales > Halomonadaceae > Halomonas > Halomonas sp. 72. The sequence continues at coordinate 243,540 of NZ_JBQSYY010000004.1, read as the reverse complement.
GCAAAGCAGTTGGGCGATATGGATGCGGTATTTTTCGCCACTCCCCACGGTGTTGCCCACGCCTTGGCAGGTGAGCTTTTGGACAAAGGCACACGCATTATCGACCTGTCGGCTGACTTCCGCCTGCGTGATGCCAAGGTATGGAGCGAGTGGTACGGCCAACCTCACGGTGCGCCTTCGCTGCTTGAAAAAGCGGTCTATGGCCTGCCCGAGATGCACCGCGAAAAAATCAAAACGGCGCGCCTAGTGGCCGTGCCTGGCTGCTACCCAACCGCTGTACAGCTAGGCTACCTGCCGCTACTGGAAGCCGGGCTGATTGATCCTCAACAGCTGATTGCCGACTGTAAATCGGGCGTGACGGGGGCAGGCCGAGGGGCCAAGGTGCCTTCACTACTGGCAGAAGCCAGTGAGTCCTTCAAAGCTTACGGCGCCTCAGGGCATCGTCATTTGCCCGAAATCCGCCAGGGCCTTGGCGATATGCAGGCGCACCCGGTGGGGCTGACCTTCGTTCCTCATTTAACACCGATGATACGGGGCATTCACGCCACGCTCTATAGCCAGCTCACCACCTCGGTGGACGACCTTCAGGCGCTGTTTGAAAAACGTTATGCAAGCGAACCCTTTGTTGATGTGATGCCTGCGGGTAGCCATCCTGAAACGCGCAGCGTTAAAGGCATCAACACCTGTCGCCTGGCCGTACATCGCCCGGAGAACAGCAACACGGTCGTGGTGTTATCGGTCATTGATAACCTGGTGAAAGGCGCCTCGGGCCAAGCCATCCAAAACCTCAACCTAATGTTTGGATTCGAGGAGAACATGGGCCTCACCGCCCCTGCCTTGATGCCATAAGCCACGTACAAAATCCCGGCAATAGTTGACCCTTTTGCTGGGAATTATCCATAATCATCTTCCAATGCTGATTATTCGTTCTTAAAGCTCGCGGGAGGTACCCATGAGCGGTGCAGAAGCCTTTGTTCCAACCCCATTAATGATGTCCGATAGCGCACGTAAACGTATCCGTGCCCTAATGGATGAAGAAAATAACCCTGCGCTAAAACTGCGCGTCTACGTCACCGGCGGTGGCTGTTCAGGTTTTCAGTACGGCTTCGATTTTGCCGATACGGTCGCCGAAGACGATACGGCCATTGAATTTGGCACGGCGACCCTAGTAGTCGACCCTCTCTCCTACCAGTATCTGGTTGGCTCGACGGTGGATTACGAAGAAGGCCTCGCTGGCGCACGCTTTCGCATTCAAAACCCCAATGCTACTACCACCTGCGGCTGCGGCGCCTCTTTTATGGTGTAGCCGCGTTATAACGCAAGCAAAGCGTTGGTACCCATGACTTGACGCCTTGGTGGTTTCTCGCCAAGGTTAAAAGGTCAACAATTGCTCTAACGCGGTGTGAAGAGAACGTCGTCTCTTCTTTTCACCGCTTCAGCGCTATAAAACATGGGGAAACCAATGAAAACCATACTAACGACAACTGCTATCGCTTCCTCCATCGCTCTGGGTTTAAGCGGCGCCTCTGTCGCCATGGCCCAAACGCCTTCTGTTAATGTCGCAACCGACCCAAGCTTTGTTCCTTTTGAAATGATGGATCCAGAAACTGGCGAGATGATCGGTTTCGATATGGACATTATCAATGCCGTTGCCGAGCGTGCCGGTTTTGAGGTCAACCTCACCACCATGGAATTTTCGGGCATTATTCCCGCCGTGCAAACCGGCAGTCAGGAAATTGCCATCGCAGGCACGACCATCACCGAAGAGCGTGCACAGGTCGTCGACTTTTCTGATCCCTACTACGATTCCGGTCTACAGATTATTGTTCGTGCCAACAACGAAGATGTCTCCTCTTTGGAAGACCTTCAGGGCCTGACCATCGGTACCAAAATCGGCTCGACAAGCTACGACTTCCTCCAGCAAGAGCTGGGTGAAGGCGCTGACATCACGCCTTATCCAGGCACCGCCGACATGTACATGGCCCTGCTGGGCCGCAACGTAGACGCCGTACTGTATGACGCCCCTAACGTTGCTTACTTCTCCCAAACCCGCGGCGAAGGACGTACCAAAGTGGTGGGGCCGCTTTATGAAGGCCAGCAATATGGCATTGTGTTCCATAAGGGCAGCGAATGGGTAGAACCCACCAATGAAGCCTTGGCCTCCATGCGTGAAGACGGCACTTACGACGAAATCTACAAAAAATGGTTCGGTGAAGCCACCAGCGAGTAACCCAGCGGCGCTATAGAGCTAACAGGTATTTATCACAGGGCCGGGCGGCCACCCTCCCGGCCCTTTGACGTTATACGTCGCGTGTTTTTTTGGAGATAAGGCGTGGATTTCGATTTTCAATTTGATTGGGCAGCCGCGTTTGCGTCGATCCCTTACCTGCTGCCTGGCATCCCCTGGACGCTGCTAATCTCATTTGGCGGTCTGGCGATCGGCTTTTTCATCGGTATTTTCTTTGGCCTGCTGCGTATTAGTCCGATCCGCTGGCTACGCTGGGTTGCCCTTTGCTACATAGAAGTATTCCGCGGTACGCCTATCCTCGTGCAGGTGCTGTTTATCTTCTACGGCCTGCCCCAGCTACTGGGCAGTCCTATCAATGCGCTGGTCGCAGGCATTGCCGCTATTGCGGTTAACTCGGGTGCGTATATTTCTGAAATTGTGCGTGGCGGCGTGCAATCCATTGAGCGTGGCCAGCGTGAAGCATCCCTCTCGTTAGGGCTTTCGCGCGCTCAGGCATTTCGCTATGTGATTTGGCCCCAGGCGTTGCGTCGTATGATTCCTCCGCTTGGCAATCAGGCCATTATCAGCATTAAAGATACCTCACTATTTTCAGTCATTGGGGTCAGCGAACTGGTACGCCAGGGGCAAATCTATATCGCGACAACCTTCAACGCCCTAGAGGTCTACTTTATGGTTGCGGTGATGTATCTGGCGATTACCTGGACCCTCTCTATTCTTCTGCGCCTGCTGGAGCGCAGAGGCATCGCAGGCTGATAAGGAAACGTACAATGACCGATACCGTGTCACCCACAACGCCCTCCATTGTGCGTATGCAAAAGCTGAATAAACATTTTGGCAGCCTGCACGTACTCAATGATATCGACCTTGAAATTATCCCCGGTGAAGTCGTCGTCATTATTGGCGCAAGCGGGTCCGGTAAATCCACGCTGATTCGCTGCATCAATGGGCTGGAGGAGTTTCAGTCGGGCATGCTGGAAGTAGATGGCAATACGCTAACGCCTAACGGCAAGAGCAGTAAAGCACTACAAACCATTCGTACAGAAGTCGGTATGGTGTTTCAGCAGTTCAATCTATTTCCCCACCTTAGCGTGATCGATAACATCACGCTGGCGCCCATGAAGGTACGTGGCTGGAACCGCGACGACGCAGTGGCAACCGCAAAACGCCTGCTGGATAGGGTCGGTATTGCCGACCAGGCCGATAAGTACCCCAGTCAGCTCTCAGGAGGTCAGCAGCAGCGTGTTGCCCTTGCCCGTGCCTTGGCCATGGAGCCTCGGCTTATGCTGTTTGACGAGCCTACCTCGGCGCTTGATCCCGAAATGATTGGTGAAGTGCTGGACGCCATGCGTGAGCTGGCTAAAGAGGGCATGACCATGGTGATCGTCACGCATGAAATGGGGTTTGCCCGTGAAGTAGCCGATCGCGTTATCTTTATCCATAAAGGTGTCATTGCCGAGCAAGGAGCGCCACAACAGCTGTTCGATTCGCCTCAAAATGAGCGCACTCAATCGTTTCTTGCCCGGGTGCTTAAACACTAATCTTAAGCACTAATACCTGCAAAATTACCCGCTTAAAAGCGTTTTTTATGGCCTGTCCTTGCGACAGGCCATTTTTTTCCCCTGTGGATAATTTTTTTATTCTATAACTCTACAACATGCCACAGCACCCATAGTGAGCGCCTTTAAGGTTGCCAGACACTGCTTTTTTGGTGTGTTCACAGGTGCGGTAACAACGTCGGTATGAGCAGGTGGATAAGACGTGGTTTTGTGGTGCTGTGGGTAAGTAGCACTTCCATCCACAGGGCCTGCACCGTTTCTACTCAGGTAATACGCTGCTTAACCACGCAAATACCAACATTTTAACAAGTTGAATTTTATAAATATAATTGGGTTATGCACAGAAACTGTCCACACTAATAATTACAGCATTAACAGAACTTCTCTTATTTATTTATATATTGTTATTAATAAATAGTGACTGGGCGTGTGAGATGTGGAAAAACCTGACGGTTACCCACAGGGGGTTTATACTGGCGGGCTTGTTTAACTACGCCGACACGTCTGAAACTGACGAAACGGCCACATCATTCGTGCCAATTGGCGCAAGACGAGGTGTCTCTTGAATTACCCCGACCGCTTTGACGTGATTGTCATCGGCGGTGGCCATGCGGGAACTGAAGCCGCACTGGCCTCTGCTCGTATGGGCTGTCAGACCCTGCTGCTCACGCACAACATCGAGACCTTGGGTCAGATGTCGTGTAACCCTGCCATTGGCGGCATTGGCAAAAGCCATCTGGTGAAAGAGATCGATGCGCTAGGCGGGGCGATGGGGCTTGCCACGGATTTAGGCGGCATTCAGTTCCGGGTATTAAACGCTCGAAAAGGACCGGCTGTACGTGCCACACGTGCTCAAGCAGACCGCGTTCGCTACAAAGCAGCGATCCGCGGCATGTTGGAAAACCAGCCAAATTTAACGATTTTCCAGCAGGCGGCTGGTGATCTGGTTGTGGATAACGATACGGTTCGTGGCGTCGTGACGGAGACCGGTATTCGTTTTTATGCCGAGTCCGTTGTGCTGTCGACGGGTACGTTTTTAGGTGGTGTGATTCACATCGGCTTGGATCAAAGTCGCGGCGGTCGAGCAGGTGATCCACCCTCAAATGCCCTGGCTGAGCGTCTGCGTGCCCTGCCGTTTCGGGTTGACCGGCTCAAAACCGGCACGCCACCGCGCATTGATGCCAAAAGCGTGAATTTCTCCCAGCTTGAAGAACAGCCTGGCGATACGCCAACGCCGGTCATGTCCTACCTTGGTTCGCGGGATATGCACCCTCAGCAGGTCAGCTGTCATATTGCGCACACCAATGAGCGCACGCATGAGCTGATTTTGGCGAATCTTGATCGTTCACCGATGTACTCCGGCGTGATTGAAGGCGTGGGTCCGCGCTACTGCCCATCGATTGAAGACAAGGTTCATCGCTTTGCCGATAAATCGAGCCACCAGGTCTTTATTGAACCTGAAGGTTTGGATACCCACGAGCTGTATCCCAACGGCATCTCGACCTCGCTGCCATTTGATGTGCAATTGCAGGTAGTACGCTCGATTAAAGGGCTGGAGAACGCGCATATCACGCGGCCAGGTTATGCCATTGAGTACGATTTCTTTGATCCCCGGGATTTAAAACACTCACTGGAAACCAAATTTATCCACAACCTGTTTTTTGCCGGGCAGATCAACGGCACGACAGGTTATGAGGAAGCCGGCGCTCAAGGCCTGCTGGCCGGGCTCAACGCCGCGCGGCGTGCCATGCAGCAGGATGCCTGGTATCCACGTCGTGACGAGGCCTATCTTGGCGTGCTGGTGGACGACCTGATCACGATGGGCACCAAAGAGCCTTACCGTATGTTTACTTCCAGGGCGGAATACCGATTATTGCTGCGTGAAGATAACGCCGACCTGAGGTTGACTGAAAAAGGCCGTGAGTTAGGCTTGGTGAATGACCAGCGCTGGACGGCATTTAGTAAAAAGCGCGAAGCGATTGCGCTGGAGACCGCGCGTTTAGCCAGTGTTTGGATTCAGCCAAGCAGCCCGGCTGCTGCAAAAATTGCTGAAAAAACCGGCAAACCGCTCTCCCGCGAGTATCGTTTGAGCGATCTTCTCAAGCGCCCAGAGCTAAATTATGCGGACCTTGCTGAACTGCCGGGTCTGGAAAGCGGCGTTATCAATGACGAAGCCGTTGCCGAACAGGTACAGATACAGGCGAAGTACGAAGGCTATATCGAACGTCAACAGTATGAAATTGATAAGCTTAAGCGCCATGAAGCAATGCCACTTCCCGCCGACCTGGATTACCAGCGGGTGGAAGGGCTCTCCAATGAGATTCGTCAGAAGCTGACCGACGTGCGGCCTGAAACGCTGGCCCAGGCGGCGCGTATTTCAGGCGTAACACCGGCCGCAGTGTCTATTTTGCTGGTGCATCTTAAAAAGCGTCGCCTGATCGCCTCACCCGAGGTCGCTAACGGATGAGCGGATTAACAGTGTTGGTAAGCAGCTTGCCTGCGAGCGTCGCTGCTCGACTCGATAATGGGTTAGCGCAGCTCGGCTTAAAGGTAACGGCAAGCCAGCGTGAACAGCTGCTTGGGTTTGTCGCCCTATTGCACAAGTGGAACAAGGCTTATAACCTCACGGCTGTTCGCGATATTGATGATATGGTGGCACGTCACGTACTGGATAGTGCGGCTGTCGCGCCTTATGTGCATGGCCCCAGATTGCTGGATGTGGGAGCGGGGCCAGGCCTTCCTGGTATCGTGCTGGCCATCCTTGATCCGGCGCTGTCCGTTACGCTGTTGGATAGCAATGGCAAAAAAGTCCGTTTTCAGCGTCAGGCTATAATGGAGCTTGGGCTAAAAAACGTGGTTGCAAGCCAGGCGCGGGTGGAGACGTTTAGTGACCAGCCGTTTGATCAGGTAATTTCACGCGCGTTCGCAAGCCTGGTGGACTTTGTCACCCTGACCCGTGAACTACCCACAGCGAACGGACAGTGGTTGGCCATGAAAGGCCCAGGTGCTGATGATGAGTTGCGTGAACTGCCCAGCGGCATTCGACTGCAAACACGTCACCTGCTAAAAGTGCCCTTCGATACGGCCGAGCGACAGCTGTTGATTCTGAACGTTGATTCTGAACCCCAGGAAGGAGTTGAGTAAGTGAGCCAGATCATTGCCCTGACCAATCAAAAAGGCGGCGTGGGCAAGACCACCTCAGCCGTTAACCTGGCGGCCAGCCTTGCTGCTCTTGATCGTCGAGTGCTGTTGGTGGACCTTGATCCTCAAGGGCACGCCAGCATGGGCAGTGGTATTGATAAACACGAACTCGATAAAAGCGTTCTGGATGTACTGCTCGGCGATGCAACAGCCACCGATACCATCGTGCGCGATCTGCCGGTCAAATATGATGTTCTGCCGGGTAACGGTGACTTGACCGCTGCGGAAGTCGAGTTGCTGGATCTTGATAAGCGCGAAAGCTGCCTGACTACGGCGCTTGGCTCGGTTGCTGGGAAGTACGATGTGGTGCTGATTGACTGCCCTCCTTCGCTCAACATGCTGACCGTTAATGCGCTGACCGCAGCGGATAGCGTGCTTATTCCGCTGCAGTGCGAGTTTTACGCGCTGGAAGGACTGTCAGCGCTGCTGGATACCGTTGAACAGATCAAGCAAAGCGTTAATCCTGATTTGGCGATTGCCGGTATCCTGCGCACCATGTACGACAAGCGCACCAGCCTAACGCGGGAAGTGGACAAGCAACTGCGAGACTTCTTTGGCGATGCGCTGATCAAGACGACGATCCCGCGCAACGTCAAAGTGGCTGAAGCGCCAAGCCACGGAATACCCGTGACGCAATATGCCCGCTTCTCACGAGGCAGCCAGGCGTACCGCGTACTGGCAAAAGAGATGATTCGTCGACTATCGCTATAACGTATTGATCCGTACGAGGGAAAGCGAATGACGCGTAAACGCGCGCTAGGACGTGGCCTGGATGCCCTAATTGGTGCGGGCGCTCGTCGCCGTGACAGCCTGGAACTTACCGGTAGCTCTACGTCGGAAGCCCATGATGAGGTGTCATCCGTGGTGGTGGCCTCGGATGTGGCTCCTGAGCGTTTGGAGCGCCTTCCGCTTGGCCAATTAACCCGTGGCAAGTATCAGCCGCGGCGTGATATCCAGCCAGAAGCGCTTGAAGAGCTTGCCGATTCTATACGTGCCCAGGGCGTTATGCAGCCTATTGTGGTGCGTCCTATTGGCGAAGATCGCTATGAAATTATTGCTGGTGAGCGGCGCTGGCGTGCAGCGCAGCTGGCCGAGCTCGACGTTATCCCCGCGGTTATTCGTGAGGTAAGTGACGAAGTTGCCTTGGCACTGGCGCTGATTGAAAATATTCAGCGTGAAAACCTCAATGCCATCGAAGAAGCGATGGCGCTTAAACGGCTGGGTGATGAGTTTGAATTAACCCAGCAGCAGATTGCTGACGCGGTCGGTAAATCCCGCACTCAGGTCGCCAACTTACTGCGCTTGCTGGCGCTGGATCCAGAAGTCCAAACGCTGCTAGAGCGAGGTGACCTGGATATGGGCCATGCACGTGCGTTGCTATCACTTAACAGCGTTCAGCAGCGCCAAGTGGCTCATGAAGTGGTGAATAACGATCTCACCGTGCGGTCCACCGAAGCGTTGGTTAAAAAGGTACAGGCCAGCCAAAGCGTTGAAAAAACGCCAAGTCGGCCAAATAAAACGGCGGATGTCTCGCGTCTAGAAACACAGCTAGGGGAACTGCTTGGCGCACCCGTTTCAATTGACCATGGTAATCGGGGTAAAGGCAAAGTGACCATCCGCTATACAAGCCTTGATGAACTCGACGGAATACTGGCGCATATTAAATAGGCTGCTTATTAATTAAATAGCAGGCTTATTAAGAAAACATTAAAAAGCAGCTAATTTTTACCCTTTGGTCGCAAGTTGTCCCTTAAACACGTTAAATACGAGCAACTTCGGTTGAAGGTGTGATAGCGCTTCCCTATAATCGCGCAAGATTTGTGCAGGTTGCTTATCAACAGCCTAAGCAACCATTCGCTGGCAGGGTGCTGGGCAATGGTAGAACGTGTTGAAACCCAGCGCAGGAAGGCGTATGTCATCCGGCTTTTTACCGCACAGCTAATCGTGACGGTAGTCGGCATGTTGATGGTCTACCCTATAGCGCGCATGCCGGGCGTTTTCTCCGTGGTAACAGGTGCGCTGGTGGCCTTGCTACCCCATGCTTTTTTTATACAGCGAATGGGCATATTGCACAGTAAGCGAACATCGCGCAGCGCTGTTCATTTGTTTCGTGCCGAAGGAGGCAAGTTTGGTTTGACGGTGGCACTGTTTAGCGCAGTGTTCGTAGTAGTGCCCCCCTCAAACCCCGCTTTCTTTTTTAGTGCTTATGTGGCGATTGTTCTGATGCATGGGCTAACGCCGTTGTTTATGCGCAGACATCGCACACTTTATTGAGGTGATATCTCTATGGCCGCAGGAAACGAAGTCTCGACGACTTATTATATCCAGCACCACTTGCAGAACCTGACCTTTGGGCATCACCCGGTGAATGGTTGGTCGCTGGCGCATTCAGCTCAAGAAGCGGGCGAAATGGGCTTCTGGGCGATCCATTTGGATACCATGGGCTGGTCAATCGCTATGGGGGTACTGTTTCTCTGGGTATTCCGTAAGGCGGGAAAAGCCGCGACCACTGGCGTGCCAGGCGGTCTGCAAAACGCGGTTGAAATGGTGGTCGAGTTTATCGACAACCTGACGCGCTCAACGTTCCATGGGCGTAATCCGCATATTGTCCCGCTGGCAATTACGCTATTCGTCTGGATACTGCTGATGAATAGTCTCAAGATAATTCCAGTCGATTACTTCCCGGTACTGTTTAGCAAGCTCGGTGTGGATTACATGAAAATTGTACCTACTACCGACGTAAATGCCACGCTAGGCATGGCGTTGGGCGTATTTGGCCTGATTCTGTACTACAACTTCAAAGTGAAAGGCGTTGGCGGTTTTGTCAAAGAGCTTTCCCTGACCCCGTTTAATCACTGGGCGTTGATTCCTTTCAACCTGGTGTTGGAAATTGTATCGCTACTGGTCAAGCCGTTCAGCTTGGCCATGCGACTGTTCGGTAACATGTTTGCCGGTGAAGTTATCTTCATTTTGATTGCTATGCTGCCGTTTTGGGCCATTTGGGTACTGGATGTGCCATGGGCAATTTTCCATATCCTGGTCGTCACGCTACAGGCCTTTATCTTTACCACGCTCACCATCGTTTATTTGAGCGCGGCGCACGAACACCACTAACCAAGCAACGCTAACGCTTTCATTAACCCACAACCCTTAACCAAAACTTAAACTCAGGAGCAACATCATGGAAATGGTTTATCTTTCGGCTGCCATCATCATCGGTCTAGGCGCACTGGCTACTGGTATTGGCTTCGCTATTCTGGGCGGCAAACTGCTTGAGTCTACTGCACGTCAGCCGGAGCTGGGCGACCAGCTGCAAACCAAAACCTTCATCATGGCAGGTCTGTTGGACGCTGTACCGATGATCGGTGTTGGTATTGCGATGTACCTGATCTTCGTTGTTGCCGGTTAATGATTGCTTTACCGGGCGGTTAACCGCTCGGTTTTGTTTCACTCCGGTCGCCACGAACTTGTCAGAGGTACATCCCTGTGAATATCAACATGACGCTTATCGGGCAGACGATCGCCTTCGCGATCTTTGTCTGGTTTTGCATAAAGTACGTGTGGCCTCCGATCAGCAACGCGCTTAACGAGCGTCAGAAAAAAATTGCTGATGGCTTGGATGCAGCCAGCCGTGCTACTCGTGATCTTGAGCTAGCTCAAGAGCGGGCAGAACAGACGCTGCGTGAAAGCAAGGAACAAGCTTCACAGATCCTTGAGCAAGCCAATAAGCGCTCTGCTCAGATGATCGAAGAAGCCCGCGAGCAGGCCCGCGCAGAAGGTGAACGTCTCATGGCGGGCGCACGCTCTGAAATCGAGCTTGAAGTAAATCGAGCGAAAGAAGAGTTACGTGCCCAGGTGTCTCATCTGGCCATCATCGGCGCTGAGCGTGTATTGGAAGCTTCTGTCGATGAAAATGCGCATCGCGAGCTGCTTGATAAGCTGGCTGCCGAACTGTAAGGAGGTGAATTATGGCGGAATTACTTACCGTCGCTCGTCCTTACGCAAAGGCGGCGTTTGAACACGCGCGTGATAATGATGTGCTTGATAGCTGGTCACAGGCGCTGGGTTTTTTGGGCACTGTTGTGGCCGATAGCGACGCTCGACGTCTGCTGGGTAGCCCCAAAATCGAGAATGCAAAGAAAGTTGCCCTTCTGGTTGAGATGCTTCCAGAACCGCAGGGTGATGCACTGTCTCGCTTTTTGGAGGCTGTGGCTGACCAGGACCGTTTAATGGTTCTGCCTTTTATCGCTGAACAGTTTGAGCGCCTGCGCGCTGAACACGAGCAGCGTGTAGAGGTAATGGTAACGTCAGCGTATAAACTGACAGCCGCACAAAAGACCAAGCTATCCAACGCGCTCAAGAAACGTCTGAATCGCGAAATCTCCATTACTACTCAGGTAGATAAGTCGCTCATCGGCGGTGTCATCCTGCGTGCTGGCGATACCGTCATTGACGGGTCGGTACGTGGTCGACTGAACCGCCTTTCCGAAGCGCTAACCGCTTGAGTCTGAGGGACATGGCATGCAGCAATTGAATCCTTCCGAGATCAGCGACATCATCAAGCAGCGAATTGAGAAGCTTGACGTCGCATCTGAAGCTCGTAATCAGGGCACCATCGTAGGTGTTTCCGACGGTATCGTGAAAATTCACGGCCTCGAAGACGCCATGTTTGGTGAAATGATTGAATTTCCTAACAGCGTTTTTGGCATGGTACTTAACCTGGAGCGTGACTCCGTAGGTGCTGTTGTCCTGGGCGACTACCTGCTGCTTGAAGAAGGCATGACCGCGAAATGCACCGGTCGTATTCTTGAAGTACCGGTTGGCCCTGAGCTGATTGGCCGTGTTGTTGATGCGTTGGGTAACCCCATCGACGGCAAAGGCGATATCAACGCTAAAATGACCGACGCGGTAGAAAAAGTAGCGCCTGGCGTTATTACCCGTCAGTCGGTTGATGAGCCGATTCAAACCGGCTTGAAATCCATCGATGCCATGGTGCCGATCGGTCGTGGTCAGCGTGAGCTGATTATCGGTGACCGTCAGATCGGTAAAACTGCCATTGCCATTGATGCGATCATCAACCAGAAAGGCAAAGGCGTTACCTGTGTCTACGTTGCCATTGGTCAGAAACAGTCGACCATTGCCAACGTTGTGCGCAAGCTCGAAGAGCATGGCGCGATGGAACACACCATCGTCGTTGCTGCGGGCGCTGCCGATCCGGCTCCGATGCAGTTTCTCTCCGCGTATTCCGGTTGCACCATGGGTGAGTACTTCCGTGACCGTGGCGAAGACGCGATGATCGTGTATGACGATCTTTCCAAGCAGGCAGTGGCATACCGTCAAGTATCCCTGCTGCTGCGTCGTCCGCCAGGCCGTGAAGCCTATCCCGGTGACGTGTTCTATCTCCACTCGCGTCTGCTTGAGCGTGCGGCACGTGTCAACGTCGACTACGTTGAGAAGTTCACCAACGGTGAAGTGAAGGGCAAAACCGGTTCCTTGACCGCGCTGCCGATCATCGAAACCCAAGGTGGCGACGTTTCTGCGTTCGTTCCGACCAACGTGATCTCGATCACCGACGGTCAGATCTTCCTGGAAACCAGCCTGTTTAACTCCGGTATTCGTCCGTCGATTAACGCAGGTTTGTCCGTATCGCGCGTGGGCGGTGCTGCCCAGACCAAGATCATCAAAAAGTTAGGTGGTGGTGTTCGTCTGGCCTTGGCTCAGTACCGTGAACTGGCTGCGTTCTCGCAGTTCGCTTCTGACCTTGACGAAGCGACCCGTAAGCAGCTTGAACACGGTCAGCGCGTCACCGAACTGATGAAGCAGAAACAGTATTCGCCGATGTCGGTTGCAGAAATGGCGCTGTCTCTCTACGCCGCTAACGAAGGTCACATGGATGATGTGAGCGTCGATAAAGTGTTGGACTTCGAACGTGCCCTGCACGATTACATGAAGTCTGAACACGGCGATCTGCTCGACAAAATCAACCAGACCGGCGACTACAACGGCGAGATTCAAGACGGCTTGAAGTCGGGTCTCGAGAAGTTCAAGGCGACTCAGAGCTGGTAATGTCCGGCCCGCCTGTGGGCGGGCTTGCCTACTTTCTGAGAGTCACGAACGAAAGGTAGATCGCTATGGCAGCTGCAAAAGAGATACGCACCCAGATCGGGAGCATCAAAAATACGCAGAAGATCACCAGTGCCATGGAAATGGTGGCTGCATCGAAAATGCGTAAAGCACAAGATCTGATGAAGGCTGGCCAGCCGTATGCCAAGCAGATTCGCAACGTCGTAGGCCACATTGCTGACGCTAACCCCGAATATCGCCACGATTACATGATCGAGCGTAACGAGGTGAATCGCGTAGGCTACATTGTGGTGTCTACCGACCGCGGTTTGTGCGGCGGCTTAAACGTCAACCTGTTCAAGGCCGTGGTGAAAGATGCCCGTGTCTGGAGCCAGGAAGGCGCTGAGCTGGACTTCTGTGCCCTTGGCGCGAAAGGCAGTGCTTTCTTCCGTAACTATGGCGGCAACTTGATTGCAGCCAAGAGCGGATTAGGTGAAGCACCCACGGTCGAGGGTCTGATCGGTAGTATCAAGGTCATGCTCGAAGCGTACGATGAAGGACGTCTTGATCGCCTGTACGTGGTGTACAACGAATTCGTTAACACCATGACGCAACGGCCGGTTGTGCGTCAGCTTCTTCCTCTGTCGCCTGATATGGGCGCAGACGCTAAACATGACGAAGAAAACGCCCGTCCCGAAAGCTGGGACTACCTGTATGAACCGGATGCCAAGGCGTTGCTAGACAGCCTGTTGGTTCGATTCATCGAATCGCAGGTGTATCAGGCGGTAGTCGAAAACGGTGCGTGCGAACAGGCCGCCCGGATGATCGCTATGAAGAGTGCCACTGATAACGCGGGCAACCTGATCGACGATCTGGAGATGGTTTACAACAAGGCCCGTCAGGCCGCCATCACCCAGGAAATTTCTGAGATCGTCGGCGGCGCTTCAGCCGTATAACGCCTAGGGAGCTGCCCAATAAAGCGGCTCCCGGCAGACAGGTTTCATTTGCAGGTTTTTGAGAGGAACCAAGATGAGCGGACGTATCGTACAAATCATCGGCGCGGTGATTGACGTAGAGTTTCCGCGGGACTCTGTGCCCAAGGTCTACGACGCGCTGAAGGTCTCTGAGAAAGAGACTGTCCTCGAAGTCCAGCAGCAGTTGGGCGACGGCGTGGTACGCACCATTGCCATGGGCTCCACTGAGGGCTTAAAGCGTGGCTTGGACGTAGCCAACACAGGTGCCGCGATTTCCGTACCGGTAGGTAAGGAAACGCTGGGTCGTATCATGAACGTACTCGGCGAGCCGATTGATGAAGCGGGTGAGATCGGTGAGCAAGAGCGTATGCCTATCCACCGTAAAGCACCCAGCTATGCCGACCAGGCAGCTTCTAACGAGCTTTTGGAAACCGGTATCAAGGTTATCGACTTGGTCTGCCCGTTTGCCAAGGGTGGCAAGGTTGGCTTGTTCGGCGGTGCGGGTGTTGGTAAAACCGTTAACATGATGGAGCTTATCCGCAACATCGCCACCGAGCACAGCGGCTATTCCGTATTTGCCGGTGTAGGTGAGCGTACGCGTGAGGGTAACGACTTCTATCATGAAATGACCGAATCCAACGTTATCGATAAGGTATCGCTGGTTTACGGTCAGATGAACGAGCCGCCCGGTAACCGTCTTCGCGTTGCGCTGACCGGTCTGACCATCGCTGAAAAATTCCGTGATGAAGGCCGCGACGTTCTACTGTTCGTCGATAACATTTACCGTTACACCCTGGCCGGTACAGAAGTATCTGCACTGCTTGGCCGTATGCCGTCTGCGGTAGGTTATCAGCCGACGCTAGCTGAAGAGATGGGTGTTCTGCAGGAACGTATCACCTCGACGAAATCAGGCTCAATCACCTCCGTACAAGCGGTATACGTACCGGCGGATGACTTGACCGATCCGTCTCCGGCAACCACCTTCTCGCACCTGGACGCGACCGTTGTACTGGCCCGTTCCATTGCTGAGCTAGGTATCTACCCGGCCATCGACCCGCTGGACTCAACGTCTCGTCAGTTGGATCCGCTGGTGGTGGGTGATGAGCATTATGCGGTTGCTCGTGGCGTACAGAACGTACTGCAGCGTTACAAGGAACTGAAGGATATTATCGCCATTCTGGGTATGGACGAGCTGTCTGATGAAGACAAGCTGGCCGTTTCTCGGGCGCGTAAAATTCAGCGTTTCTTGTCGCAGCCATTCTTCGTTGCCGAGGTATTCACTGGCTCACCCGGTAAGTATGTTTCTCTGAAAGATACTATCCGTGGCTTCCAGGGCATCCTCAATGGCGAGTATGACGATATGCCGGAACAGGCCTTCTACATGGTCGGCTCCATCGACGAAGCGGTCGAAAAAGCCAACCAGATGAAGAAGTAATCCCGTCCATTAGGGGGATTCGCTATGGCGAATAGCTTCACTTGCAATATCGTCAGCGCAGAGGCATCTATCTTCTCAGGCAGTGTTGAGCAGGTAGTTGCTTCCGGGATGATGGGTGACCTGGGTATTTTGCCGGGTCACGCCCCGTTACTGACGGAGCTTCAGCCGGGCCCGATTCGTGTCATTCACGACAATGGCAAGGAAGAGAACTTCTTTGTCTCGGGTGGCTTTATGGAAGTCCAGCCGGATGTCGTTACGATTCTGGCAGACGCCGCAACGCGGGCCAGCGACCTCAATGAGGCCGCTGCCGAAGAAGCGCGTCAGGAAGCGCTGAAAGCCTTTAATGAGAAGTCATCGGAGCTGGATTATACCCGTGCCTCCGCTGAACTTGCCGAAGCCGTTGCACAGCTGCGTACGATCCAGCAGCTGCGCAAAAAGGCAGGTAAAGGCTAACACTACGCGGTAAGCGTGAATAAAACGCCCCTTGAACCCGTTAGGGTTTAAGGGGCGTTTTTTTTGTCTGGTACACTTGTCATAAGCATTTAGTAGCATAATGCTTGTCAGCACTGACTCGTCTGCAGAGAAGGAGAACGCGATGTCATTGAACGATGAAATCTTGCAGGAATTAAAAACCGAGCTGCTTGACGAGCTGGTCAAAGAGGAACCGAAAAGAGAGCTATTATCCGAACGCTTGGCCGAAATTCGTTCGGCAGATATTGGTGAGGTGCTTGAAGAGCTTATCGAGGAGGACGAAGAGCTGTCCGCAGCGCTTTCAGTGCTCGATATACTTTCTACAGAACGCGCCGCTAATGTGCTTGGCTACCTGCCAGGTGAAAGCCAGCTGGAAGTCGTGGGTGAGCTAAAGGACACCCAGGTACTTAAGCTGTTGGAAGAGATGGGCTCTGACGAACGGGTGGACCTGTTCAATCTTCTGGATGAAGATCGCCGAGAAGCGCTGTTACGGCGCATGGCACATCAGGAGCGGGAAGATCTCAAGCGGCTAGCAGGCTACGAGGAAGGCACTGCAGGCGCCATTATGACCTCTGACTATGTGGCAATAGCCAGTGGCATGACGGTGTCTCAGGCAATGATGCGCGTACGCCAGACTGCTCCGGATGCAGAGACGGTCTATCAGCTCTATATCCTGGACAACGATGGCAGGCTGATTGGCACGATGTCCCTGCGTCAGCTGATGATTGCCAGGCCCGGCGCGTTGGTTGACGACATCATGATCAAGGATGTGATCAGCACCGCCGTGGATGAAGCGCAGGAAGAAGTAGCTCGCATCGTGGCTCGTTATGACCTCTTGGCGCTGCCGGTGATTGATGCCGAAAACCGTATGGTGGGTATCGTTACTCACGATGATGCGATGGACGTGGCAGAGTCGGAAGCCACCGAAGATATCCACAAGGGGATGTCGATTGGCCAGTTGGAAGATGGCGTTAGCCGTGTATCGCTGTGGAGCCTGTACCGTAAACGGGTGACGTGGCTGGTAGTACTGGTCTTTGCCAACCTGTTTTCCGGTGCGGGTATTGCTCACTTTGAAGATATTATTGCCGCCCAGGTGGCGCTGGTATTCTTCCTGCCCTTGTTGATTGGTAGTGGCGGTAACGCAGGCGCTCAGGCGGCAACGCTGATGGTTCGCGGTATGGCAACCGGTGATGTAGGCGTTAAGGACTGGAGTAAAATGCTCGGCCGAGAGCTGTTGGTAGCTGGCTCCCTGGGGCTGACCATGGCCATCGCCGTCGCTCCCATCGGGATACTGCGTGCAGGCAACGAAGTCGCTATTATCGTCTCCCTCAGTATGGTCACTATCGTACTGTTTGGCAGCCTGCTGGGCATGTGCCTGCCGTTTGTACTGGAGCGCTTCAAGGTCGACCCGGCAGCTGCCTCTGCGCCGCTGGTCACCACCTTGATTGATGCCACCGGGGTATTGATTTACTTCTCTATTGCAACGGCAATTCTTACTAGCTTATAGAGAACAGCCGGCTAGCGCTGCACCCAGCCACGGCGGATAAGCGGTGCGAACAGCCAGTGATAAAGGCGCTTGGCGACGTGCTCATAAACCGGTAGCACTAGCCAGGCGCGGTTGATACCCACCAGCACGGCCATAACGGCTGACAAAAGGGCAGCGCCTGCCATATCCTGGGGGAAGTGGACGCCCAAAAAAATCCTTGCCCAGCCAACGGGAATGGCCATGAGCAGAAGAAGGCTGCCGATACGTCGGGTGTAGCGGTGCAGCATCAAGCTAAAGGCCATGGTCAGAATGATCGTTAGATGATTGCTGGGGAAGGCCGGGGTTGGCGCATGGGCCATCAACGTGGTGCCTACCGGTACGGCAAAGGGCCGGGGCATAGGCCATAGCACCCCGATGATGCCACTTATCGCTAAGGCCAGCAGTGTCGCTATCAGCGCCTCCAGCAGTGGCTGCTTGAGCTGTTCACCGCCACGCAGCCAGCCGATTATCAGTAACGCAGGTAGTAGCCACATCAATTCAACGGCGCACCCATGAGCAAACATGACCAGCCACTCAGGGGTGCCAGCGGCGGCGTTGAGCCTTTCAAACAAGGTAAGGTTAAGCGTATTCATTACGTACTGAAACCATAAGGCCCGTCAGGTGGTTGAGTATTTGGCGTTTATCGAACGGCTAGCGTATCGCGCTACTGGCCGCTCGGGTGATAAACATGACTTCCACATGACCGAGCCACTCGATATCACTGGCGAGCGCTTTGAGCTGGCTAGCCAAACATTGCGGGGGCTGATGTACCGCATCGCCGATAATCAGCGATACGGATACCTTGTCATCCAGATAGTGCAGTTGAAGCTCGTTTAACGTGCGCCACACTGGATGCGCGTACCAGCGTTGATCAAGCGCGGCCTCAACCTCCGGACGTAGTGGCAGGCCGGGCATTCGGCTGGGGTCTCCTTCTCCAGCGTCATCTTCAGGGTCAACATGGAAAATAACATCGGTGAGTAGCGGAAACTCATGACGTAAACGGCGGCTGACCTCATTACCTATCTCATGGGCTTCTGAAACGGTGATTTTAGGCCCGACCACGACATGCAAATCCACCATTACCCAACCTGCTGATTGGCGAGTGCGAAGGTCATGCACGCTATCCACGCCTGGTACGCTACAAGCTACGTCGTGCATTTGGCGTTGGGTGTCTTCAGGCAGTGCGGTATCGACTAATTCCCGCGCAGATTCCCACAGTAAATCCCAGCCAACCTTGCCTACGAGCAGGCCAACCACAATGGCAGCGACGGCATCCAGCCAACCCAATCCAAACTGAGCGCCAATCAGTGCGACCAGTACCACCGCAGTAGAAAGGGCATCGCTACGAGAGTGCCAGGCATTAGCCTCCAACAGCTTGGATTTTACCCGCTTGGCGACGCGCATGGTGTAGCGAAAAATCCACTCTTTACTGATCAGCGCAATAAACGTAATCACAATCGCCACGATGCCAGGCGCGGTGACTTCTGTGCCACTAAACAAGCGGTCCAGGCTTGACCAGGCAATACCGCCTGCCACAAAGATCAGTACGCTACCCAACAGCAGTGTAGTGAGTGTTTCGATGCGCCCGTGACCATAGTGATGGTCATTGTCGGGTTCCTGACGCCCGTAATGAATGGCGGCCAGTACAAAGCCATCGGTGATTAAGTCAGAGAGCGAGTGGATGCCATCCGCAATCAGTGCGGCAGAACCCACCCAAAAACCTACCGCCACTTTGACAATACTAAGCACACTATCCAACCAGGCACCTATATAGGTGACGCGCTTGGCTTCCTGATTATCTAGCTCGTGGTTGGGAACCACTGGCGTTTCAACGGTCTGAGTCATGGAATACCTGACAAGGGAGCGCTTTCAATAAAGCATTATTGTAGCGCACTGCAATATGATCTCTTAAGCCCTTTACTTCTAAGTAGGCTAATACGCAATGCAAAACGATGGTAGGCATGGCGGACAATCCCCTAATGGAGGTGTATCCTTATGCGCCATTGTCATTCAACCACCCTTTTGATGTATAGGATGACCCATGGAGTGGCTACAAATAGTGGTACTTGCCGCTGTGCAAGGGATAACGGAATTCTTACCTGTCTCAAGCTCGGCGCACTTGATTTTAGTACCCGTATTAACCTCTTGGGAGGACCAAGGGCTTGCTTTTGATGTCGCACTCCACTTGGGCAGCTTAAGCGCGGTGGTGATCTATTTCCGGCATGAAATTTGGCAAATGATAGCGAGCAGCCTGGCAGCGCTGCGTGGCCGAGGGATCAATAAAGATGCCAAGCTCGCGATCTGGGTCACGCTTGCCACGCTACCTGTGTGTATCATCGGTTTTCTGCTTCGTGATGTTATCTCGGTGTATATGCGCTCCACGGTTATCATCGCGCTCAGCCTGATTGGCTTTGGCCTGTTACTGGGGTACGCCGACTGGAAAAAACGCGGTACTCGCAGTGAATACCAAATGCAGCTAAAAGATGTGCTGATCATTGGTGGCGCCCAAGCACTGGCACTCATTCCTGGCACATCACGCTCAGGGATTACCATCACAGCCGCCCTTCTGGTAGGTATGAGTCGTGAAGGGGCTGCGAGGTTTTCCTTTTTACTTTCCATCCCGGTGATCGTATTAGCCGGTGGGTTAGAAGCTGTTGAACTTTTACATCAGCCCCAGTCAGTCGATTGGCTATCCATGGCGGCCGGAACGCTATTGTCCGGTGCTATCGCGTACCTGTGTATTCACTATTTCCTCGTTATTATTAAAAAAATGGGGATGCAGCCTTTTGTTGTTTATCGCGTACTGTTTGGTGCGTGGCTCCTCTGGTTTTTTCACGTTTAGAGTAAGCTCATGACCCTATTTATGCCTGAATCAACACGGTTAACAGTAAAAGCGGTATGCGTTATGTCGCTGTTACTACTGGTTGGCTGTTCGGAAAAAGATCGCCCTTTGGAGTCGCCAGTCAGTTTAGAGGGCGGTATCTTTGGCACGTTTTATCAGATAACCATTAGTGACCCGTTAACCCAGGAGCAGGCCAGCGATCTGGAAGCCGGTTTTTTGGAAGAGCTTGAACGTGTCGATGTGTCCATGTCGACGTATAAAGATGACTCTGAACTAAGCCTGTTTAACCAGGCACCGCTCAATGAGTGGCAGCCACTTTCCAACGAACTAATTGAAGTACTGGCGATAAGCCGCTCGGTGTCTGAACAAAGTAACGGCGCGTTTGATACGACCGTTGGTGGTCTGGTCAATTTATGGAGTTTTGGTCCTGAGGCTCGCCCGAAAGAAGTCCCTTCGGAACAGCAGTTGGCCGAGCGCTTGGCCGAAGTAGGCTTTGATGCTGTAGCGATCGATACTCAGGCCATGCAGGCGCGCCGTGAGCGTGACGTTTATGTGGATCTTTCCGGTGTCGCCAAGGGGCATGCAACCGACCGCGTGGCAGCATACCTAAACCAGCAAGGGATACAGGGTTATTTAATCAACCTGGGTGGAGATATGCTGGCGCACGGCTATCGTGATGATCAAGAGACGCCTTGGCGCGTAGGTATTGAAACGCCGCAAAGCGGCGCGCCACAAGCACAGCATATTGTGCCTCTTCACGATATGTCGGTAGCGACCTCTGGGGATTACCGCAATTACTTTGAGGCTGATGGGCAGCGCTTTTCACATACCATTGATCCACGTACTGGGCGGCCTGTCTCGCATAACCTTGCATCGGTATCGGTTTTCCATCCATCCAATGCCTGGGCCGATGCCTGGGCCACCGCGTTATTGGTAGAAGACAGCGATACGGGTATGGAAGTGGCCGTTGCGCAGAATCTGAGTGTATTAATGCTGATCCGTGATGGCGACCAGTGGCAAAGTATTGCAAGCCCTGCTTTTGTTGATGAATTTGGCGAAGAACTCATCAATGAAAGCGGTATTGGTCAGTGGGCGTCTCCTAACGTGCGTCACGCAGAAGAAGGGTAATGAGAATGCAAAAAGCGCTTGATGTAGTGATTCTCGCAGCGGGTAAAGGCACGCGGATGCGCTCACAAATGCCGAAGGTGCTTCACTCCTTGGCGGGCAAACCCATGGTGTCGCACGTGCTGGAAACAGCGGCGAGCCTAAGCCCTGCACGCACGCAGGTCGTCATTGGTCACGGCGCTGAGCAGCTGCGTCACGCATTGGCGGATGAAAACGTCACGTTTGCCGTGCAAGAAGAGCAGAAAGGCACGGGGCACGCCGCCGCTCAAGCATTGAAGGAACTTGGTGATGGCAATGTTTTGATACTGTATGGCGACGTACCGCTCATTCAAAGCGAAACGCTGACAGCGCTTTTGGCCCATGTGAACGAACAACAGATGGGGTTGCTGACGGTTACGCTGGAGGATCCAGCGGGGTATGGCCGTATTGTGCGTAATGCGGCGGGCGATGCAGTGGCGATTGTAGAGCAAAAAGATGCCAACGACGCCGAGCGTGCCATCACCGAATGCAACACCGGCATCATGGCGATGACCAGTGCCCAACTGGCGCGTTGGTTGCCTAAACTTTCTGCTGACAATGCTCAGGGTGAATACTACCTGACTGATGTGATCGAAATGGCGGCTAAAGAGGGGATTAAAGTCTGCACCGAGCAGCCAGCTCACGCCGTTGAAGTAGAAGGGGTTAATAACCGTGCCCAAATGGCGCGGTTAGAGCGCGTTTACCAAGCGCGCCAAGCGGACCTGCTAATGGAACAGGGCGTGGCACTGGCTGATCCTACAAGGATCGACGTGCGCGGAAGCCTCACCTGTGGTCACGATGTGTTTATTGACGTGGGCTGCATTTTTGAAGGTGACGTGGCGCTGGGTGATGGCGTTAGTGTAGGGCCTTACTGTGTGATCAAAAACAGCACTATCGGTGCTGAAAGCATCATTGATAGTCACACTGTTATTGATCAAACAAAGACGGCTGGCCATAACCTGGTGGGCCCTTATGCGCGCCTGCGCCCGGGGACGCGCTTGGCGGTTAACGCCAAGGTGGGGAATTTTGTAGAAACCAAAAACGCCGAGGTAGGCGAGGGTAGCAAAATTAACCACTTAAGCTATGTTGGCGATGCACGCTTGGGGCGCGACGTTAATATAGGTGCCGGTACGATTACGTGTAACTATGACGGCGCTAACAAACATCACACCGAGATAGGCGACCATGCCTTTATTGGCTCTAACAGCGCACTGGTGGCTCCGGTTACCGTAGGGGCAGGCGCGACCATAGGCGCTGGATCCACCATTGCAAAAGATGTCCGTGAGCATGCCTTAGCGGTGACGCGAGGCAAGCAGCTGGAAAAGGCCGATTGGGTGCGTCCTGTTAAAGCTGGCAAGTAAACGAGTGGTACATCGATACCTTTAATTTATCCTGGGAGAACGGTTTATGTGTGGCATCGTCGCTGCTGTAGCGCAACGTAACGTGCAAGACATACTGTTGGAAGGGCTTAAGCGCCTGGAGTATCGCGGTTACGATTCAGCGGGCATGACGGTGTTGAACGATCATAACCAGCTCACTCGTCATCGCGCAGTTGGTAAGGTCGCAGCCCTTGAGAGTGAGCTGAATAGTGCGCCGCTGCCGGGAGCTTCGGGGATTGCTCACACGCGCTGGGCAACTCACGGAAAACCTTCAAAAGCCAATGCCCACCCGCACCATAGCGGTGACTGCGTCAGCGTGGTGCATAACGGCATTATTGAAAACTACGAATATATAAAAGAGACGCTGCAGGCAAGTGGCTATACGTTTAGCTCGGAAACCGACACCGAAGTCATTGCTCATTTGTTGGCAGACAAGTTGCAGGGTGGTCTCAGCTTGTTTGAGGCAACCCAGCAAATTGTGAACGGCCTGGGCGGTGCGTATGCGCTGGGCGTTATGAGTATTAAGGAGCCGGGCGTAGTCGTAGGTGCACGCCAGGGAAGCCCGCTGGTGGTGGGGGTGGGTATGGGTGAAGCGTTTTTAGCCTCAGACCCACTTGCCTTACTACAAGTAACGGATCGCTTTATTTATCTGGAAGAAGGCGATGTGGTCGAGCTGAGCGAAAAGGGTGCTATCCGGATTGTCGATAAAGATGGCAGCTCAGTCACACGGTCGGTACATGTTTTTGAGCATGGCGATGGTGTTGCCAGCAAAGGCAATTACCGCCATTACATGCTTAAAGAAATCTTCGAGCAGCCCACCGTGATTGAGGCGGCCCTGGAAGGGCGTTTGAGCGCGGACAGTGTGTTGGTCGAGAGCTTTGGCCCTGATGCTCAAGCGCTTTTTCAGAAAACCCGCCAGGTCCATATCATTGCCTGTGGCACCAGTTATCACGCGGCGATGGTGGCCCGCTACTGGCTTGAACGTTATGCAGGCGTGCCGGTACAGGTTGAGGTGGCCTCCGAGTATCGTTATCGCCACCCGGTCGTACCTTCCGATACGCTGTTCGTAACGCTCTCCCAGTCGGGTGAAACCGCTGACACGCTGGCGGCACTGCGTTTTGCCAAGACTCTGAACTATGTCGGCTCGCTGGCTATTTGCAACGTACCGGGAAGCTCCCTGGTGCGTGAATCAGATATGACCCTGATGACCCGTGCAGGCCCGGAAATTGGCGTTGCCTCCACAAAAGCGTTTACCACTCAGTTGGTGGCACTATTGCTTCTAACTCTGGCGATAAGCAAAGCGAAGGGGCAGGAAGAGCATGCAGGTATTGTGAAGGCGCTGCATTCGCTTGCTGATATTTGCCAACAAGTACTGGCCCTGGACAGCCAGATTGAGCAGCTCTCCCAGGCGTTTGCTGAAAAGCACCATGCGCTGTTCCTGGGCCGTGGTGCGCACTATCCGATTGCACTGGAAGGCGCGCTTAAGCTTAAGGAAATCTCCTATATTCACGCAGAAGCGTACCCAGCCGGTGAGCTTAAACACGGCCCGCTGGCGCTGGTAGATAGCGAGATGCCGGTGATATCCGTCGCACCCAATGACGACCTGTTGGAAAAGCTAAAATCCAACCTGCAGGAAGTCCGTGCCAGGGGCGGCCAGCTGTTTGTATTTGCCGATGAGAACGTGGGTATCAAGCCGCATGACAATATCCGAGTCATTGAGCTGCCGCATATTCACGAAGCCTTGGCACCGCTTTTATATACGCTTCCTCTCCAGCTTTTGAGCTACCACGTCGCAGTGCTTAAAGGTACCGATGTCGATCAGCCGCGTAACCTGGCGAAAAGCGTGACGGTCGAGTAAACCACTGCCGGCTGGTATCAAACGGTTCGTTGAATGCTCTTACGGCAATACCCTAAAGGTTGGATGAAGTGTCCAACCTTTAGGGGCGAGAATGGTTTGCTGGTTAGCATGATGTTCAGTGTTACCCGCCTATTGCTCTACGTTTTCGTTCGCTTCGAGCCTCGCAAGTGGCGAGAGTACCGTGCGCCACACTTTTTCTTCCAAATGCGGCAACTGGCTTTTCTCCAGCTCAGTTAGGCCGTACTCATCCGGGTTTTTCAAAACGTCATGGAATTTGACGATACGGCAGTCGTAGCGATCACTTCATCTTCATTCCCCTCCAGATAATCCTTAAGTTTTTGCAAGATGTCATGGATATTGTCTAGATATGCATCCATCAGCGGGCTCCTTTTTTGTTTGATGGTCTTTTACAGGAGGGTATTTGCTCTTTGTGTACATGGGGGGACTTATCCAGCGTGCTATCGCGTTAGTGAGAGCGTGTTTATTAACGATGCTAACGATTGATACAACTAGAAATAAAAATACGGTGGCGTTACACACACTGGCATCCTGTCTTAAGTAATACCAGCGTTGTTATAGCGGCTGAACGACGATCTGATTTTTTAACAGCCATTATTTCTGTGATCTGCTGTCCTGAAAAAAGAAGCGTATAGCCCATTGAATGAGCAAACGTAATAAGTTGTTCGAACACTATAAAACAGCGTTACAAGGTGCGACAATTAGGCGCACCTTGCGAGTCAGCGCTGCGTTGCAGCAGTTTATTAGCGTGCTTATCATGGTGGCACGCTCTCCCCCCACATCTGTCAGGATCACGCTGTCATGAAACCACAAAACGTCCTTGCACCTCGGCTCTCAGCTCGCCGGGTCGCTTGGTTGTTGATTGCTCTCTGTGCTGTTGTCTTTCCTTCTGTCTCTTATGCCGATGCAGGTCCACTGAATTTAACGCTCTCTCTTGCCGGTATTACGTGTGTCGGCATCTTTGTACTTGCCTACGCTCTGGTAATGTCTGAAGAGCTTCTCCACATGCGTAAATCCAAGCCAGTTCTGGTAGCGGCGGGGCTTATTTGGGCCATCGTGGCATGGGTGTATGTGCAGGCCGGTATGCCTGAAGAGGCAGAAATCGCTTTTCGGGAAACGTTGCTCGAATACACCGAACTACTGCTGTTTTTGCTGGTGGCGATGACCTATATCAACGCCATGGAAGAGCGACGTATATTTGACGCATTGCGTGCCTGGTTGGTGCGCAAAGGGTTTAGCTACCGCAGCCTTTTTTGGATTACCGGTTTTCTCGCATTTGGTATTTCTGCGATAGCCAACAACATGACCACGGCTATGCTGATGTGCGCGGTAATCCTGAAAGTGGCTGAAGGTGATAACAAGTTTATTAGCCTGTGCTGCGTTAACGTGGTGGTGGCCTCCAATGCTGGCGGCGCATTTAGTCCGTTTGGGGATATCACGACGTTGATGGTTTGGCAGGCAGGACAAGTGCCGTTTAGCGGTTTCTTTGTACTGTTATTACCCGCTATCGTTAACTTTATGGTGCCTGCGGTCATCATGAACTTCTTTATTGTTAACCGCCAACCGGCAGCACTTACTGAAAGCGTCTGGCTCAAGCGGGGCGCACGCCGGATCATTGCGCTGTTTTTGCTGACCGTTGCCATCTCCGTACTCTGCCACTCGATTCTACACCTGCCGCCTGCAATGGGCATGATGTTTGGTTTAGGACTATTGCAGTTTTTTGGATACTACCTGCGGCGCAGCCTGCCGCGCTCGTTAGAGCGTAAGCGGGTACGTTATTCACGCCGGGGCGACTGGAAGAAACTGGAGCAGTTAGGCAGTGTGGTGCCGTTTGATATCTTTAGCCGTATCGCGCGTTCTGAGTGGGATACGCTGCTATTCTTCTACGGCGTCGTACTGTGTGTGGGCGGGCTTGGCTTTATGGGGTATTTAAGCCTGCTGTCTGAAACGCTCTACGGCAGTTGGAATCCCATCTGGGCTAACGTTGTGTTGGGGCTGATTTCAGCCGTGGTGGATAACATTCCGGTAATGTTTGCCGTGCTTTCCATGGCGCCTGATATGTCTGAAGGCAACTGGCTACTGATTACGCTTACCGCCGGTGTTGGGGGAAGCCTGCTCGCCATGGGGTCAGCGGCTGGCGTTGCCTTGATGGGCCAAGCACGGGGTATTTATACCTTTATGGTTCACTTACGCTGGGTGCCGGCTATTTTTCTGGGTTATGCCGCTAGTGTAGCGACACACTTATTTATCAACGCCTCCATGTTCTAGCGGTTGGGTGTTAATCTTTAGGGATTAACACGGTATTGATAGAACACTAAAAAACGCCCCTTACCGTTTTTGGTAAGGGGCGTTTTAGATGATAAATACGTTTCACAACAACGAACGAGTGCTCTTAATTTTACAGGTCGTGACCGGTAATCACTTGGCAAATATCGGCAAAACTACGCGCTACGGGAACCACCGTACTGACTTGCTTACCCACGGTGTTTTGGATATCGGTGGCTGATATTAAACCACGAATGGTCAGTGCGTTATGATCGTCGTACTGAGTGATTAACAGGTGCTGTTCAGTCACGTCTTCCATGACCAGGACAAGGTCTTCAATCGTCAGCGCCGAGAGCTGTTCCAGCGTCATCGCACTGAGTTTGTCCCAGGAGGTCATGATCATATCCGCGGTTATTTCGTCGCGGTCAAGATTGCGCTGCTGCATGGCCAGATTAATACGGCGTGTGCCGATCAGCTCTTTAGCGGTAAGAATACCGATGCAGTGCTCATTTTTGTCGGTTACAAACAGAAGCCGCACACCGCTATAACGCATTTTGAGATGCGCCTCGTCAACAGGCGTGTCGGCGGCGACTGAATGAGGTTTCAGCGTTTGAAAGTCGGTAAGTACATCCAGCGCTGAACTTTCAGTCGTTAACCGCTTGGCACTTGGCGACTTAAGGCGTGGAGCGGCGCTGAATTTAATTAACGTTTTGGGTGCAAAAGCCACTTGATTCATCAGGGAACCTCCATTTTATTTGGCCAACTGCTTACTGCCAATCAGCCTGGTACCCTCAGAGTCACAGTTAATTCTTATCGGAACCTTAAGGCTTGAAAACTAACTTTGGCCGCTGTGGCGATTAAGCGTGACCTGTACGCGCAAACCGCCCCCTGGCGCATCATCAAATACCAGGCTGCCCGCATGCTGCGCCACTATCCGCTCCACAATGGATAACCCCAATCCTGACCCAGCGCCGGGGCCTGCGCGGTGAAAGCGCTCTGTAACAGCCTTGCGGGCTGATAAAGGAATCCCCGGGCCTTGGTCATCCACCACTAAAATAATGGCGTTCAATTCCGCCTTAAGCTGCACGTGGATAGTTCCTTGAGGGGGAGAGTGCTGAATGGCGTTGCCCACCAGGTTTTGCACGAGTGTTCCCAAGGTGCCAGGGACTTCGTTTAACGCCCACTGGTCTTGTTCATCAGCCTCTAGCTGCAGCATTTGCTGTTGTTGCTGGGCGAGGGGAAGTAGTTTGGCCAGCGCGTCACGCACCTCAAACAGCGCATCAACAGGGCGTAATGGCAGGCTTGTTTCATCCGGGTCAAGCCTTGCCAGCGTTAACAGTTGGCTGACCAAATGCGTCGAGCGGGCAACGCCTTGGCGCAAATAATGAAGCGACTCCTCACGGTCCTGTGGGCTTTCTGCGGTCAGGGCGTTTTGGGCATGAAGGTCGAGTACGGCAAGCGGCGTACGCAGCTCATGGGCGGCATCGGCGATAAAACGTTTTTCGCGCTCGCGTAAACGCTGGATGCGCATCAACAGGCGATTGAGTGCACCGGAAATAGTCGCCAGCTCA
The DNA here is from genome assembly GCF_052379785.1 of Halomonas sp. 72. NCBI lineage: Bacteria > Pseudomonadati > Pseudomonadota > Gammaproteobacteria > Oceanospirillales > Halomonadaceae > Halomonas > Halomonas sp. 72. The sequence goes on along the minus strand of NZ_JBQSYY010000004.1, from coordinate 214,991 downwards.
TACGGCAGAGGCGAAAGCTTAAGGGGTTGAAGGTTATGTGGGTCTCGGTTGCGGATTTGTTCTGCCATTCTCGACAGAGGTGAAAGCCCCCAGCCGATGCTCCACCACAATAAAGACGTTAATACGATTAACCCAATAAATTCGGGCAGCAGCGTACGCAGCGCTACCTGCCTGATCAAACGTAAGCGGATGTCGTCACGCTCACCCACGATGACCCTGCGCCCCTCTGCAAGCGAAAGCGTATAGGTTTGCCACGTTTGCCCCTGGTATTGTTGCCGGGTGTAGCCACTTTGCGATGCGGCAAGCGGCGCTAATGGTGCATCGGTCGAGCGGAGCAGTAGTTCATCGCCTTCCCAAAGTTGAAAGACAAGCGCTTCAGGATTGCGCTGCTTGGTTTGCAGCGTATTTTCTACGCTTTGCAGAAGTGCCTGCTGATACGCGGGCGGAATAGGCGCTTGCATGAGTTCACCTAAAAGATGCGCGTGTCGGGCAAGGCTTGCATCGTGCAACTGCTGAATTTCGTGCGTGGCATAACGGTAGCTAACCATGCTAATGACCATAATACTGAGCAGAAACAGCAGCAGTGTGAGCCCTAACGTTCGCCGACGGATAGAGTTCACTGCTCGCCTCCCGGCGGCGCCTTATCCATCACATAACCAATGCCGCGTACGGTGCGAATCACCTCAGGAAACAGCTTGCGCCGTAAATGGTGAATATGGACTTCAATGGCGTTGCTTTCTACATCCTCATCCCAGCCATAAATCAGGCTGGTAAGTGTATCGCGGGTAAAGACCCGGCCCGGGTGGCCCATAAATTCCTGTAACAGGGTAAATTCGCGTCGTGAAAGGGTAATGACGTTATCCTGATAGCTGACGCTTAGGGTAAGCGGTTCCAGGCGGATGCCGCGACACTCTAGGTGATTATCCAATTGCCCCTGGCTGCGCCTTAGCAGTGCCCGCAAACGGGCCTTGAGCTCTTCCACTTCAAAGGGCTTGACCAGGTAATCATCGGCCCCAGCATCCAGCCCCGCTATGCGGTCATTGATACCGTCACGGGCGGTGAGTACCAATATCGGAATTTGGCTGCCTTGGCGGCGTACCGCCTTGATAATGTGTAGGCCATCCAGACCCGGCAAGCCCAAATCGAGAATGACAGCATCAAACGGCTCAGCCTCTTTAAGAGCCATAAGCGCGCTATTGCCATTATCCAGGTGGTCAACCGTATAGTGTTCCGGCTTGAGCGCCAGGCGAATGCCCGAAGACAAGCTGGCGTCGTCCTCAACCAGCAGTATGCGCATGGTGTCAATTACTCCTGTAACAACGGCCCAGTTAGAAGTAACAAAAGGTAGCATCGTTAGGGGGAGTCAGTCAGGATTAACATCAACGAAAGCAATGCAATGGCGCCATGATTACTAATGAAACCGATAGTCGATAGTGCTTTTGTGAGTATCTGCCCTTCAACGCAGCGTCGGGAAGCCCTGCTGCATCTAGCGGCGGTACATGAGCCGTCCTTGCAATCGACGCTGCATACCGCCTTGCGATCGGCCACGCAGGCAGCCTGGGAAGGACTATGGATCTATCAGCAGCGCGGCCGTATTAGCGGTGCGCTGTGGGTGCAGCCGCTAGCTCACGCCACCGCACAGCTATGGCTTCCTTGCCAGGATGACCCAGTAAGCCAGGCCTTGTTAAGCGCTGCTCATGATTGGGTAACCACGCAGGGAATAACGCTTTGCCACGTGGTATTGCCGCCCAGCCACTATGCGTGGGAGGCAACGCTGCTTGCGCATAATATGGTGCGCTTGGCCAAACTACACTATTTGTCCATTACGCTGGCGGCCACGGAGGCGGTACCTTCAACGGATTCGCCAATTCGGCTAGCGCCTTTTAGTGAGCTAAGCACCGCCGCGCAAACTGCCCTGATCGATTCCATTAGTCAAGGCTCGCTGGACTGCCCATCACTGCGAGAATCACTTTCCAGCGAAGCCCTGCTAGCCGGTTTTTATGACCAGGCACCTACGGCACCGAACCATTGGTATAGCGTTAACCTGGGCGATGAGCGGGTGGGCGTGTTGCTGTTAGCACCGCGGTCGGCTCACTGTTGGGAGCTTTTATTAATGGGCGTCACGGCGCAATGGCGCAGCAAGGGCATCGGTCGAAACGTGTTAACCGCGGCTTTTAACCTGGCGATTAACCAAGGGGCAAACGAGATGATATTGACCGTCGATGCTCGCAATACGCCCGCTTGGCGCCTTTATCAGCAGGCGGGGTTCATCGGTTATGCCGAGCAGCGTCTGCTTGCCTGGAAAAATGCCTAGCTTACCGCTTCAAGCCCATGATGAAGCACGAGAATTTCTCTGTTCAAAAGGTAATATTAAGTATGCTGTTTAATTTTTCTTCTATACTGTGAGCGCGGTATTGAGGGATGCTTCTTTTATTCATGGAGGAAACGTTATGAAAATTTTGCTGTGGATTATTATCTTTATTTTTGCCGTAGGCCTTCTTACCCTTACGGGCGTCTTTAAGCTGATCTTCTAAACGTAGGCCTTTAAATCACCGTTTAGACCCTTTTGTTATTGCATCACCCGATAGGTGGCTCTCACCTATCGCCCTCTGGCTATCTGTGAAAAAAAAGATATTATCTTCCCGGAATATTTTCCTGGAACACGGTTATCGATACAGGATTAAACGCCGCTATTATGGCGATAAACGCCAAGGGGGCAGGGTGAATTTCAAATGTATGCTGGGCGGGATCGTCGCGTTAGGGGTGCTATCGAGCGCCGCGCTTGCTGATGCAGAGGCCGAGGATGCAGCGCTTGCCGAGCGCCTTGCGCCAGTTGGCAAGCTCTGCCTGCAAGGACAAACATGCCAACGTGCGGTGGCCCAGCCTGAACCTGATGCTTCCTTGCCAGAGGAGCCTGAATCGGAAGATATCGCCGCCCAATACGATGGTGAAGCGCTGTATGCCAAGGCTGGCTGTGGCGCCTGCCATGCGGCAGGCATTGCGGGCGCTCCGGCAACGGGCGATAACGCCGCCTGGACCGCACGGCTCGCTCAAGGCACTGACACGCTTTACGCCAACGCCATTAAGGGGATTGGCGCGATGCCACCCAAGGGCGGTCGGTTTAATTTCAGCGATGATGAGATCAAGGCAGCGGTCGACTACATGATCGAAGAGGTCGAATAACCTATCCACAGGCGGTTCCGGCAATCCGCCTGTGGACAGCTTGGCCTGATCGTTACCCCAACAGAGAGCGCAACCCGGCAATTGCATCCTTGCCGCGCGCCTGCTTCTTGTCCGGGTCCTCTTTATCCGCCCGACCTTCCCACTCCAGGTCTTCCCCGGGCAGTTCATCCAGAAAACGGCTGGGCTGGCAATCCATCAGCTCACCGTAGGCTTTGCGCTGGCGGGCAAGCGTGAGCGTGAGCGTGCGCCGCGCCCGGGTAATGCCTACGTAGGCCAAGCGGCGCTCCTCTTCCACGGTGCCCATTTCAATGGCATTGCGGTGGGGCAGCAGATCCTCTTCAAGGCCCAGTAGGTAAACATGCGGGAACTCAAGCCCTTTTGATGCGTGCATGGTGAGCAGCTGTACGCGGTCTGAGTCATCCTCTTCGGCCTGCTGTTCCAGGATATCGCGCAGCACCAGCCGGGAAATCGCCGCCTCCACACTGTCGGTTTCGGTCGCCTCTGAGGCGGTATCCTCTTCCGGGTCACGGTTAAGCGACTTTTCCAACTGGTCGATCAAGATCCACACGTTGGCCATGCGCCGTTCAGCAATAGTCGGCGCACTGGCGTTCTGATAAAGCCACGCCTCGTAATCCATATCCCGCAGCATGTCGCGGATGGCGGCAATTGCATCGCCCTGATCCATGCGCTTGCGCACACCGTCAATAAAGTGGGTGAACCGGCTTAACCGCTCGACAGCGCGGGTGGGCAGCGTCTGCTCCAGGCCCATTTCATGACACGCTGCAAACAGGGAAATCGTCCGCTCGGTGGCATAGTTAGCCAGTTTCTCAAGCGTACCTGGGCCAATCTCACGGCGCGGTACGTTTACTATCCGCAAAAAGGCATTATCGTCGGCAGGGTTGATGAGTAGGCGGAGGTAGGCCATGGCGTCCTTGATCTCATTACGCGAGAAAAACGACGTGCCGCCGGACAGCTTGTAGGGAATTTGGTAATGCTGAAGCTTGAGTTCTAAAAGCCGTGCCTGAAAGTTGCCGCGATAAAGGACGGCAAAGTCGCGCCATTCAGCCTTTTCCTTGATACGCCGAGTCAGCATTTCGCTGGCTACGCGCTCAGACTCCGCTTCTTCATGGCGATTCACAATCACCCGAATCGGTGCGCCGTCGCCCATATCCGACCACAAGGTTTTATCGTAGACGTGCGGATTATTGGCAATCAGCGTGTTGGCCGCGCGCAGAATCGTCCCGGTTGAGCGGTAGTTCTGCTCCAGCTTGATCACCTTTAGGCGAGGAAAGTCCTCGCCCAGCGTGATCAGGTTCTCGGGACGTGCACCGCGCCAAGCGTAGATTGACTGATCATCGTCGCCCACCACGGTAAAGGTCGAGCGCTCGGCCATCAAAAGCTTCACCAGCAAATACTGGGACACGTTAGTATCCTGATATTCGTCCACCAACATGTAGTGAATCTTGCGCCGCCAACGCGCCAGTGCCTCGGCATCGTTTTTCAAGAGCACGACGGGCAGCAGGATCAGGTCATCAAAATCCACCGCGTTGTAGGCTTTTAGATGACGGTTATAGGCTTCATATACCCGAGCAGCAAAGTGTTCATCGTCATCGGCGGCAAATGAAAGCGCGTCGCTGGGCAACACCAGGTCGTTTTTCCAGGTGGATATTTTGCTCTGCACGGCATTGATCTGCTCGGCATCGACCTGGGCGTCCTTGTTCATCAGGTCACGTAGCAGCGCCTTGGCATCTTCCGGGTCGAACAGGGAAAACCCCGGCTTGTAACCCAGCGTCTTCAGCTCGCCACGAATAATATTAAGCCCCAGAGTGTGAAAGGTGGAGACGGTAAGGCCATGACCCTCCTTGCCTTTCAACATTTGCCCTACGCGCTCTTTCATCTCTCGGGCGGCTTTGTTGGTGAACGTGACCGCCGCAATCCGGCGCGCACTCATTCCACATTCCTGAACCAGATACGCAATCTTGGTGGTGATAACGCTGGTTTTGCCGGAACCCGCGCCCGCTAATACCAGGCAGGGGCCATCAATGTAGCGCACGGCTTCCTGCTGGCGCGGGTTAAGACCTTTAATGCGGCTAAGAATGGATTGCGGGGGCGAGGGCGTCATTAGGCACGTTATCCTTGGCGGTTTTTCATCTACAATCAGGCGTTTCTACGCGCACAACATGGATAGGCAGGTGGTGATGTTTGAAGTAGCGCTGTTTGAGCCGCGTATGGCACCCAATACGGGTAATATTATGCGCCTGGTAGCCAACAATGGCTGTCGTTTACATTTAATCGAGCCGCTGGGCTTTGATCTTGAAGAAAAAAAGCTGCGCCGTGCTGGGCTTGATTACCGCGATCTGGCTAATGTGACGCGTCATGCTGATTTTGCTGCGTTCCAAAAAGCTCTGCCTGAGCGGCGAATTTGGGCAATTACCACCAAGGGTACACGGCCCCACAGTGAGGCAGATTTTGCGGCTGGCGATATACTGCTGTTTGGCTCTGAAACGGCTGGTCTCTCTGCCGAGGTGCATCAGGCGCTGCCAGACGCCCAAAAGCTACGCATTCCCATGCAGCCCAATAATCGCAGCCTAAACCTTTCCAACGCGGTGGCTATTGTGAGCTATGAAGCGTGGCGCCAGCAAGGTTTTGCTGGCGCACTTGCTACTTAGCTAGGCGGCAATACCGTAGCGGTCACGATAAGCGCGCACGGCTTCTGCATAGGCGAGCATTTCGTCACCAGCATGCTCTTCAAGGTAAGTAAGTACTTGCTCAAGCGTGACGATGCTCACCACCGGCATGCCATACTCGGCCTGGACTTCCTGAATGGCGCTCTGCTCGCCTTGGCCGCGCTCCTGGCGGTCCAAGGCAATTATCACGCCGCCTGCACGGGAACCGCTTTGCTCAATCAGGCTCATGACTTCGCGGATGGCCGTACCGGCGGTAATCACATCATCAATGATCAGGATATCGCCCGACAGTGGTGCACCCACAATGTTGCCGCCTTCGCCGTGGGTTTTGGCCTCCTTACGATTAAACGCGTAGGGCATGTCTTGGTCATGATGATCCGCCAGTGCCGCAGCGGTCACTGCCGCCAGCGGAATGCCCTTGTACGCTGGGCCAAACAGCACATCGGCTTTCAAGTTGCTGTCGACAATAGCCTGGGCATAAAAACGGCCTAACTTGGCTAGTGCGCGGCCGGTCTGGAACAGTCCAGCGTTAAAAAAGTAAGGACTTACTCGCCCAGATTTAAGCGTAAATTCACCAAACTTGAGAACGCCCTGCTCGATGGCAAAGGCGATGAATTCGCGTTGGTAGGGTTGTAGAGTGGTAACCACGGCGTTCCTCATTAGGCGGGTGATTTATGTCAGCACAAAGGCGACAATAAAACGCAGGTAAATAGCAAGAATAAGAGGGTCTATTTACCCAAACGTCTAAACGTCGGGTATCATACAGCAGCGACGCAAAAGGGACGATTTATGAAAATTGCCAGCATCAATGTTAATGGTATACGTGATGCCGTCGACCGTGGCTTCCTGGACTGGCTGGCTCAGCAGGACGCCGATGTGGTTTGCGTGCAGAACATCAAGGCAAAAAGTTTTGAATTAGGTGACCATATTCTTTATCCGGAAGGCTATGAAGGCTATTTCCTGGATGCGGAAGAGGATGGGTTCGCCGGTGTTGGGCTTTACTGCCGCAAAATCCCCAAGGCGATCATGTATGGCTTGGGTTTTCCGCAGTGCGATCACGAAGGGCGTTTTCTGCAGGCGGATTATGACCGCTTCAGCATTGCCACCTTTTTGATGCCCGATGGCAGCGACCAGAAAGCCAAGCAGGCGTTTATGGAGCAGTACCAGGAGTACCTGACGAAGATGTCGCGCAAACGCCGCGAATACATCATCTGTGGTACCTGGAATGTGGCCCATAAAACGGTCGATTTGGCCAATTGGTCGGATAACCAGCTCACCTCTGGTTTTCGCCCCGAAGAGCGCGCCTGGATGGATCAGGTGCTTGGCCCAACAGGGTTTATCGACACCTTCCGCGAAATCAATCGCGATGCTGGCGAATACACCTGGTGGCCGAAGCTTGACCAAGAGGTGCCACGTAGCCGTCAAGAAGGGTGGCGGATCGACTATCAGTTAGTCGGCCCCAACTTCCGTCGTCACGTGGTCGACGCATGGATCGATAAAGAGGCAACTTTCTCCGAGTACGCCCCGCTAATTGTCGAGTACGATCTCGCCCTTTAAGCATCTTTCCCGCGTCGTCGTTAACCAATGAGCCGACCATGGTCGGCTCATTGCGTTGGCGATTAAACGGCCTAACCGCGAATACCCAGCGCCTCACGCTGATGCTCAAGTAGCTCAGAGCCCGCCTTTTCGGCCAGGTCCAGCATGGCGTTTAGCTCCATGCGGTTAAACGCGCCTGCCTCAGCCGTGCCCTGTACTTCAATCAGCTCGCCGCTTTCGGTCATCACCACGTTCAAATCGGTATCGGCCTTGCTGTCCTCGGGGTAGTCAAGGTCCAGCACCGGCATGCCTTTATAGATACCCACTGAAATCGCGCTGACCAACTGCTTGAAAGGATCGCTTTTAATCTTCTTCTCACGCTGCAGATAACGAATGGCATCCACCAGCGCGACACAGCCACCCGTAATTGATGCAGTACGCGTGCCGCCGTCTGCCTGAATGACATCGCAGTCCACGGTGACCGTGAATTCGCCCATCTTTTTCAGGTCGACCGCTGCCCGCAGGCTCCGACCAATCAAGCGCTGAATTTCCAGCGTGCGGCCACCCTGTTTGCCACGTGTCGCCTCACGCCCACTGCGTGAGTGGGTCGCACGGGGCAGCATGCCGTATTCTGCGGTGATCCAGCCCTGGTTTTTGCCGCGCAGCCAGCGCGGTACGCCCATTTCTACGCTGGCATTACACAGCACTTTGGTATCGCCAAACTCAACCAGTACGGAGCCTTCCGCATGACGGGTATAGTCACGGGTCAGGCGGATCTCACGCAGCTGGTTGGCCTCGCGACCACTGGGGCGAACAACTTCAGGACGCATAGCACCTCACAAAAAGCACTTCACAAAAAGCGCATAACTAGGAAAAGCCTTCCATTGTACACGTCTTAACGTTCAAGCCTGCCCTTATCGGGTAGACTGAGGAAAACGCGTTCTCAAAGGATAATCACCATGGCCACTTTACGTCGCGTACACAGCATGACCGCCTTTGCCCGTGTTGATGAGGCTGCTTCCTGGGGCACGCTGCACGTCGAAATTCGCTCGGTGAACCAGCGTTACCTGGAACCGCATTTTCGCCTACACGAAAGCCTGCGCGATCTCGAACCGATACTCCGTGAAGCCCTGCGAACCCGCCTGGCACGAGGCAAAGTAGAGTGCAGCATACGCTTTGAAAGCTCAGAAGCCGTACAGGCCCCTACGGTAAATACCGCACGCCTGGCCGCGATTTCTGATGCGCTTACGACGATCCAGCAGCACGTGCCCAGCGCCGTACCGCCCACCACACTTGAGCTTTTAAACCAGCCTGGCGTGATGGAAACCCAACACCTGGATCAGCTCGCCATCAAAGCCGCTGCCAAAACGTTGTTTGAGCAAGCGCTGGAGGAACTCATCGATGCCCGAGCCCGTGAAGGCGGCAAACTTGCCGAAATGATCAGCACACGCCTTACCGCGGTAAGCGAACAGGTCGCTACGGTCAAAAGCCTGCTACCCCAGCTATTAGAGCGCCAACGTGCCCAACTGCTGGAGCGTCTGGAAATGGCCAAAACCGAACTTGACCCCCAGCGGCTGGAAGCCGAGCTGGTACTGGTTGCCCAAAAAGCCGATGTAGACGAAGAGCTCGACCGTCTCACGGCCCATGTTGAAGAAGTCAGCCGCCAGCTCACTCAAGCCGGTCCTAAAGGCCGTCGTCTGGATTTTTTGATGCAGGAGCTAAACCGCGAAGCCAATACACTGTCATCCAAATCCATCGTGGCCGAAAGCACCCGCTGTGCGGTAGAGCTTAAAGTGCTGATTGAGCAGATGCGTGAGCAGATTCAGAATATTGAGTGATGTCGACGCTTGTCTACCATGATCCAGCTTAAGCCACCGCTAGGTGGGTATTAAACCCGCATTGACGCCGCGAGCGTCTATCCGCGAGAAGTGCTAGCCGCGCTGGCCTACAACGCGTCTGCCGTGATACTTGATACACCACCACCCCAGTGGTGACCCAGAACCAAGTGGCTCAGATAGGCAAATCAATGAGCGTCTAAAGGAAGCTCCGGGGCTGATGGATATTAAGGTGATTGATCATGTAGTGGTGGGAAGTGATGGGTGTAAGTCATTTGCGAAGATGGGATATTTGTAACTGATTAACTCTAAATGTGGCGCCGCTCCTGGGGGGCGATCCCATCTGTTGAGCTGTTTGTTTTGGCTAATATTCATAACCGACAAGAAGCCTTTTGCCTGCTCTGAGACGTCATCTTGAGCGCCGTATTTACCGCCATCGGCCTAGTCGTTGATGGCACTCGTTTTCCGGTAGCCTGGCACCCGCTTTTAGCATTGATCCCAAAGAGTCGGCCAGTTGGCTTGGCGAAAGAAAGGCATGAGCTTCCAGCTCATCTAATATCCAAAGTACACCACGAACCTCTAGTTTGCTTTGTTGCCCTGATTTTCTGAGCGCGCCGTCATTGGTCAGCAGCGTCCAGCCTCTTTCCTTGGCTAGGAAGTAGCACGACACATCCGCTAGTGAGGAATTACCCAATGTTTGGCGTAGCGTAAAAAGCGTTGCAACTTCCTCACCATTGAATGCCTCAACTACAAGGCCTAATCCCGTTAACTCTTGGCCAGGGGGCTTTTTCAACTCCCGCCACACAAAATCGGTGGTGACGAACTGGTGAGGTAGGGCAAACACGGTTTCAAGCAGGCCACTGCGGTGAAGATCTATCCAGATATTGGTATCAGAGACAAGAATTTTCGCTGACATGTTCACTGTCACCTGCCTGTCCGTTTGCCATTATTTCCTCAATCTCGCCGAGGCTTACACTGAGTAACTCCGCTGCTCTTGAAGGAGTAACCAGTCCTTCAGCCAGCGCCCTGTAAACCAATTGCTTCAGGCGATAGGATTTTTCAGGCTCTTGTCGACCTGGTTCACTTTTTCGAAAACCCTTCATCGACCATAGGCGAAAAGTGCTCTGATAAAAGCTCGAACTAACGATATCCAGGTCATATAATCGGCGCAAAGTGGCTTGAATAGAAATACCCCACTCCTCCTTGGCCAAAAGAAACTCTTGGAACAGCACCCGTTTGCGGTGCTCACCAAAGGTGACGCGCACTTGATTTGCAGGAAAGAGAAACGCCCCAGCAAAGCGGTGGCACCAGTTTTCTTCATCCCGAGTGCCATGAAGCTCCTCAGGTAATGACATAACCAAATGTCCTAGCTCATGGGCGAGATTAAAACGCTGACGTTCACCAGGACGCTCAGTATTACTGACAATAACGGCATCCGCGCCATCGTTGACGAGGGCGCAAAGCCCATCAAATTTCTCGTGAGCCTGAAGACTGACGACTTTAATGCCATTTTCTTCCAGGGTTTCAGTCAGATTGGCAATGGGGTTTAGCCCAAGCTGCCATTCTTCGCGCAGTTTATTAGCTGCCTGTTCAACCTCATCGATATTGGATACGGAAAAACGCTGATGCCATTTGGAAAATTCATCAGGTGATTGGCCGGTTTGGAACAGGCTCTCTGCCGCTAAATAGCGCTCAAGGTGCTCACGCACTTGCTCCTTGACGGCTTCTTGCTGGCGTTTTCCGAAGGCAGAGTGCTTACGGAAGTCTACTTTTCCCAGCTTTACTGAGTCTGAACGGAAAAAATACTCAGGGTTAACCCCAAGTGCGTCCGCTAGTTGGATCAAGCGAGTCGAATTGGGCGCGTCCTTGCCCTGTTCATATTTCGACAGAGCTTGCTTGGTTATGCCCCCCAGCAGATCGGCTAATTGCTGCAAGGTCATATTCTTAAGGACACGCGCACGATGTATACGATCATGCAGCATGATTTTCTACCTTATTTTAAGGTGGTTTAAGTTGACAATATGGTGATTGGGTTGGCGCCTGTCAACCTAATATGTAGGTTTAAACATAGAGACACTACATATAGTGGCTTCCTTACTAGAAAACTACTGCGAGAGAGACAAGGAAGCTGTCGTCGTAGTGCTCGAAAGCGGAGCCGGTGTTGTATGGCGGATCGATATAGATGCACTTAACCTGCCCAGCATAGTAGGGCAGCAGTGCCTTAAGAGCGTCGAGGTTATCGCCCTAGATGAGCATGTTTCCTGAATTCTGGTCACCGTAGCCAAGCTTGGGCTCTTCCTCCATCAAGCGATAGGGCACCTTTTCAACGGCGCGCACGTCTTCGTCTCGGGTTAACATCGCAGTATGGGCATGTATGTACTTGTGTATTCCTTAGCAGCGTGTGACTTGGGCTGGGCTCTTGGCCACATAATACCCTTTGTGGGGGACAACATCTAAAGCGACTAGCGTGTCCTGTTCAGCAGGCTAGAGAATGAGTTTTACGTGGATAACAGGAAAAAACGGGCCTATAATCTGCTTTACCGAATCGGCGCCTTGGAGGCAATCGTGAGCCAAAAAGAAACGAACAGAGAAGAACTATGCCGCTTTATTTGCCAGCAACTACCTCGTCATCATCTAAATCAATTGCTTGAAGGCATTGAAGTAGCTTTTAAGAATAGCGACAGCCACCTTAAAGAGACTTTCAAGTATGTACCGCTGGCTGGTCCAGGGCCGCAGTTACATCATTACACGGTGCAAGAGGCTATTCTTGGTTTGCAGGGCGATGAAAGCTTCGAAGTGAGCAATTATTCTACTCGCCCAGCAGGCGGGCACTATGCGCTCATTCAGGCTGGTTCTCTTTTAATTACTACCAGTGTCGTGACAAAGGATAAAGCGCAGCCTACTTCGGCTAAATATCGGCGTGAGTTCAGCGCTATTAACGAAAAGCTGGAAGCGCAGCATCCTGACTTGTTTCAATCTGCCACGCCTCCTCTCGGCCCGAATGATGACTCTTTGCACGCTTTATTACTGCCTTATACAGCAAAATGGACAGAAGGTGACCACAGTTCTCCCTTAGGCATCGTTGTAGCCGTTCCATTCAGTGATCCAAGCGCAGGGTTTCACTTGCGAATTAGTGCTGATGAGCTTTTACAGTATTACGACGAAATAGATGGTCTCGGTGATGTTGCTTATCCGAAACTGCGTGCTAGCATGCGTCGCGATGAGGAACGAGACCAACACGAAGGTGGAAGCGAGTGACATGAGAACAGGGGTTGATGGATTTCAAGGCCAACGGCTGAGCCAGCTGCGTATGGCCCAAAATTTGACCCTCGCGGAGCTGGGAGAGCAAATTGAACGCTCTTCCAGCACGATTTCGGCATGGGAAAAAGGTACCCAGCTACCTGAGGCTGAGTCCTTTGATCGCCTTTGCCACGTTTTTAATGTTTCACGTATGTGGTTTCTCAAGCCAATACCGCTAGCTTTCCAGAGAGAACAGCGCCCCCATTTTTTCCGCTCTCAAGCATCTGCTCACAAGCAGGCCCGTGAGCGGTCGCAGTTGTATTTAGCATGGCTTCAAGAGATTTCAGACTTCTTTCAGGATGCAATGGAGTGGCCTGAGGTCAATGTACCTATGCTTGATGCCGATGACTGTCGCCTGATCAGTGATGAAGAAATAGAAGATATCGCGCGCGAATGCCGTGAAGCTTGGAATCTCGGCACTGCCCCTATTCCGAATGTTATCCAGGTAATGGAAAATGCTGGAATCATTTGTACTCGTGCGACCCTGGGGCATGTCAAAATGGACGGTGTCTCCCATGTTTCCGTCTTGGATGGCCGACCCTATGTGCTGATCGCTGAAGACAAAGCGAATGCTATTCGTAACCGCTTCGACGCAGCGCATGAACTGGGGCATCTAGTACTACACTCGAAAATTCCGGCTTCACAATATGTGAAAAATGAGCTCTACGACCTTTTAGAAGGGCAGGCACACCGTTTTGCCAGTGCTTTTTTGATGCCTCCTGAGAGCTTTGCGCAGGAGGTCGTATGGCCAACGCTTGATAACCTGCTCTCGCTTAAATCTCGCTGGAAGGTCTCAGTAGCGTCAATGATCGTACGCTGTCGAGACCTATCATTGCTTTCGGATCAGCTTGAATTAAGGCTTTGGAAAGGACGCTCTGCACGTAAATGGACGAAGGGTGAGCCAGGCGACGATACCTTCGCTTTCGAGCAGCCCAAGCTCATGATGCGCGGCGCTCATTTGTTGGTAGATAACGGCATCTTCGAGCGCGCTGAATTGGTGTATCAGATTGGGTTGCCGCCAGAAACCATTGAGATGCTTTGTAGCCTACGACCTGGTTATCTAAGCCAACAGTCCAATGCTGGTGATAACGTGGTGCCTCTCAAGCTCAAGCACAATACCGTAAGGTCTGGTCGAGCTACCCGAGCGGATGTCCTGCCATTTCAGAAATAGAGGTGAGAGCGTTGCATTTCCATTGGTTCACGAGGGTAGGTGCTTGTAGTAATTTTTTTAGCCTTTCCAGGAGGCTTGAGCACTTATTATCCATATAAACATAGCCTAGTTCAGACATCGCCTGCATCAATTCGTCCTGCCAATTCTGTTACAAACGGTGATGGATTATTAGCACTGTAAATTATATGAATTTCCTCTTCCGCACGCGTGAAGCCTACATAGAACAGGCGACGTGCCTCTCTTATCTCTCCCTCTCCTGCATTATTGCGCGGTAGCTTGCCGTCATCCATACCGAAGAGAACGACAAAACGGAACTCGCGGCCCTTGGAGCTGTGAAGGGTTGTCAAGGTGATGCGATTGTTGCCCTCGCCATGACCGCAGAAAAGGCCGAGCGTGAAGCCGTCACAGGTGTTCCCGGGGGCACTTTTCTCTACAAATGTATTTAGTGTGTTGCGCTCGTCGCTCATAGTGCGGCTTCGGGCAAGGTGATCGTTCAGCAACTCTTGGCGGAAGGTCGTTAGCCAAGTATGAAGATCAAGCGTGCTGTCACGCCGTTCCCATAGGAAAGTAATTAGCTGTCGCTGGAATTCGTTTTGCTCTGTTTCGGAGGCGAGCGTTTCAGCGAACAGACGCTCGCCGTCAGCCACGAGCCTTGAGAAGCGAGGTGTTCCTGTTTGCCACCCGCTGCAGCACCACGTGGCACATTGCTCTAGCCAGCGCATCAGTCGGCTTGAGCGGGGGTAGTGTGATTTACTGTCCGCCCTGACTGTGCCATAGCCGTATGCCTGGGCAGCATCTGCAATATAGTCACCGAGCCATGCGGCTGGGTAGAGGATAGCAATGTCTCCCGATTCTAAGCCCGGTAGCCTAGCTATGGCATTGGGAATGAGCGTCTCGAAAATGTAGTACGCACGCTGTTCATAGCTGCCATGAAGGGGCTGAAAATAGATCGTCCCTTCTGCAGCGCCCGCCGGAGCCTCGTATCCCCTTTCCTCACCTAGCGCGAACTGCGAAGCGGTGACGATGCTTGATCCGCAACGGTAATTCAGGCGCAGCGGAACCGTTTCTACATCCGCGCGCTGAGCAAGCCTCCTTAGCAGTTCCGGTTTTGCGCCAATAAAGCCGTATATCGATTGATCCACATCTCCGACAGCGAAAAGTCGTATTCCGGTGCTGAAGCAAAGTCCTAAAACCATACTGTGCAATGCACTGCCGAGATCCTGATATTCATCTACAGCCAAAACGGGATATTTAGCGCGAATGGCGCAGCGGAGCCACTTGTTTTCCCTAAGCGCACGCAAGGCGAGTAATGGCATATCATCGAAATCGATCAATCCTTGCGCCCTCAGCTCTTCTTCGTAGGCAAGAACGAGTTGAGCACATGTGGCATCGTCGTCATGAAAGGCTGCTGCCGCACGGTTTAGATGAGATCGACGATAACGTTCCATGAGTCCCTTCCACATTCTGTGTGGATCCTCATCCCTTCCAATAACCCTGTCATAGGCGCGCTCCAGTGCGTCGCGTTGTTCCTGCAGATTTGCGACTGCAAAATCTTCTGGCAGGCCGAGCCTAGCCACCTTTGAGTATGGCAATATGATTTGCGTTAGCGAGAATGAGTGGACAGTGCCAATAAAAATCCGTTTGCCAGGTGCAATACCCAGGTCGTTGAGCCTTTGCTCAAGTTCACGCGCGCATTCGTTGTTATAGGTAATGCAGGCTAGGCCCCGAGGCTCTTCAATATCTTCGGCGAGCATACGCGCTAGCTTGATTGTCAGTGTCTTCGTTTTGCCGCTGCCTGGGCCTGCCAGCACGACACAATGACCATCCGATTCATAGGCAGCCCACTGTCCCGAATTGCCCCGTAGGCTTTCGGCAGCCTTGATATACGCTGAACGCTCAGACACGGTCGGCCACGTATCTGATGGCACGGTCGATATATCCTGGAGGGTCAATCTCCTCGCAGTGAGAGAGCAGTCTTTGGGCAAACCTCCCCTTGCCAATGCTATCTATCATCTTTAGAAGAAGGCGCTCATCCAAGTTGTTGGGATTTTCTTCCCAACGATTAACTTGGTCTTGGCGCTCCGCGCTGAACCTGTACTCACGCAGCACCCCTATGATCGCGTCCGCGAACCCTTCCTGAAAAAGGTCAGCCTCAAGGGTCTGCATATTGGAAAAAATGCCGAAGTCCTCACACCGCTTACGAAAATCTTCATAATCGCTGTGCCCGGCCAGTTCCGCGAGCACATCGTCCGGGCTTTCTCCGGTGCAATGTTCCGCAATAATCGCAATAAGTCCTCGGCTGCGATTGTAAGCAAGCGGTTTTTTCCCTTCTTGCGGATCTCGGTCCGTGATTACGGAAAACGGTATGCCGAGACCGCTCAGAAATTTTACATATGGTTTAAAATTAGTTCCTGAAACTGAGCAGACAGTTATACCTAACCTGTCTAGAGGTTGTCCGATTCGCTCCGCAAGGGCGGGTACAAGGAACTTCTCTGCATCACCTTCAACTAGAATAACGCCTCGCGCGAACAGCATTTCTGCGCGCGTCACATCTAGATACCGTGCAATATCGTCCGCTTCGTGGTCACTGAGATTGATCTCTTGAGCTGAATAGCCGACTGTACCTTTCTCGCCGGCGTCCTTTAGCAACACGATTGACCGTAATGGTGAAACGCTTGCGATGTGTGGAGAGTGGGTCGTCAAAATGACTGAGAGAGGCCCTGGCGTCTCTTCGCCATCGACCGACTCGAACATTTGCCGGTAAACCGAGCGCTGTAGATGTGGGTGCAGGTGCGCTTCTGGTTCTTCTATTGCGAGGAATGTATGGTCGCGACTGTTTTCACTGATCAGTTGCCTGATTTCTAGTGTTTTTAGACTGAGGAAAACCAGGTTGGCAGAGCCGAGACTGGCATCATCGATTCCTCGCGCGCCATCATCAATTAATAGGCGGATGGAACGATGCAGGCGAGTCGGGTCCGCTGGGCTGAATCCGATACCGGGTCGGATATTCTGGCGCGGCCCGCTTAACTCTAAAAACGCGTCTGCGATGCGTTGTTGTAGTAATTGGACTTCTTCGAATTGCGTTATCTTTCCGGTAACTTCCTCAATAGCCGCGCCGATGGCCACGAGATCATCTTGGTCGACGGTCCTGAATGCCTCTTCCACCAGTGGGCGTAGAGGTGAGCGCCGCCATACGGCGAGATCACTCTCGGCGTCGCGCAGCGCCGGAAGTACTTCCATTGCGATTCGGCGCCGTAATTTGTGACCATAAGTTTTTGTATCACTCTCCCCCCCATAGCAGAAGAATTCGAAATCTGCTGCAGATATAGGGGCGTCAACGTCGAGATCGGCTCTCGCCCGAAGTTCATAGGAAAGCCTCACGGTCTCGGGATCGTCATCGAGTCGAAAGTCTGTAAGGACGGCCAGAATATCCGGATCATGCTCAAAGTCTTTGATTTCGACGCTGACCACGATATTGTCATCCGCACTGAGCGTTTCGAGGCCGTCCCAGAAGTCTGACGGGGAGAGCTGACGTGCGCTATCCGGTAGATTGTGGTCAAAAATGAGCCGCAAAGCGTACAGAAGGTTGCTCTTTCCAGTACGATTCTCGCCTAGTATCACCGCGTTGCCACCGAGAGCAACGTCAAGAGTCTGGAAGTTCCTGAAATTTCTTATAAAAATTCTAGAAAGGCGCATGTCCCAAACTCTGCTCTTTTAGGCTTTGTTTGTAACCTAACATAGCTTAGCGCGTATCGACACTTTTGCGTTCTGAATGAAAAATTAGTGCATATGCATCGTTCAACGCGATCAATATGACTAGACGGTTGAAGCGATGATAAGCTTGCTTGCTGATTACGAGTAAGTGGCCTGCGATAAGTAAATTGTTGAATAATAAAGGATAATTTATTTATAGGTGTAGCAGAATATAATTCGTATTCCTTAAAGCTAGGTGGTTGTGCTCATAATTCTTTGCATATGTGATAATAAAAATCACTGAAGGCAAGCACCCTCCTGATAAGCAATGCAGATCCTTTCTTGAGGTGGCTACCTGCCCCATCGTTCGCACATACCTTTGGTTGAAATGCCTCTATTCACGATTTTATGCCCATGCAATGCGGGGAGTAGACTGGGGAGTATATCCATAATAATTTCCTATTATTTTTATAGTCTTATGTTTTTATTGATTTTTTATAAAATTATCAATATTCAGATTCAGAATATTGAGTGATGTCGACGTAACAATATGACCAAGCTCTAAGTTTTAGTCATTAGTAATAAGCGTGTTTACCATCTACGGTTGCAATAATTGTTAAGCCACCAGGAAAATAGTTTTCCACGCCATTGGTTGAAGCCCTTGGCTTCTTTGGTTTTTAAAAAGCTAACGTATTTAGAGAGAATGCCGCGAGTGGGAACTTGGCCCTTCGTGATAATAGCGTCGCTAGTGCGTTAGTCCCTGACACGTGGCGGCTTTTCGGGCCACTCTGAAAGGGCGATTTCGCCCTCGATAGCATCTATCACTACCTCAAATTCCTGCGGGCAGTGTTTCACGCCACACTCCCATACAACGATGACGCGCCATCCTTGAGCCTCTAGTTCGGCCTGTTTGCGTGCGTCTCTGCGTACGGTCTCGGCGAGCTTGTTCTGCCAGAACTCCTTTTGGCTGGCGGGCGTTGTCGCATAGAAGCAGCCTTCATGGCGGTGCCAAAAGCAGCCATTTACAAAAAGAGCGACCTGATAAACAGGAATCACAAGGTCTGGTTTACCGGGCAAGTGGTTCGCGTGGGCGTCAAAAGAAATATGTCGTTTCTCAAGCTCCGCCTGAACGAACCGCTCCGGGACAGTATTCTTGCCCTTGATTGAAGCCATCATTTTTGACCGGGTGGAACGATCAACTATGTCCGCCATGGTGGTGCCCGCGAATAAATTCGATGAAGCTGGATAGCGTCTCGACGCTGCCTTGAGCGTAAAACGGCTGCAGCGGCGATGGAATTACCAGTTGAACGCCAGCATCCCTCATTTCCGTAAGCTGATGCTCTGATACGCCGGGTTGAAGGGTCAGCAAGTGCTTTAAAGGAATACGCTGCGCTTCATTCAGAACCTGCCGCCAGCGGTCCTTGCAGGTGGTTTTGACGCCCAGCATATGAAGTTTTGAAGAAGGAAAGTCATCGTGTTGATACGCTTCACTGCTTGGAAACAGGAAGTCCGGCTTTGAGCGTTTCTCGGTTCTGGCGCCGCGCTCAAACGGTAACCCGTGCTTGCCAAATATCCACTCCAAGTGGTTCTCCAAGGCGTGCCCGGCTCTGGATTTTCTTCGGTTCTGAACACTGAGAGAGAAGCTGATAAAAGCATCTACATCGTTAGACCAGCCGTTGGCATGCTCTACCAGGTGTGCACTGACAATGTGGCGCTCCAGCTGCTTAAAGAGTATTTCTTCGCGCTCGATCAATGCCATCAACGTATCGTCAGGCGCGGAGACTGGATCAATATCATGTTGCAGCGTTTCAAGCGCCAGATCTGACAGTTTTCGAGTGGTGGGAAATTTTAGGTCGAATCTTTCAAGCAGTAGATCTAGCCAACTATCCTCATCAGCACCTGCTCTTGGGACGGCTATCCCAACTTCGTCAGCAATATAGTTGAACAGTGAAACCGGAACCTCGATGCGGGTTGGGTCGACGATTTCAAGCGTCGTACCAGGCTCCTCATACACACCAAACAGCCAGAGAAGCGCTGTTCGAAGCTCACTTTCCTGGGGAACGATAACCAGCAGCAGAGAACCATCAGGCCGGTGAGCATAAATCAGGGTGTCTCCCGCCGCCGCAGACTTCAGGGGCTCATTGCTGCTTTTATAGTACAAACGAAACTCTGCACTACGCGCCGGGTCATTCTCGCGTGCATCGTACCAGGTTAACGTCCCATTCTGAGAGAGCCTGTCGGCGTCATCATCACCCATATAGAGACATGTGCTCTCAATATAGAGCCGCTCATTTCCGAGAATTTGCCGGAGCTTCTGAACCCCTTGAAGTTCATGCTGGTTGGACTTTTTGGGGTTAACCTCAACCTCACTCAGCAGCTTTACGCCAACGCCTGTAAAGTGAGTGGACAGCTTTTCCATACGTCTATGGCCCCTGATATCTTGGCGTTCAAAACCCTGGCAAACCCGTTACTGCGCGAGGGGAATCTCTATCTGCTTTTGGTCTTCTTTCGCCTTGATAGACTCAATTTTTCGGGCAGCAAGAATGCGCGATTTCATTAGCTTTGCCACGGCTTCAAACACCGGAACAACCACCGAGTTACCAAACTGCCGGTAGGCTTGGGTGTCGGATACCGGGATGACGAAGTTGCTCTCACCCAGCTTATCAAAGCCCATTAATCGGGCGCACTCTTGGGGCGTCAGCCTTCTTGGCCGGTGCGTGAGGTTGTGTTCACTGTAGAAATCCAGTGCGTCATCAAAACCTCTATCTACCAAAATCTCCGAGCCATCCTTGTGATAACGGGCTGACAAGGTGCGGGCCACGTCGTGGGAGCGGGTCAAACCAAAGCCGAATCCGTTACCCTTTTCGCGGTGCTTCTGCGCGTACTTGTAAAGGTACTCCCACAGTTTAGGCGTCAGGATGTACTTGTCATCGACGTCCTTATCCAGGAGTTCGCCAAAAGAGGGGCGCTGCTTCGGATACATGTTGACGATGTCTTTTAGAGTGAAGCCATTATGAACATCAAGGTCTCGACGAAAGCCCACAAGCACAATCCGCTCGCGATGCTGAGGAAGGAAGTGTTTGGCATCGATAACCTTGGGGTCCTGGCCTTTGGGAGCGTTAACATCCGCCACTTCATAACCCAGCTCATCCAGCGTCTCACAGATCACACGGAAGGTTTTACCCTTGTCGTGGCTCTTGAGGTTTTTGACGTTTTCAAGCAGAAAAGCCGCCGGCCGCTTGGCGGCCAGAATTCGCGCAACGTCAAAAAACAGTGTTCCCTGGGCATCGCACTCAAACCCGTGTTTGAGGCCAAGAGAGTTCTTTTTTGAAACGCCTGCCAGAGAAAACGGCTGGCACGGAAAGCCTGCGAGTAACACGTCATGATCAGGAATCTGCTGATCAATGTGTTTATAGGCGGTATCTTCGTCAATCTCGAGATTTGAGCTCAGCGTGACTTCGCGGATATCTTCGTTGAATCGATGCGTAAGCGGATCGCAGAAATGATTCGCTTTATAGGTGCGTACGGCGTACTTGTTCCACTCAGACGTAAATACACATTCGCCACCAATGGCTTCAAACCCTTTTCTTATTCCCCCAATACCGGCGAACAGGTCAATGAATCGAAAAGACGGCTTGATATCATTGGGTTTAGGCGTTGGCAGCATGGACACCATGCGCTGGTAGGCGGCACGGGTAACCTTGGGTTCAGCCTTTCCTTTGGCCCAGCGATTGATGGTTTCTCGGCACCAGCTCCCCTTGTCAGCCTCGGCAAGTGCTTCTGCGATGGCTCTTTGATCGTAAATTTCCAACAGCTTGTTCAAAAGAGCTCTGTCATCAAGCCTCTCATAGGGCGATAGAGAAGTACCTGCTGGTTGAGAAGCCGCGTCTGAGTCAGCAGCGTTATCAATATCGAAAAGGAGAGTCATGAGGTTCTCTGGGTCAAATGTGTGACGATCTGCCACGATTGTAGGCCCATCATTCGGTTTTGGCGAGATCTTACTGCTGAATACGGCTGTTCTTTAACATCTGATCACTGGCCGGGCGATCCAAATGGCCAGTGGCAGAAAGATGAATGTTTTTGGCAATTTCTTCGACGGGATCGTCAAGCGTTCCCAGAAACTGGAACTCGGAAGGGGTAACGTAGCGCGCTTTTTGCTCATCTTTTCCGGTGAAAGATTGTTCCGCCCCCGTTGCCGATGAGCGTCTTTTCATTATCTCGCGCAAGGTCGTTTCATCCAATAACTTTGCCAATAGTACGACGTTCTTGCGATCCCCGATTCGGTTGAGTAGGTAGCCCGTGCCCAGGTTTTTGTTCCAGATCGGCTTCACCATAATCATGTGCAGCGTCTTGATGCCTCTCTGGGCCAACGCCAGCATAACCCTTAGCTGGCCGTTATTAATCCCAAAAGAGAGATTCTCGTCAGGGCCATCAATGCGCGGGAACTTGTGCTTAACCTCCAACTGCATGAAAGTGTTATCCGGTAGCCGTGCAAGGCTGTCTATATCCCACACGCCATCGAAAAAAGGCTGTATTGCACAGTTTTTGAACAAGCGATGGAGCACGACTCGCTTGAAAAGATCATCGCTATATTGGCTGGAAATACCCGCCCAGAACGCTTGTTGGGAGCGGTGTTCATCAATGACCGACGCCGCAGGAATCCTGAATTGAGGTACTGTCTGTCGCCGGTTCTTCAGCATAAAGGACTGAATGGGAATATGCGTTTCGCCGTTCCACTCCTTGATAAAGAAGTCTCTGGCCGACTCGTTGTAATAGCAATCAAACAGAAAACCGTCATGACTTCCTTTGGGCGCAAGAAGCTTGCGCAGCGCTGCTGCTGACGTGCACGCTTCTGAGTGGTCCCATATCCACCAGGCATTCACAAACGTTTTCCGCGTCGAATGGCGCTGGGCTTTCACCGTCAGTGTGCGAACCAGCGAGATCGGCAATACGTCAATCCCTTGCCCGGTAAGCTTGCTGAGATACTCGTTAAATACTGACTCAATAACGAGGCCTTCCAGCATCCGGCTCTTGTCGGAACGAACGAGAATTTCCTTTAGCTGCTCGATGTTATCAAGCGGAATATCCTGAAGGGGCCCAAACGGGGTCAGCAAGCTCATTGCCTATTATCCTGCGCTACGCGTGGAGGTTTGATATTGGCTGGGCAAGGAATAATTAGCAAGTGTTGAAGGAGCCGCTTGGGTCAACTTAAAAACTACTCCCAAGGCCATGGCGACTGTGAAGTTGAACTGCCCACATCGCGGCTGTTTTTTTAAAATACACCCAGTCCTATAACAGGTGCCTGATGCATCACCAGAATACTCAGTGATTCGATTCGGAGTGCCAAATCGCAGTCATGGCTATTTCATTCGCTATGTCTTGGGTGATCCCCGGCCCTTTTCGGAAAGCTGCATCGTCTGGCGGAAAGTAAGGGCATTATTTTGCTTACCAAGCCAGCACCGGGTATAACACCTAGTAGAGTAATAGAGAGAGTGATTTCCTACGTTAGAAGAGTAAAAGTCGCCCAAAAAGCACTTGAATTACTCGAACGCCAACAGTGTCGTGATCGGCAAATGATTTTCGACGTGCAAGACGAGATCGAAGAAAAACGTGATGCACTTATCGATGCTCTGGAGCGACAGATGCATCGAAAAAGCCAGACTAATCGGCTGTTCCAGATTCGCTGCGTAGGCGTTTAAGTACTCACGCGGCATTCACGGATTGACCCCAATCAACCAGCTGTTTACTCTTCTATGTGAACGCCCTCCACGCTTCTCGTCAGATCAGCGCACCATGGAGGGTTACTTTTTTGTATGGCCGATGATGGACGCAACACTGTCCTTGGCGACACCAATTAAGTTGCCCGACTACACGATACGTTATGACGTCCAACACGAAGCGCGTGCAGAGCGCTCCCCAATGATCATCGGTCTGCCCTAGCGGTTGCCCGAGCTTTTTCAATTATTCTAACTGTCGAGCTTTTCTCGTCAGTTGCACGATCTGATGGATACGAATCAATGGTTGCTACGACTGCAGACGGTCACAAGGAACGCTTTATCAAGCTGTTGCACGAGCTTTTTCAGCTCGATAAGCCAGAGTTGGATTTCGGGCTGTACCGCATCATGCATGCCAAAAGCGACCAGCTCTCCCGCTTTATCCGTGAAGACTTAGCCCAGGCGATTGAAGATGCCTTCGCCAAGCAGGGCGAGCAGCAACTATCAGCGATGCGTCATGACATTGATGAGAAGCGTAAACAAGCCGAAGAACTAGGTGCTCCAGATCCGGATAGCGCCCCTGCTGTGAAACAGGCTAGGGCGGCTTATCATGTGGCTAAACAGGAGCAGAGTGCTTCGGTAGATATCTACGACCACCTCTATCGCTTCTTCTCACGCTACTACGATAAAGGCGACTTTATGAGTCGCCGACATCACGTGGCGGAGAATGACAGCCGTGCGGCTCCCTACGCAGTGCCCTACGATGGCCGTGAGGTTTACCTCCACTGGGCCAACAAAGATCAGTACTACGTAAAATCTTCCGAAACCTTAGCCAATTTTACCTTCAACCTAAACGAAGCGTTAAAGACGCTGCAAGGCTCCGCGGCCCAAACAGGGTTAGCGTTTGATTCGACAGACGCTGCCCTCAAAGTACACTGCCGCGTGGTGGACGCCACAGAAGGTGAACATAACGATGTTAAAGAGAGCACCGAACGCTTCTTTATCATCCATCATGATGAACCCATTCGCTTGGATGGCGCCGACCTAGTGCTGCAGTTTGAATACCGCCCTGATCCAGAAAAGACCGGGCAGAGTGGCGTTTGGCAGAAAAAGCGGTTGGTGGAAGCTGAAGAGCGCATTATGGAAGCGCTGCGCGCCACTGATGGTGTCGTCGCCTACCGTGAAAACTTGGCCACCCGTGCACCCACCGACAAGCAGAAAGAGCGCACGCTGTTGGGCAAGTACTTGCAGCAGTACACGGCCCGCAACACGATGGATTACTTTATCCACAAAGACTTGGGTGGCTTCCTCTCCCGCGAGCTGGATTTCTATATTAAAAATGAAATTCTGCGGCTGGATGATATCGACGATGCGGATGTGCTCATCGTCGAGCAACAGCTTAAAAAAATTCAAGTGCTGCGTAAATTGGCTAAGGAAGTTATTGATTTCTTAGCGCAGTTGGAGAACTTTCAGAAAAAGCTTTGGTTGAAAAAGAAGTTTATTACTGAGGTTGGCTACTGTTTTACACTTGATCTAATGGAAGCTAATATAGATCTGGCAAGTATGGCTCTTTCTAATCCACGTCAGAGGTCAGAATGGGAGAAGCTGTACTGCCTTGATATTGGTATGTTAGAGCGTGATATAAAATCACTTGGCGTCTATGAAGTGATAAAATCTAAAAAATATTGCCACTTGATGGTGGATACTAATAATTTTGATTTTCAATTTTTCTATGATATTTCTTCATTGTTAGAAAGTCCTGGCTCCAATCTCGATGGTTTAGTAGTTAATGGTGAGAACTATCAAGCTTTACAGGCTTTTAAAAATAAGTTTGAGGGTGAATTTGATAGCGTTTATATAGATCCTCCCTATAATACAGATGCAGGGCCAATTAACTATAAAAATGGTTATAGAAACTCCTCTTGGGTTTCGTTGTTACAAGATAGGCTTTTTGTATCTAAGACTCTTATGAAAGAAGACGCTATCAACTGTGTTACTATTGATGACTATCAAGTCAATGAGTTATCGATGGTGCTGGACAGTGTGTACGGGGGTGATGCTCACCTTGGAACAGCAGTTATTCGCAACAATCCTTCTGGCCGATCTACAGTAAGCGGTTTTTCTATATGCCATGAATATGCAATTTTTCATTCGAATAGCGATGGTGCTCGCCTTTCGCGCCTTCCTAGGAATGAAAAGCAATTATCTCGATTTACAGTTGAAGAAGGTAAATATGTAGATTGGCGTAATTTTAGAAAAGATGGAGGAGCTGTGACGCATCGTAAGGAGCGTCCTAAACAATTTTACCCAATTTATGTAAATCCAGAAAAAATGACACTTCGTATTCCTGATCTTCAATGGGACTCAGCCTCTAAGTCATGGATTGAGCTTGAAAGCCTTGGAGATAATGAAGTCAAAGTTTTCCCAATTGATGATAATGGTAAAGAAAGAGTGTGGAGCCTTTATCATATATCCGCTAAGGAAAAAATATTTGATCTCGAAGTAGCCCTAACAAAAGCTGGTAATATCAAAATTATGCGTCGGCATGAGCCTGATTCAGGTGTGCTTCCTCGAACATGGTGGGATGATAAGCTTTATGCAGCTAGAGAATATGGTAGTGCAACTTTAAGAAATATGTTCTCAGTAGCTGAGTTCTCTTTTGCTAAGTCTCCGCATGCAGTGAAAGATTGCCTTTGGATATCTGGTGCTGATAAGAAAAATGCTCATGTTCTTGATTATTTTTCGGGTTCTGGGACCACTGGGCATGCTGTCATTAATTTAAATAGACAAGATTCGGGTAGTCGTAAATATTGTTTGGTTGAGGTGGGGGATTATTTTGAAAGCGTTTTAAAAAGCAGATTAAAAAAAGCTGCGTATTCTGAAAAATGGAAAGATGGGCATCCACAGGAAAGTACATCAGGTGGATACTTAGGTCTTTCACATGCTTTCAAATATTTTTGTTTAGAAAGCTACGACGATGCCCTCAACAACTTAGAGCTAGATGATAATCCCCAGCGCGATGCGCTGGTTGAGCAGAACTCTGACCTGCGCCGCAACTACACTCTCAAGTATCTACTCGACGTAGAAACTCGCGGCTCGGCCAGCCTATTGAATACCGAGTGGTTCCGTGACCCTGAAAGTTACATGCTGAAAGTGAAGCAGCCCGGTAGCGATGAAAGCCGTAAAACCGCAGTGGATTTGGTTGAGACTTTTAATTGGTTGATTGGCCTGCACGTATCCCATTTGGATAAACCACGCACCTACGTAGCCCGCTTCGAGCGCGAGGCCGACCCCGAGCTGCCGGAAGATCAGAACACGCGCCTGAAAGCTGTCAGCTTGCGAGAAAATGAAGATGGCGCGTACTGGATTCGCCAAGTGGAAGGTCACGTGCGCCGTATTCCGGGCAGCGACGAGGATTTGACTAAAGTGTTGGTGGTATGGCGCAAGCTAACGGACGATGCGGAAAAAGATGCCGCTGTGCTAGAGGCGCTGCTCGAAAAATATAAGATCGGCACCACGGATAGCGAGTTCGACACCATCTATATCAATGGCCCCCACGGCCTGAATTTGTCGGGCCGTGCCCGTGATCGTGTTCATAGCCTGGAAGAAACCTTCCATGCCCGCATGTGGGAAGGGTGTGATGATGACCTCTAAACCTGTTATGCCGACGTGTTGGATCGTTGCTGGCCCCAATGGGGCTGGCAAGACCACCTTTGCCCTGCATTATTTGCCGCAGGTGGCTAAATGTGCACGTTTTATCAACGCTGACTTAATTGCTGCCGGGTTGTCACCTTTAGCGCCTGAGCGTGAGCTGCTCTCTGCCAGCCGTATTTTTCTCAAGGAAATCGAGGACGCCATTATCGAAGGCGAAGACTTTGCTTTTGAGACAACGCTCTCCGGGCGGGGGTATCTCAGCCTGATAAAACGTCTGATGGAATCGGGGTGGCGGGTCGAGCTCGTCTATTTAGCGCTGCCTTCGCCCGAGATGTCGCGACTGCGTGTAGCTGAGCGTGTCTCTCACGGTGGCCACCATATTCCGCTGAAAGATATCCAGCGCCGCTTCCCCCGCAGCCTGAACAACCTATTGATGCTCTACGCGCCAAGCGTTACCCGTGCGCGCTGTTTTATGAATGCGGGCGGAGCCCCTGCGCCGGTTTTTGAGCAAGCGGGTGCGCAGCGCCAAGTGCTTGATGAGCGTTACTACACTTTACTCCTAAAGGAGTCTCAGCCATGACTCAGTTGACCCCCGATACTCACGAGATGCTAGAAAGCTTGCGCTCGGCTGTTGCCGAGACGCTCGAGCGTAAACGCCGCCTGGGTCAGTATGCTGTGGTCTGGGAGAACGATAGGCCAGTCCTCATAGGTGATGATGCGCCTACCCAACAGAGTGATGAGCAGAATCGACAGGATCGGGAGTCGCATTAATGGCAGGTAAGCCACGCCAAGCGAAAATCAGAGTACTCAGCGCCAAGAATGACTTTCTCAAAAAACTGGTGCTCAACCAGTGGGTGATGACCCGCTTTGGTATCGACCCGCTTGAGCAGTGCCGTGACAAGGGCAGCCAAGTGCGCCCTATCACACTGCTGAATAAAAATCTCAAAGAGAGTCAGCCAGGATTAACCGGGGACCGGCATCATCACTATCTGCACGCGCTGCTGGGTGGCTATCAATCAAGCTGGCAATACAGCGAAGAAGATTTAAAGCGCTTTGATGCCAATATCGTCGAACACACCGATGCGCTCAATCAGCAGCGTGAGGTGGAAGTCGAGTGGAAGTATTTCCAGTGGTTAACGCTGCTATTCGTGGAAATTTACTTATTCGAATATTTTCGTGACCGTGAGGCGCTAAAAGAGAGCCTTAACACCCAGGTGGATAGGTTTAACGCGTTTTGGCAAGGACAGGGCTACCAAACGGGCATTGGCCGCTATCAGGACGAAGACCTTAATAAACTCTGCCTGCAAAATGCCACCGGTTCCGGTAAAACGCTGCTGATGCACACCAACGTGCGCCAGTTTCGCCACTATGCCCGCCAATACCAACGTATTGGCGACTATGGACAGATTATCTTAATCACTCCCAATGAACGCCTCAGCGACCAGCATTTACTTGAGTGCCGCGAGTCTAGCCTAGAGGCGGAACGTCTTAGCCAAGATGGAGGAGATCTGTTCAGCGGAGAGCGACGGTCACTCAGCCGTGTTGCCATTAGCGAAATTACCAAGCTCGGCAATGAGCAGGGCAAAAAGAAAATGGCCGTCGATAGCTTTGGTGACGGCAATTTGCTGCTGGTTGACGAAGGGCACCGTGGGTTGGGCTCTGCCAGTGAGGAGAAAGGCTGGCTTTCGCACCGTAACAAACTGGCGGGGCGTGGCTTCACCTTCGAATATTCGGCCACCTTTAAAGAAGCGGTGGTGGCCGCTGGGGATAATGGGGTTGAGGAGTCTTACGCTAAAAATATTCTCTTTGATTATGGGTACCGCTATTTCTATGAAGATGGCTACGGTAAGGATTACCGGATCTTCAATTTGCCCGAAAAAGAAACGCGGCAGCGCTACACGTACCTGACAGCGGCGCTCTTGGCTTTTTACCAGCAGCAGCGATATTTCCACGAAGAGCACCGCCAGCTAAGCCAGTGGAACCTTGCCGTACCCCTATGGGTGTTCGTGGGTGCCAGCGTGGTAAAAGACGATGGCAGTAAAGAGAGCGCTAAAAATTACAATGAGCGTGCTTCCGATATCGCTCAGGTGTTGGACTTTTTAGCGTGGTTTTTGGGCGAGAAAGAGCAAGCTAAGCAAGCGCTCAGCGCCGTTTACCAAGGGGATGCAGCAAGTGCGGGCCTGATTGATAAGCAAGGCAATGAAATTTTCTCTGGTAGCTTTCCGTGGCTTAAGGAACAGCAACTCACCGTTGACGCTCTCTATCGGGATATTCTTACTCATACGTTCCATGCGGCAGGTGGCGGTACGCTCAACGTTGACCGGATTACCGGCGACTCTGGCGAGCTGCTGTTGAAGGTGGGGGAAGCGGAAAAACCCTTTGGGTTGATCAATGTGGGCGACGCCTTGGGCTTGGCTGAACACTTGGAAAGCCACGATATCAAGCACCTACAGGTTCGTAAGTCTGAATTAGCTAACTCTATTTTTGCTGAGGTTATCCGTGAAAGCTCGCCCGTTAATCTACTGATCGGCTCCAAAAAGTTTATTGAGGGATGGAACTGCTGGCGCGTGTCCAGCATGGGACTGATGAACACCGGCAAGAAGGAAGGCTCGCAGATTATTCAACTCTTCGGCCGTGGGGTGCGTCTTAAAGGGCGCGATATGAGCCTGATGCGTTCAAGTCGTCTTGATCCGATTCTTGCGCCCAAATACCTCTATTTGCTGGAAACGCTGAACGTGTTTGGCGTTGGCGCCGACTTTATGGCCACCTTCCGCGACTTTCTCAAAGACGAAGATTTGCCGGGTAACGATAACCCGGAAGTGCATACCCTCAAGCTCAATGTTATGGAAGACGTGGGTAAATCATTGAAGATGCTACGGCCTAAAGTGCGCCAGGATACCCGGCAGGCCTACAGCTTTCATCGTGATGGGCCATTGGTGCGTTTTGGGCATCCGGTGATTAGCAGCGATTTTTATAGCCCGCTGGGCCTAACACCGGATATCGTTCTAAAGGAGCGCCGGGTTGAACTAGATCGCTACCCTAGGGTAGATAGCATTCAAGCATCGGGTGTGAAAGAAGTCATGGCTAAGCCCGGCTTGGCGAAGCAACTGCCACGCTATTTCGATGATGACAGGCTTTTATTCATCGACATGGCCGCGCTGGCACGTGATCTGGAGCGTTATCGCCGTGCCCGTGGGTACGCTAACGTATTAATCGACGCTGAGCGTTTCCCCGAGTTATTGAAAAGCCAGATTTGGTACAGCTTGTTAGTGCCCGATGACCAATGGAAACTCCATGCAGATAACTTTCAGCGTTATCAGAGTATGGCGTTAGAGCTGCTATCGCTGCTGTTAGATCGTGTGTTCAACTATCACCGGCGTGCTTACCTAGAGCCACGCATGGAGTTGGTAGCACTTGAGGAAGCGCGCGGTAATTTGCCTAGCACCAATGAGTATCAGTTGGTGGTTGATGGCAGTGAGTTAGCGCTAATCGACGATATCAAACAAATGAAGGCGGCGATTGAGCAGCAGCAAAAAGTGGCCTATTGCTCATCCAAAGCAAACGGTGTCAGCGCCGTACAGATCGGTGCACATCTCTATAATCCGTTGTTACATCTTGGCAAAGATAGCCGGATTCGTGTTGAGCCGGTTGCTCTCAATGACAGTGAATTCCGTTTTGTAGAGGATCTCAAAGTATGGCTTAAGAGAAACCAGCAGGCCATCGCTAAGCGAGGTGAGCAGGTTTATCTGCTCAGGAACCTAGTACGGCAGGGAATTGGGTTCTTTGAAGCAGGAGGCTTTTACCCGGATTTCATCCTCTGGCATGTTAATCAGGATAGGCAGCGTATTGTCTTCGTTGACCCTCACGGCGTACGACATACTGGACCCAAAGATGAAAAGATAGAATTCTCTGAACGCATCAAGGATGTCCAGCGCCGCTTGAGGAATGAGTGTGTGGAGCTTGAAAGCTTTATTTTGGCCCCTTCCAGTACGACAAGCGCGTGGGTTAACAGTCACTGGGGTATGACTGCAGAGGAGCTCCGTGCTAAACATGTGCTGTTCATGTCTGATTCGGACTATCTGGATAGACTTATGCAAATGGTCACTGCCCCAGCAGTTCCCTGTTAGCTGCACCATGCCTCTCTAACTTGGTTAATGGAAACTGCGTGCAGGCTCTTAAAATTTGAATACTTTTCCTGAAACCAGTTTGAGAGTGCTCATAGCCTATGAAATTCGAGACGCAATGCGTCTCGAATTGCAAAATTAATAAGTAGCTGCGCATATCAAAGCTCTTATTCAGCCACCCATCAATTTCCTTGAACAATCCAAAGAAAACTATTCGCTCCTCATTCTTTAGCTTAGGTTTTAAGCTAAAGGTAATTTGTTAAGGAGTATTTTATGTCGGACTCATCCGTTAACTCAGTTCGCCGCGTTACCGCCCAGCACCCGGCACACCGCGATGATATTGGTGATCTGGTCACTCGGCGGCCATTGCCTGGGCCGGGTCTTGATCAGTTGGATCCTTTTCTGTTTTTGAATCATCACGGCCCGCAGGTTTATCCCGCCAATAATCAAGGTTTGCCGTTTGGCCCGCACCCGCATCGTGGCTTTGAAACGGTAACGTTCATTCTGGAAGGCTCGCTTGCCCATGCCGATAGCGCCAAGCATCAGAGCGTGATTCATAAAGGCGGCGTGCAGTGGATGACGGCGGGCAGCGGTATTGTGCATGCGGAAATCTCACCCGCTGAGTTTTTGCGTGACGGTGGCCCGCTGGAAATCCTTCAACTTTGGATCAATCTGCCTGCGCGTTTGAAAATGAGCGAACCGCGCTATATGGGCCTTCAACAGGATTCAATTCCGACAATTGCGCTACCAGGTGGCGGTGAGTTGAATCTGATCGCCGGGGAGTGGGGCGATACAAGCGGCCCTATCGAGACGTTAACCAATGTGTTTATGTCGACGCTTAAGCTGCCTGCCGGTGCGCGCGAGCAACTGCCCGTTGCCGCTGGGCGACAGGTGTTTCTGTATGTGGTGAGTGGCGACGTTACGGTGAGCGGTGAACCCACCAAGCCCCATCAACTGGTTGAACTGGACCGGGAGGGCGATAGCATTGTGATTGAAGCCGCAAGCGACGCTCAGCTGCTGTTTGGTCATGGCGATGTCATCGATGAGCCGGTTTACTCTCACGGGCCGTTTGTGATGAATACTCGCGAAGAGATCGAGCAGGCGGTCGAGGATTATCAGGCCGGTAAGTTTGGCGGACTGAACGCCTAAATGCTTTATTTTTAAACTGGCTCGCCGCGATAGTAGTGCCATAAAAACAGCGACCCCACGCTGCGCCAAGGCTCCACCAACTGGCGCGCCTGCTTGGGCGTGGGTTTGTCGTCTAAACCTTTTAAGCGGCCTAACGCTACGCGTAGGGCGAGGTCATCGGCAGGGAAGATATCCGGGCGTTTAAGCGAGAACATCAGGTAGATTTCAGCACTCCAGCGCCCAAAGCCACGCAGTTGGGTAATCGTGGCAATCACTTCCTCATCGCCTAGATGCTCAAGCCCGTCGGCACTGAAGGTGCCGGCAAGCTCCGCTTCGGCAAGCCCTTTAGCGTACTCGATTTTGCGCCACGAGAGCCCGGCATCACGCAGTGCCTGACCTTGTGTGTCGAGGACGGCTTGGGCGT
This sequence comes from Halomonas sp. 72, assembly GCF_052379785.1. Lineage (NCBI taxonomy): Bacteria > Pseudomonadati > Pseudomonadota > Gammaproteobacteria > Oceanospirillales > Halomonadaceae > Halomonas > Halomonas sp. 72. The sequence continues at coordinate 182,542 of NZ_JBQSYY010000004.1, read as the reverse complement.
GAAGCTCTGGTAGCAGGGTATTCACGCGGCTCATAATCGCACGAGCCGCTTCCGTGGAAAGCTGCTGGCTGACAATGGTGGAGAAGAACGTCGCAAAGCCTTTATTACGCACACGTGGCGAGGGCGCCCCTACCAATGGAAGGGCACGGGCGATATCCTGGTCGGCCTTGGCGAGCGCTTTTAGGGCCTTTTCAATGGTGTCAGGGGTCATATGACGCCTTATGGGTGCAGAGAGTTACTAGGGTTTGTACGAAAAGTCGCTGAGCGAAGGCCAGACAAGGCAAAAATCAGCGAAAAAGCGGACCGAGCTCGCGCACGAGTTTACATGTGTAAATGAGTATTTTGATCGGACTCGCGCACGAGCTGATTTTTAACGCCGTATGGTCGAGCGCAAGCAGTTTTCGTACAAAGCCTAAGGTGCTTTGTGGATTAAGCCTTTTAACGCAGGCCTGCTTCAAAGCGTAGTCTGTTAAAGTGAAACACTCGCCTGCTAATATTTCATTGAGCATATTTATACTTTCGTCTAATCCTGCGATCATCGCCCCACTATATGGCCGTTTGTTAAGCAGGCGTTTGGCGCGTCTGAGGAGAAAAAATGCAAGAGTCGCCCCAAGGGCTGGCGCGTAACCCGCGTTTGGCCGAATTCGCCTTGGCGCTAGGTGGGTTTGGTATTGGCACCAGTGAATTCGTCATAATGGGCCTGATGAACCGTGTCGCAAGCGACCTGGCGGTTAGCGTGCCGCAAGTTGGCTACGCGATCAGCAGCTACGCGTTAGGCGTTGTGGTCGGGGCTCCGTTGATTTCCGCATTGGCCGCGCGCGCGCCCAAGCGGGCGTTATTAATTGCGCTGATGCTGGTGTTTGCCATCGGCAATATTGCCAGTGCCATGGCACCAGGGTTCTGGTCGTTCGTGGGACTGCGCTTTGTGGCAGGTTTACCGCATGGCGCCTACTTCGGCGTTGCGGCATTAGTCGCCGCAGGGGCGGTGCCGGTTGATCAACGTGCCCGGGCCATTTCCCGTGTCATGCTGGGCTTAACCACGGCCATTTTAATCGGCGCGCCGCTGGGTACCTGGGCGGGCAATCTGTTTGGCTGGCAAATCGCGTTTTCCGGGGTCGGCGTTATCGCCTTACTAACCGCGCTATTAATTCGTACGTGGGTGCCGGTGCAGCCGTTTGATGCACTCGCAAGCCCGCTGCGTGAGCTATCGGCACTGGCCAAGTCTCGTGTTCTGGTCACCATTGCCATTGCCTGTATCGGCTGTGGCGGTATGTTTTCGATTTTTAGTTATGTGATGCCCACCCTGACGCAACAGGCGGGCATGAGCGAAGCCTTGGGGCCACTGGTACTGGTGATTTTCGGTGTGGGGTCGATTATTGGTAACCTGGTCGGTGGTCGCATGGCGGATAAGAACCTGATGCGGGCCATTCCAAAAATTCTGGTTTGGTGTGCCCTGATTCAAGGGCTTTATTATTTTGCTGCCAATAACGTATGGACAGGGCTTCTGTGCGTTGGGCTTGTGGGTACCTGTATGGCCCTTGCCCCTTCGTTGCAAACGCGCTTGATGGATGTGGCCGGGGATGCTCAAACCATGGCGGCCTCGCTTAATCATGCTGCGTTTAATGGCGCTAATGCATTAGGTGCTTGGCTTGCCGGGTTGGCGATTAGTGCTGGTTTGAACTGGTCGAGTACGGGGCTGGTGGGCACGGGCCTGGCGCTATGCGGGCTAGCGATTTTTGCGTGGGGGCGCTGGCTTGAGAAACGCACCGACAGCGTGGCTGTGGGGTTATAAAAGTGGCATAAATAGCCATTCATTCCTAGGGTGTAAGGGTGCAACCCATAAGGAGATGACTATGCATACTCAATTGATCAAGACATCGCGCGTTTTAACGTTGAGCGCTATTGCCGCATTAACGATTGGTTTAGCTGGCTGCGGTACGACAACGGGTGAACGCTCTGCGAGTGGCGCTGGGTTAGGTGCCGCTGTGGGGGCGGGCGCTGCCGCTGCCACGGGTGGCAGTGTCGCTGGTGGTGCCGCGCTAGGCGCAGGCGTTGGTGCTGCAACGGGCGCCCTGACCGATGAAGACGATATCAATCTAGACCGCGATTAATCGTGAAAGCCCACTGCTCGTTCATCATTGCCTATTTTTCTTAAGGGCCTGTTTCTCTTAAAGCACGGCGTTTTAACGACATAGCCTGAAGCCGCGCATGCCCATATGAAAATGATCGGCGTGCGCGGCGTTATAGTCAGGCCCCAATACGTTGCCAAACGTACTGCAAGCGCCATCGCGCGCTGCTCGCAAGAACTCTCCTGTTTCCCCTTTATCATCCCAGTGGTTGATCAGTGTTATACGTTGGCCGTTCTCAAGCTGAAACCCGATAACATCCAGTGCTTCCGCCGTGGCATGCTCGCTGCGCCGGTCGCTCTCACGATGGTAAATATTGCGGCAGGCAAAGCTGCCCACGTGATTTACCTGAACCACGCGGCTTCCCATGATTTCTTGCGCCGCAGGCTGAAGTTCGTGACGCTCGTACATCACCCAGGCAAGCGCTAGCGGGCAGGAAGCCACAAAGCTTTGGTTAAAGCGCACACTGCTGGCCTGCATACGTACAATATTAGTCAGTGGGCAGTTTGCGGTGGGGGAGTAATCGGCAAGGGGGGTATAGCTCAGCTCGCCTTCTGGCACGGTATTCAGCGCGGCTAAACAGGCATCTCTATTGTTGCTTAAACGTTTGATTTTTAGCTGAGTAACGGGCGTTATCGGATCATTGATATGAAGAGGAGCCCACGGTGCCCAGTGGCGAGGAATGTCAATAATGCCTTTTTGCACGGCCACACCAAGTGCAATAAAAACCAATATAACCAGCGTGCTGCGCATCCAACCTCCTTGTGTACTTACGCAAACTCTACAGTCCGCGCAGAGGGTGTGCGATACTGCGCACCTTAAATAAGTGTGTTGTTTTGTTTGCTCCGCTAACGATCTTTTTGCTAACTGTTTTCACTAACCGTTTTTTCGCTAACAAGGGAAGCGCTGTATGTCCCAAGGTACGCTTTTTATTGTTTCCGCCCCGTCGGGTGCAGGCAAAACCAGTCTGGTTCGCGAGTTGATTGAAAGCCTTGATGGCATTCAGGTCTCGGTATCGCATACTACACGCGTTAAGCGTGACGGTGAGGTGGATAGCGTTAATTATCATTTCACCACGGTGGCTGACTTTGAAGCGATGATTAAGCGTGGCGACTTTTTTGAGTATGCCAAAGTCTTCGATAATTACTATGGCACGTCGCGCGAGGCGGTCCAAACGCTGTTGAAAGCGGGCCAGGATGTTATTCTGGAAATCGACTGGCAGGGCGCGCAGCAGGTACGCGAACAAATGCCTGAGGCGGTATCCATCTTTATTCTGCCGCCATCGCTTGGCGAGCTGGAGCACCGCTTGGCGAATCGCGGTACGGATGAGCATGCAGTGATTGCACGGCGCATGCGTGATGCGGTTAGCGAGATGTCACACTTTAATGAGTATGACTACCTGGTAATTAACGATGACTTCACCACGGCGTTTCAGGAACTGCAGTCGCTGGTGATCAGTCGCCGCTTAACGCTTACCAAGGTTAGCGAGCGCCATGCACCGCTACTGGATGCGCTCTTGTCACAGGCGCCCAGCGTCGAGTAATCTATCAGGTTCTATTACTATTCTTTTTCTCGCTGGGTCGGCGGCGTTATCCAACAACGCCGGCCCAGCGTCGTCATTACAGGAAGGCCCCATGGCTCGCGTAACCGTTGAAGATTGTCTGGAAAATGTCGAAAACCGCTTCAAGTTGGTGATGATTTCCACCCAGCGCGCCCGCCAATTGGCACGTGGCTCGCGTGATGCCCAGTTGGCTTGGGAAAACGATAAGCCTACCGTGATGGCATTGCGTGAAATTGCAGCAGGCCTCGTGGATCACACCGTACTCGACGAACCTGTTGAAGCGCCTGTTCGCGTGCGTCCCGCCATGGCGCCCAGCGCCCAAATCGACGACTAAGGCTGAAACGAGCAGGGGCGCGGTAAATGTTCACCATTGATGACCTGGCCGATCGACTCGGCGGCTATTTACCCTCAGACGAGATCCAGCAGGTCAAGCGCGCCTTTTATTACGCTGAGCAGGCCCATGATGGTCAGCGTCGGCGCTCGGGTGAGCCCTACGTTACCCATCCGCTTGCTGTGGCCAATATTCTGGCCAATATGCACATGGACCATCAAAGCCTGATGGCCACCATGCTGCATGATGTCATTGAAGATACCGGTGTTTCCAAAAAGGCGTTGGCGGCCCAGTTCGGCAACCCGGTGGCGGAGCTTGTCGATGGCGTTTCCAAGCTGACCCAAATCACCTTTGAAGATAAAGCCGTTGCCCAAGCGGAAAACTTCCAGAAGATGGTGTTGGCGATGTCGCGGGATATTCGCGTCATTATCGTCAAGCTTGCTGACCGCCTGCATAACATGCGTACGCTTGGTGCGCTCAGGCCGGATAAAAAACGCCGTATTGCCCGAGAAACACTGGAAATTTACGCTCGTATTGCCGGGCGGCTAGGCATCAATACGATTCGTATTGAGCTTGAAGACCTCTCGTTTCAAGCCATTCACCCCATGCGTTCAGAGCGTATCAAGCGAGCGGTCGCCAGCGCCCGGGGGAATCGGCGTAGCGCCATGCGTGAAATCCAGTCGTCACTGCAGCAAAGCCTGGATGAAGAGGCGTTGCAGGGCACGGTCATGGGGCGGCAAAAGCATCTGCTCTCGATCTATAAAAAGATGCGCGACCAGCGTAAACCGTTTGCTGAAATCATGGACGTATTCGGGTTTCGGATCATTACTGAGGATGTCGCCAACTGCTATCGTATCCTGGGCGTGGTGCATAATCTGTATAAGCCGGTGCCTGGGCGCTTTAAAGACTATATCGCCATCCCCAAGGCCAACGGCTATCAAAGTCTCCACACTACGCTGTTTGGGCCGCGCGGCATGCCGATTGAAGTGCAGATCCGCACCCGCGAAATGGAGGCCATGGCCAATAACGGTATTGCTGCTCACTGGCTCTATAAAGCGGGGCAGACCACGCATCCGATTGCCGAAGGCAGCCATGCGCGCGCCCGAGCTTGGGTGAAAGGCCTATTGGAAATGCAGCGCCACGCGGGGAACTCATTGGAGTTTATCGAACACGTCAAAAATGATCTGTTCCCCGATGACATCTACGTGTTTACCCCAAAAGGCGACATCATGGAGCTGCCCCAAGGCGCCACGGTGATCGACTTTGCCTACAGCGTGCATACCGATATCGGCAATAACTGTATTGCCTGCCGAATTGACCGTCATCTGGCGCCGCTGTCAACACGCGTGGAAAGCGGCCAAACGCTGGAAATTATCACCGCACCCGGCGCACGCCCCAACCTTGCCTGGCTTAGCTTTGTCTCGACGGCCAAAGCGCGCTCGGCTATTCGCCACGCGCTGAAGCATCAGCAGCAAACCGAAGCGATTACGCTTGGTCGGCGGCTCCTTAACAAGGCGCTGGCGCCGTTTGAAACCAGCCTGGAAGAGCTTGACGACAGCGTACTTCAGCAAGCGTTAAAAGAGCTGGAAATAGCCTCACAGGATAGCCTTCTGGAGTCGCTGGGCCTGGGCAACCGTATGGCGAATGTGGTCGCCAGGCGCTTGATAGATGTCGCTCATGATGATCTTCTCGATTCCCGTTCAGGTACCTTTGATGGCGGTAAAGCCGTGCTGATTAGCGGTAGCGAGGGCATGGTGATTAACTTTGCTCGCTGTTGCCACCCGCTTCCGGGCGACCCGGTGTTGGGTCACCTTTCCATGGGCAAAGGGCTGGTGGTGCATCGCGCCGAGTGCAGAAACCTGACAGAGCATAAAAACGACCCTGATAAGCTGTTTACGCTTGAGTGGTCTGATGCGATTGATGAAGATTTCCCGGTGGCACTGCGGATTGAAATTGAAAGCCACCGAGGCCTCGTCGCGGAGCTTGCAGGGCTGGTGACCGATGCTGATGCTAATATTGAGCGAATCGGCATTGAGGAGCGCGACGCGCGCCTCTCTACGGTTAATCTAACGCTGTCGGTCAAGGGCCGCGTTCACCTTGCACGTATTATCAAGCGCATTCGTAATTTGCCGAACGTCGTCAAAATTACCCGTATGACCAATTAAATCCATTTAAAGCGGCCTGGCCGAACTGCCATTCGGCACCGGCCACGTAACGCTATTGCGGTCATTAACCCTATTTTGGAAAAAAACAGTATCCCTTTTAAACCTTATACAAACACGCTGGTTGGATAATTAACGCTTAATAATGACTGGTACTGAATAACGACGAGTACTAAATAACTGAGGAGCGAAACACCGCATGAGCAATAAAGCCGTTATTAATACTGACAAAGCCCCTGCCGCGATTGGCCCTTACTCGCAGGCGATCAAAGCAGGTAATACGGTCTATCTCTCTGGTCAAATTCCGCTAGACCCAGCGACCATGGAGCTGGTCTCCGAGGATTTCGAAGCACAGGCACGTCAGGTATTTACCAACCTGAAAGCCGTTTGCGAAGAAGCCGCAGGCTCGCTTGGCGATGTGGTGAAACTGAATTTGTACCTGGTCGACCTGGATAACTTCGCCATCGTTAACAAAGTAATGGAAGAGTTTTTCTCTACACCGTTTCCTGCCCGCGCCGCGGTGGGTGTTAAAGCGCTGCCTAAAGGCAGCCAGGTAGAAGCCGAAGCCGTAATGGTCATCGGCGACTAAACCGTTAACGACGTTTCCGCTATAAAAAACACCGGCTGAGCGTTAAACGCCCCGCCGGTGTTTGCGTATTGATTATCTCGTCTGCTATCGACTGTTTTGCTATCTGAATTAACGCTTTTTTACCCGGAGTTTTTCAATCAGGCTTTCTGTGTCTCCAAAAAGCCGCCCTCTTTGAGTATCTGAGCGTAACCTTCACGGTAGCTGGGGTAGCTAAACTGATAGCCGGTTTCGAGGATACGTTGGTTGTTACAGCGCTTACTGGCCCGGCGGCGCAGCGGCGATTGCATGGTATCGGTTGATTCCACCTTCAGCTGCTTGCCGATCCAGGCCATCACGTTATGCAGCGTGACCGGCTCGCAGTCGCTACCCAGGTAAAGTTCCGCCAGTGATTGACCGCTTTCCTGACGGCGAATTAAATGCGCCAGAATACCGGTGCAGTCATCCCGATGAATGCGGTTGGAGTAGATAACGGGCGTAACCGCAGCGATACGGCCTTCCGCTACCTGATGAATCAAGCGGTCACGGCCAGGCCCATAAATGCCTGAAAAACGTACCACGGTGCCGGGTAGCGGATGGTTAAGCAGCAGTTGCTCCGCTTCATGCATCAGCATGCCGGAGAAGCTGGTGGGTCCGATTGGGCTATCCTCGGTCACCTCTTCGCCTTCCTGCTGACCATATACACTGGTAGAGGAGACAAAAAAGACCCGGCGCGGCGATTTTTTGTGCTGTTCCATCACGTTCAGTACGCGTTTTAGACCGTCCGGATAGGCGCTTTGGTAGGCGCTCTCTTCAAAGCGGTCAGCGCTTACGCTATAAATGACGTAGTCCGCTTGGGGGAGTGCAGATGCATTGGCCTCATCAAGATCATTAAGGTCAAGTGCCAGGGGTTCAATGCCGGTGTCTTTTAAAACAGCCGTTTTACGACGTACGCCAATGACGCGGTGCCCCTCATCAATCAGCTCGCGTCCTAAGGTAATGCCGAGATCGCCACAACCGATAATCAGTATCGTTAGCTTCACCTTGTCCACTCCTTTTGATAAATATTCCCTATTGGATACAAACTCGTTGCGAGATGTGACATCGTCATCAGGATTTCCTGTCCCTTTTCGTCCCGCTGACTGCCATGATATTCGTCATGAGCTGCTACGAGAGGATGCCCACTGGCGCCGTTATGACTTTAACAGAACTTCGCTACATCGTAACCCTTGCCCAGGAACGCCACTTTGGTCGCGCGGCTGAACGCTGCCATGTGTCGCAGCCCACGCTTTCTGTGGCGGTGAAAAAACTGGAGGAGGAGCTTGATATACCGCTGTTTGAGCGCTCCAAATCCACGATTCAGGTAACCCCCCTTGGTGAGAAGATCATTGCTCAGGCCCAGCGCGTGCTGGAGCAAAGCCGGCTGATTTATGAAATGGCCAACGCGGGTAAGGATCAGCTATCCAATCCACTACGCATTGGGGCTATTTACACGATTGGTCCCTACTTGTTTCCGCACCTGATTCCTGCTCTTGCTGATATTGCGCCGCAAATGCCGCTGTATATTGAAGAAGGTATGACCGGAACGTTACGTGCCAAGTTAAAAAATGGCGAGCTGGATGTCATTATTGTGGCACTGCCGTTCACGGACACCGATATTGTGACCAAGCCTATTTACGAAGAGCAGTTTGAAGTCTTGATACCGGCAAATCACCGCTGGGTAGAGCGCGAAGCTATTCGTAAAGAGGAGCTGCTGGAAGAGCGCTTGCTGCTGTTGGGTGAAGGCCACTGCTTTAGAGACCAGATTCTTGAGGCGTGCCCGGCGATTACCCAAAAGCTTAACAACCCGAATAACACCTTGATTGCCGAGGGTGGCTCGCTGGAAACCATTCGGCATATGGTGGCGTCACGGCTAGGCATTACCGTATTGCCGCAGTCAGCGTTAGGCACCGATCAGTATGAAAACGCGATGCTTGAGAGTCGGCCCTTTGTAGACCCTGCCCCTTCACGGACGGTAGCGATCGCCTGGCGAGCCAGCTTCCCGCGCCCTAAAGCGATCGATGCCCTAGTGGATGCCATCAGCCAGTGCAAGCAGCCTGCCCAAAAGGGTAAAGCGCGCTCATGAGCGATCTTAATGGCCCCGTCACTGCGCTTAAAGGCGTTGGTGAAGCGTTGGCGCTCAAGCTTTCGCGGTTGGGCATTGAACACGTGAGCGATCTGCTTTTTCACCTGCCGCTACGCTATCAGGATCGCACTCGATTAACGCCAATCGGCCTGCTACGCGCTGGGCAGGAAGCCGTGATTGAGGGTGAAGTGACTGCCTCGGACGTCGTTAAAGGGCGACGGAGAAGCCTGCTGGTGCGCCTGCGCGATGGTAGCGGTATTCTAAGCCTACGATTTTTTCATTTTTCGCCTGTCCAACAGCAGCAGTTACACCCGGGCGTTTCGGTTCGTGCGTTTGGAGAAGCGCGGGCCGGGGCCACCGGGCTAGAAATTTATCATCCCGAATATCGCTTGAATACGGCGGGTGAAACGCCGGTCGATGAGTATTTTACCCCCATCTACCCCGCCACCGAAGGCTTGAATCAAGCCCGCTTGCGAGCATTGACGCAGCAAGCGCTTGGCCTGCTGGATAGCGCGCCCGAAGCGCTACCCGATGTCATTCCTGACGCGCTGCGTCAGCGTTTTCACCTGCCGGGGCTGCACGCCTGCCTACATTTGCTGCATCAACCCCCGCCCGATGTGGACATCGAAAAGCTGACCAGCGGCCAGCATGCCGCCACGCGCCGTTTAGCGTTGGAAGAGCTTTTAGCGCATCAGCTTAGCCTGCGTGAAGTGCGCCTGCGTATTCAGGCCGACGGCGCCCCTCAGCTGCCTTCCGGGCGCAGCCTTCAGGCACGCTTTTTAGCTCAGCTGCCGTTTGCCTTAACGGGGGCCCAGAGGCGAGTGCTTGAGGAAATTGCGCTGGACTTAAGCCGTCCCGCCCCCATGCTGCGCCTGGTGCAAGGTGATGTGGGATCGGGGAAAACCGTGGTGGCCGCCATGGCAGCACTAGCGGCCCTGGCAGGCAATTGCCAAGCGGCAATAATGGCACCTACCGAAATCCTTGCTGAGCAGCACTACCGGGCGTTTAAAGCGTGGTTTGAGCCACTGGGCATTGAAGTCGCTTGGCTTGCAGGTAAATTAAAGGGCAAAACCCGCCTGGATGCGAAGGCAGCCATCGCCGATGGCCGCGCACGTATGGTGGTTGGCACCCACGCGCTATTCCAGGACGATGTTCATTTTCAGTGCCTAGGGCTGGCCATTATCGATGAACAGCACCGCTTTGGGGTTCACCAACGCCTGGCTCTGCGTGAAAAAGGCGAAGCGGGTGGGTTAACGCCACATCAGTTGATCATGACCGCGACACCTATTCCTCGCACGCTGGCCATGAGCGCCTATGCGGACCTGGATGTCTCGGTGATTGATGAGCTACCGCCGGGGCGTACGCCGGTTAAAACCGTGGTGGTGTCTGATGAGCGCCGCCCGGAGGTTGTTGAGCGGATTCGCCGTGCCTGCAGCGATGGTCGCCAGGCCTATTGGGTGTGCACGCTGATTGATGAGTCCGAAGTGCTGCAGTGCCAGGCGGCGGAAGTCACCTGTCAGGAACTAACCGATGCGTTACCGGAGCTTGCCATTGGCTTGATCCACGGGCGAATGAAGGCCAGCGAGAAGGCCGACGTGATGGCTGCTTTTAAAGAGGGCGAACTGGATCTGTTGGTAGCCACCACGGTGATTGAAGTGGGAGTAGATGTACCTAACGCCAGCCTGATGATTATTGAAAATCCGGAACGTCTGGGGCTTTCCCAGCTTCACCAACTGCGTGGTCGCGTGGGCCGAGGGAGCACGGAAAGCTTCTGTGTACTGCTTTATCACCCGCCGCTCTCCAAAAGCTCCCGCCAGCGCCTAAGTGTCATGCGTGAGACCACCGATGGTTTCCGTATCGCTGAAAAAGATCTGGAAATCCGCGGCCCGGGCGAGGTGTTAGGCACCCGGCAAACGGGCCTGGCGCAGATGAAAATTGCTGATCTGGAACGCGATGCTGACCTTTTAGAGCGCGTCACCGCGTTAGCGTGCGAGCTGCAAAGCGAACCGCAAATAACCGCCGTACTAGTGCGGCGGTGGTTGGGCGAAGCCGCAGGCCGCTACGGGCAGGTGTAGCGGTCAGTCACGATGCGTTTAAACGCTAGCGTTAGGACGGGTAGCTTCCTCGATGGAGGTTGATGTGCGGGTCAAGCGATTAGCCGCCTCGCCCAAAGGTGCTAGCTGTTCGGTGATGAGGCGTAGCTGGCTTTGAATAGGGCGATACATCACCATGGCCTGTTCGTCCGGGTTCGCCGCGCCGGACTCATCCAACTGTGTGAGTAGCTCGCTGACGGGCTCATTGAGCGGTGCAACCAGCTGACGCTTGTCCAACTGCTCGGCAAGCTGGTCAAGAAGTTCGCTGATCCGTTTAGCGGATGGCATCAAGGCGGCGTCATCCTCGCCTTCCAGCAAGCGGTGCCGGTGGGCGCCCAGGGCCGAGAGGTGACTAAGCAGCGTATTGGAGAGCACCAAAAAGCGTAGGCCATTATCGGCATCCTGTTTGCGGTAGTGGCCCGGCTCGTGAAGCATATTGGTGAGCAGGGTAGAAAGCGCGGCATCGGCATTGTGGGCATTGCGCCGTGCCAAGCGGTACGCAAGGTCGTCCTGCTTGCCCTCTTCATACTGATGAATGATTTCATCCAGATAGCGGCGGTGGTTGGTAATTGTCTTCGCCGCTTCCCGATACAGCCGGCGGCCCTGCCAATCGGGCAGAATAAAAAACACCGCTAGCCCTGCAATCAGCGAGCCAATTAAGGTGTCAAACAGGCGCGGCCAGATAAGGTCGAAGCCGTCGCCTACCTGGTTAAAGCTGCACAGCACCAGCAAAGTGATGGAGGCTGTCGCCACGACATAGCGTTTTTCCCGGTTGGCAAAAAAGGTGACGCCAGCGACCACCGCAATCACGCTCTGCACGCTTGGCTGGGGAAACAGGCTGATCGACACCCAGCCTGCCGTAAGGCCAAGTACCGTGCCCAAAATGCGTTGGGAAAGAAAGCGTCGCGTCGTGGCGAAGTTAGGCCGACATACAAACAGGGTAGTCAGCAAAATCCAGAAGCCTTGTTCGGGGTCCAGCCACTGAAGCAGGCCGTAGCCCGCGATGAGCGCGGTTGTCAGGCGTACCGCGTGGCGAAAGGTGGGGGAGCCAAGCGTAAAGTTGAGCTGTACTCGCTTCCACGCTTCCAGCAGGCTGGAGGGCGAACGATCATAGAGCGCGCTATCTCCGCGGTCGCTGGTGGTATCCGGATTATGAGCACTGGCGATCTGTGCTTCGAGCGTCGCGAGGTTGTCCGCCAGCGCATTAAGCGGGCGCATCAGTTTGCGCCATTCGGGTTTGCCGCGTTCGCTCAAATTATCGATAGAGGCCCTAAGGTCGGCCAAGGCTTGTTCACTCTGCTCATGGTCAAAAGGGCGCTTAAGCAGTAACGATTTGGCTAACTGACGACAGGCACGGCCCTGCTGATCCAAAAGCCGCTGGCAGCGAAACAGCACGTCGTGATGAAAAAATGCTTCGGTGAGGGCGCTGTAGGGGTAATGGGTCGAGCTTGCCCGTTCATGAATATCCTGAGCAATAAAGTATATCTGCAGGTAACGGTTAAGCTTTTGGCTTCCACGTTGGCCTTCCAGACGACGAAAAATCATCTCTTTTGCCTGGTTGAGGGCATCCACCACTTTCCCGTTCTGGCGTGCCAGCGCCACGCGACGGGCTTCTACATCGACCCCGCGTACGGGTTCAAACAGCGCTGATTTGAGAATCAGAAATTCGCCCAGCGCCTTGTACACGCGCGCCATGCTCTGCTTGACGGGTTGACGAGAAAAAAGAATACACCAGACAACGGAAATAACCCCGTACCAGGCCGCACCCGCCAGCAGCAGCAACTGGCGTGAGGCCACATCGGCATCCACACCGCCGTGCTGCTCAATATTGATCATTGAGTAGATCGATAAAATCAGCGTGCCTGAGGCAATCGTGGCGTATCGCTGGCCGATAGCGCCCAACATGATGAGGGTGAACGTGGATACTCCCAGCCCCAGCGCAAACAGCCATGGCCAAGGAAACAGCCACTGCACGATAAATGAGGCTGAGGTAAAACATACCAGGGTTACCAGCAGTGCCTGTAATCGGCCTTGCCAGCTGTCATCGGTTTCGGAGAGCGCGCAGGCGATAATGCCCAGAAACAGCGGTATTACCAGGGCGATGTCGCCAAAATAAAGGCTAAATAGCAGGGCTGCGCTGAATGCGATAAAAACGCGCAGGCTATAGGCAAACTTATCAAGTGTCCAAAGACGCCGAAGCGGCAGTGAAATAGGCATAGACGCTCTTATTGTCAGTTGCTGTTAGACTTTAGTATAAGCTCTTGGGCTGGTTCGTTGCTATGGCTTCGGGGTTATCACGTTATGCGTTTTTGGAGCAGATAAGCTCCTACCATTCGACCACACGCTTGCCTATATTATCGCCATTGAGCAACCCAATGAGCGCTGGAGCCACGCTGTCGAGTCCACCGCTTACTTTATCGAGCCGCCATGTGATATTTTTTTGACCAACCAAAGGCGCCATAAAGCGCTGAAAGTCGTTCCAATGCGTTAGATAATCGGGCACGACAAAGGGATGGATTGCGACCTTTTTTTGCCTCAGCTGCGCAAAATTATCCGGGCTTTTACGCGGGTTGCGAGTTTGATATTGGCTTACTAACCCGCAAAGCACGAGGCGTCCATTCGGTCTCATTGCGTCAATCGCAGCAGTAAAAGCGCTGCCCCCGATATTTTCAAAATTGAGCGTAATACCGAAAGGCGCCGCGTTATTGAGTTGCCTGGCGTAATCAGGACTGCGGTGATTAAGTACGGTCTTGAATCCCAAACGGTGCAGCCAGTCACGCTTGTCGGTACGCCCGGCCGTCACGATCACGTTTGCCCCTTGGCGCTGTGCAAGCTGTGCGGCAATAGAGCCAACCGCACCGGCAGCGGCACTTACCAGTACGGTATCTTCAGCGGTGGGCTGCCCCAGTAACTGCATACCTACCCAGGCAGTAAACCCCGTCATTCCTAGTGGATGCAAGTAGGCTTCGGGGTCACTGCCCGCCGGTACGCGTATTAGGTGCTGTCCGTCAGCGGCAATGAGCTCCTGCATGGGGAGGTGGCCCACGACGAGGTCGCCCTGCTTAAACCCCGGCTCACTGCTGATAACTACCTCGGCCATGGTCCAGCCTGATAGGGTGCTGCCAGCCTTCCAGCGCTCAATATAGTCATACCCGCTGGGCTGCATCCGCGTGCGCATGTAGGGGTCAACGCTGATCGCGAGAGGTTTTAGCAGTAATCGCGTTATGTCTGGCAGGCTAATCACTGTCTTTTCGATGTGCTCGCAACGCAACTCTCCCTCAGGCAAGTGGGCAATCGTTAAGCCTGTCGTTTTTTTCCTGGATACGGTCATAGCGGTCCGTTCATGGCATTAATAGCGCTAACGTTAGCGGGAATAAACGCAAAAGACCTGTTTAAAATGTGTTTAAAAAGCGCTGTGCAAACATTATGGCGGGAGAAAGGCAGGTGAAACGAGTAGGAACCCGCCACCTATGGGTGGCGGGTAGAACCGCTGGAAGAAGCGTTATAAATACTTCAGCAGTTTTTGCAGCTTGTTCATATCGGTGGAGTCACCGACAAGGCGTACCTCGCCGTTGAGCATTCCATCGAGGAAAGCTTGCTGCGTTGGCTTTCTAAGGATACGTAATGCGGCTTCCTGATCGCGAAAGCGCAATTCAAGATCCAAATCGACTGGCAGGCCTTTACCAGAAGAGATCCCTTTGGGGGCCATCCGGTAGTAGCGAGCAATGCTCAAGTCTTCTGTAGCAATGCCCCAGTCCAAGTGACGCATCCTTTCAAGCTGCTCACGAAAGCGCGGCTTGCGGCGCAGGGCACGTTTGAGCATTAGGCTCAATAGCCACAGCGTCAGCTTGAGTTTCATTAGGAAACGGCGTCCTTAAGCGCTTTACCCGGCTTAAAGGCAACATTTTTGCTAGCCGGAATTTGTAAAGGCGCACCCGTTTGCGGGTTTTTGCCGGTACGCGCTGCACGCTCACGTACGGTAAAGGTACCAAAACCAATCAATGCCACATCTTCGCCTTTCGCAACGCTGTTGGTGATTTCATCCAGAATAACATTCAGGACCTGGCCTGCTTTGTCCTTGGATAAGTCGGCACTCTCAGCGATGGCAGCGGCGAGTTCAGGTTTGCGCATAGGAAGTTCCCCTCATTAACGTTAAGCGTAAAGCATAGCGGTGTTGTTAAAAGTGCTCACTAGACTGGGCTAGCTTATCCAGCCTAGACGTGAGCGCGATAAAAATCAGCCCAGCAGTGCGGGAGCTGCCCGGGAAAGCTCCACTTTCCGTCTCACGCAGCCGCCTGTCAACGCAAAACCGACTAAATTCCCGTCTTTATCTTCGGCAAGCGCCGTCATATCACCCCCTTCGCCCTCAATTCGCCAGTGTTCGAGTATCGCCGAAGGCGGATAGGCCACTACGGGCAATAGCGGCGTTTTCACAATGATGGGCCAGGCGCCAAAGCTGACCTGCGTTGGTGAGCCGGTAAGCGTTGCCGAGAGTGCTTTGGCACTGGCTTGTAATGGCTGGACGTACATGGCATTGATGCCTTCTATGCAAGCAACATCGCCCAAGGCATAAATATGCGGGTGCGAAGTGCGCAAATATCGGTCTACCTGAATACCTTGTGGTGAAACGGCAAGCCCAGCGGCCTTTGCCAGCGCGGTTCTTGGCGTAAGGCCGGTTGCCAGTAAAATAACATCGGCGTTGACGATGTCATCGTTGCTAAGCGTTAGACGAACAGTGCTGTCATTATTCGGGGCTAACTCTTTAATCGTGCGGTGAAGCGCAAGCTTTATGCCGGCTTCCTGAAAGGCATCACTCAGCGCAAACCCCAGCGGTTCTGGTAATAGCTTGGGTAACGGCGTGGCCTCTGGAGCAATCAGGGTGACTTGATGGCCACCTGCATGCAGGTCGTTGGCAAATTCACAGCCGACTAATCCTGCGCCGATAACGGCAATGCGCGTGGGGCGCTCACTCAGCGCGTGATGAAGCAGACGATAGTCGTCGAGATCGTTAATGGTAAAGCAGTAGCGAGCAACGCTTTCTGGAATGTCAAAAGGCACCCGGGATTCAGCACCGATCGCCAGCACCAGTGTATCGTAGGCAAGTGTTTGTCCGTCGCTAAGCTGTACAGTGTGCGTGTCTGTTGTCACGTGCTCTACTGACGTATGGGTAAGCACATGGGCATCCAATTCATCGGCCAGTGCCGTGGCTGAATGCCTGGCCAACTGATTGGGCGAGAGGCGTTTTGCAAAGCCGGTAGATAACAGCGGCTTGCTGTAGTCCTCGCCGCTGTCTGCGCTCACCAAAATAATCGAGCGCTTATCGCCTTGGCGACGTAGCGCACGGGCAAGCCCAATGCCTGCCATGCCGGTACCAATGATGATCAACTCAGCGTGGCCAGTCGGGTTGCTAACCGGATGTGATGCAGGCATGCCATCCCCAAATAATCGGTGTCGTAAAAGCTTTTAAGACCACCATGTTACACTAGCTTCTCTGTTTTTTGCCCAGGAGTATCTGGTGGTGACGTTCTCTTTTCGGCAAGCGTATGCCTTTCCTGTTTGGCAGCCCGTGGCTGCGTTACGCCCCGCCATGAGCGCTGCCTGGTGGAAGTGGGTTGCGTCTACGGATTCGCTAACGGCTCGCTTACAAGCGGCAGGCGCAGGGCAACCATTCCGTGTTCGCCTGCTGCGCCAAGGCGCCGGCGTGCCTCTGCATGATGAAGCGCAGGCGTTGGGGATTGAGCTTCGTCGCTATGCCTGGTTAAGGGAGGTCGCCCTGTGCGTGGGTGATAACCCTTGGGTGGTCGCACGTTCGGTTGCCCCCTTAACACAGCTAAAAGGCCAGCGATTGGAGCAACTTGGTGAGCGCTCGCTGGGCAGTTGGCTGTTTCGCCAGCCAGATTTAGTACGCGGCCCTCTTGAAGCTACGAGCGGTGCGCCACGCTTTGCCTTCCCTCAGGTTGCTGGCGTGAAAAGTCGTTGGGGGCGGCGCTCAGTGTTTCAACATGGTGGGTTATCGCTACTTGTACAAGAGTACTTTTTATCCACCATGGCAGATGACCTTCGTTTGTCTTCGCGGTAGGCTTGCTCGGCATCTCTTCTTTACGTGAGGTAGGCATGGATCGTTCTTTGTTGCGGCCAGTCGGATGGGCGCGAGTCGCTGATTTTTTACACTTAATGCGCCTGGACCGCCCCATTGGTACCTGGCTATTGATGTGGCCTACCTTATGGGCGCTTTGGGTGGCTACAAACGGGGTGCCTGGTCGCAACGTGCTGCTTATTTTTGTGGCAGGTGTTTATGTTATGCGCGCTGCTGGCTGCGTTGTGAATGATTACGCTGACCGCCATGTTGATGGCCACGTTAAGCGCACGAAACATCGTCCACTGGCGACGGGGCGAATCAGTGAAACCGAAGCCAAACTGCTGTTTATTGGGCTGGTCACTGTTGCGTTTGTGTTAGTGCTGCTGACCAACTGGTTTACGGTGCTGCTGTCGATTGGTGGCGTGGTCCTGGCGTTTATCTACCCCTTTATGAAGCGTTACACCCATCTTCCTCAGGTGGTGCTGGGGGCGGCTTTTTCGTGGGCAATCCCCATGGCGTTTGGGGCGGTGCTGGGATATGTACCTGTGGAAGCCTGGTTGCTGTTTTTTGCGAACGTACTGTGGACGGTTGCTTACGATACCCAATACGCCATGGTCGACCGTGACGATGACCTAAAAATTGGTATTAAATCAACGGCGGTGCTGTTTGGCAGTGCAGACCGCTTGATGATTGGATTACTGCAACTGGCGACGTTGGTGCTGTTAGCCTTTGTGGGTGTTCGTGTGGGGCTGGGTGGTTTTTTCTGGCTGGGCCTTGCCGGTATGGCGGCCACCTTTATTCATCAACAGCGCCTGATTCGGCATCGTGAACGCGACCCGTGTTTTCAGGCTTTTTTGAATAACTACTGGTCAGGGCTGCTGGTTTTTGCCGGCATTGCGCTAAGTTGGTGGCCAGTGGCCGGGCCGCTCTAGCAAAGCGTGATTAGGCCTGTCATTCGTTCTTGTTATTGGCTATTGTCATATAAGTGTCATCAAGTCATGGTGTTATTGTCACTGAGATGTCATTGAATTACCTTTCATTGAGCACCGTGAGGCCCTGGAATGACCGCCAAGACCGTTTTGATTGTCGATGATGAAGCACCTATTCGCGAAATGATCGCAGTGGCGCTGGAAATGGCTGACTATCGCGTGCTTGAAGCGGATAACGCCCAGGATGCCCACGCGTTAGTCGTTGACCATCAGCCTGACTTACTGCTTCTGGATTGGATGATGCCAGGCACCAGTGGTATTGAGTTGGCGCGACGCCTTAAGCGTGAAGAAGCAACCGCCGAAATGCCGATTATTATGCTCACCGCCAAGGGTGAGGAAGACAATAAGATTCAAGGCCTTGAGGCGGGCGCGGACGACTATATCACCAAACCCTTCTCGCCCCGTGAGTTGGTCGCGCGCTTGAAAGCCGTATTGCGACGCACCACCCCACGTGGCGTAGAAGACCCCATCGAAATTAACGGCCTTCTACTCGACCCCGTCAGCCACCGTGTTAGTGCGCATGGCAAGGCGCTGGAAATGGGGCCCACTGAATATCGCCTGCTGCAGTTCTTTATGACCCACCAGGAGCGAGCCTATACACGCAGCCAACTGCTGGACCAGGTATGGGGCGGCAATGTGTATGTTGAAGAACGCACAGTGGATGTACATATTCGGCGCTTGCGTAAGGCGTTAGGCGATGTGCACCAAAACCTGATTCAGACGGTACGGGGTACCGGTTATCGTTTCTCAGCCCGGGTGTAACTGTGCGCCTATGGAGCCGTGAGCTTTGGCGTATTGCCTGGTTAGCGACCATAGGTGTTTGCCTGGGGTGGCTATTAGGTTCAGCGGGCCTTGGTTTGGCAACCGGGTTGGCCGTTTGCCTTTTTTACCATTTACGCCAACTGCGCGTCCTCTTTCAATGGTTAACCCTTAATCCTCATAACGAGCCCCCGGCTGCGGGTGGCATGTGGGGGGATTTGCTTGATCGTCTTTACCGCTACCAAAAAAGCCAGCGCATTACACAAGGTCGATTGCGGTCTACGCTTGCGCGTATCCAGGAATCCTCAGAGGCCATGCGCGACAGCGTGGTAATGCTCGACCGCCACGGTGATTTGGAGTGGTGGAACAGTGCAGCGACGGATATGCTGGGCCTACAAACCGCGCACGATCGTGGCCAGCACATTACCAATTTGTTGCGTGACCCACGCTTTATCAGCTACTTCAACGCCCGCGATTACAGCGAACCGCTTACGCTGACCTCACCCATTGATGAGCGCAGCATTCTGCAATACCAAATTACCTTGTATGGCGACGATGAGCGCCTGGTGATGGCGCGGGATATCACTCGTTTGCACCGCCTTGAGCAGATGCGCAGAGACTTCGTGGCCAACGTCTCCCATGAGCTGCGTACGCCGCTTACTGTTCTTTCTGGCTACCTCGAAACCTATGGTGACTTGGCTGAGCAGCTTCCGCCTCGCTTGGGCAGGGGGATCGAGCAAATGCAGGACCAGACGCAGCGCATGCAAAATCTGGTTAACGACCTGCTGCTTTTGTCACGCTTGGAAATTGATCAAGGCGGGCAAGACCATCAGGCGCTGTCGGTTGAGCAATTGCTTAATAGCGTCTGCCAGGATGCATTGGCGCTATCGCACCGTAAGCATGTTGTCCGTGTTGCTATTGAAAGTGACGCCCAGCTCATAGGGAGCGAGCAGGAAATACGTAGCGCCATTTCTAACCTGGCTTTCAATGCGGTGCGATATACCCCAGAGGGTAGCCAAATTATACTGCGCTGGGCGCCCATGGAAGATGGAAGCGGATGTATAGAAGTAGAAGATGATGGAGAGGGCATCGATCCTGTCCACCTCCCCAGGCTAACGGAGCGCTTTTATCGGGTTGATAAAGGCCGGAGTACCGCGACAGGCGGTACTGGGCTTGGTCTTGCCATCGTTAAGCATATCCTGCTGCGCCATGATGCTCAGCTTCAGGTTGAATCGCACCCTGGCGAAGGTTCGCTATTTCGCTGTACTTTCCCCGCCACTCGGCTGGCTGCTACCTCCTAGCCTCCTTCCTGGTCTTCTGTATAACCTTTATCCAAGCGTGCCATATGGACAAGTCATCTATGGTTCAAGTCTGCTCATGTGTCATTTTTAGTCAGTTATGGTGGTCCCTTATACACGATCAGCGAGCATGATTGGCACGCGGTATTTGTTTTAAGTTGTTTATTAATAAGAAATATTTTTTTATTTTTGTTTTTTGGCATCACATCTGCATTAAGCTGGGCAAGGAAGATTACCGCAGGAAATGGTACGCCAGGAAGGCACTTCCTTAAGGTAAGCGGTATCAACAGCGATCGAGGAGAAGGAACATGATGTCCAAGGAACTACTCAAGAAAGCTGGGATTTTAGGTGTAACATTCGGTTTACTGGCAAGCCCCTTCGCTTTTGCCCAAGAGCCAGTAGATCCGAGCCATGATATTACTGCTGATGAAGAACCCGTGCAGCCGCAATCATCTGGTACAGGAGCAGGTGGTGATGCATCTACCTATGATGCAGACGAGCTCTCAGATATGAACGGTGAAAGCGCAGGCGATACTACTCGCCCCGGTGCAGGTTCTTCTCAACATGAAACTCATAATGAGTCGATGGATGGTGGTCCAACGGGCGTAACAGGTGGCGGCGATACGTCATTTGAGCCGAGCGACCTGCCTGAGCAAAATAGCTCTGTGACCACTGGTCAAGATCAGTGACCAGCGGTTTAAACACTCAGCGCTAAAAATTTGTACTACAGTTTAGGAACGAGCACGGGATAAGGATGTCCCATCGCATGGATGCTCACCGATTCATGGATTGAATCAAGCGACAATCAGAGCGTTAGTCAGGGTAAATTCCAAGGTTGGAGTCCCGCAAAAGGAGTGGAAGCTAGCGCTAGTTATTGTCCATAGATGCGAGGTTAGGGCCCTGCCATGGCAGGGCCTAATCTTGTTATGTAGCCTTTGATGAGCAGTCGTGTTTGGCTGGTTTTAAAACTGAACCCCCCCTATCTACGTTTTTTTAACATTACACCCGCTCATAATAGTTTTTTTCACGATTCTCTTGTCCCACGGCGTGATGACCCCTTTCATGCTTTTTAAACGCAAAGGTTGATAACGAGCTTTTTAGCTTGTTCACCATGGTGCTGTGCCAACACTAAAAAAATGTTAGCTTGTTATTTACTTGGATAGCTTTATTTGTGTGGTCGTGTTTAAAAATATTTTTAATCATTCAGCATTTCACGAATTTGGGACGTTTGGGCACTTGGACCATAATCTTGCAGTCAAAGACACTGATCGCTTCTCACCCTTCAGTGCAATGGTATTTACGTTAGTGTGATAATAGCCAAGACAGGTGAGCGGCACCCCACATCAGGAGAGCGTTATGTCATTTAAAGCAGTTTTAAAAACGGCAGGTGTTTTAGGTATTTCTATCGGTTTGATTGCAAGCCCGCTAGCTTTTGCCCAAAGCTCTATTGAGCGTACTAAAGATCGTGCAGTCGGCAGCGATGTCATCGACATGCCGCAATCCACTAGCACGTCTAGTCCTCACTACTCACCCAGTGAGCTTAACCATAGTCAGCGTGATCATATGAACGGCAACTATGCACCGTCAAGCCAGCGGCAGCGGGATCAGGATGGCACCCAGCGTCGTAACACCCATTCGTTCGAATCGACCGAGTTAAATCACAAAGAAGGCGATAGCCTGGACTGGTAAACCACTACTGAAAGCATTAAAAAACCCGTTAAAGCGGGGTTTCGCGTCTAAAAGCGTAGAAAAAAGCATGGCTTTTCAGGTGTTATGAGGGCCGCTGGATCGTAAGCTCATTTGCCGTACGATAATATTGGTCCCACATGAGTACGGCTCCCGCTACGGCCCCCGGAATCAGAAAAAGATTGGCAAGCGGTATCCAGGTAACCAGAGTCACGAGCCCGCCGTAGCTGAGGCTTTGCCACCAGCGCCTGGAAAGCCGTTGACGCATATCCTTGAACGAGACTTTATTATTATCCATAGGATAGTCCAGATAGGTAATGGCCATTACCCATGCGGAGAACAGCCCCCATAGAATCGGCGCAAAGAGGTTGAGCCCTGGAATCCAGCTGATGATAAAGAGGGCAATGGCGCGTGGGGCGATATACGCGAGTTTGACCAGCTCTCGGCCTAGCGCATCAAGCGCCGTTTTGGTCAGCCCGCGATCATCCAGCGGTATACGGCCTGTTTCTTGAATTTCCACTTTAGCCGCTAAAAAGCCGTAAAACGGCGCCGCAATAAAGCTTGTTATCAGGGTAAAGGTGAAAAATACAATGACAATAAGGCTAACCACAAACAGCGGCCAGATCAGCCAGGAGAGCCAATCCAGCCAAGCAGGCACTAATGTCATCCAGTGATCAATCCAGCCCGAAAAGCGCGTAATCACAAAGCTGAACATGGCGGCATAAACAATAATATTGACGAGGATAGGAAGAAAAATATAACGCCGCAGGCCTTTTTGATAGACCAGCCGCGTACCTCGGCTAAGCGCTGTTATTGCATCCAACATTCAAGCAGTCCTCATCAATACAAACGTCCAGGCGGGTGTCCGCCCAGACGTATTGCAAGAGGAAATGCCTCATGGGTCAAGGCTTTTTCGTTACCCTCTGGTCGACGGTATCCAGGTCGCTATGTCGAATATCGAGCCCCTTCACGAGATACACAACGTACTCCGCCAGGTTGTCGGCATGGTCGCCGACGCGTTCCAACGCGCGCAGCACCCACATAATGCTGAGTATTGAACTAATTGAGCGCGAATCCTCCATCATGAAGGTCATCAATGAGCGCATGGCACTGCCGTACTCATCATCGACCGACTCATCTTCACGCACTACCTTCATCGCCAAGTCGGTATCGAAACGGGCAAAGGCTGTCAGCGCATCGCGCAGCATTTTACGTACATGTTCACTGATATGGCGAACTTCAATTAAGCCACGAACCGTGCTGTTGTTTTCGCTGATCAGGATTGCATTACGCGCAATCTTGCTGGCTTCATCGCCGATACGCTCAAGATCTGAAGTGGCGCGAATAACGGCAAGCACCAGGCGTAAGTCTGATGCTGCAGGCTGGCGGCGTGCCAATACACGGGTGCACTCTTCATCAATTTGCAGCTGAAGGTCGTTCACTTGCTGGTCGTTATCGCGCACTTTTTCAGCCAAGCGGGTATCGTTTTCCAGTAGGGCGAATACGGCATCCTGAACCTGTTTTTCCACCAGGCCGCCCATGGCCATCAGGTGGGTTTTTAGCTCTTCCAGCTCCTGGTTGAACTGGCGCGAGATATGCTGGCTGTGGGTATCGCTCGTAATATCCATTGAGCACTCCTGATGTTGGGTGAGTTAGGCCTGATGATTGACGACTACGTCATGCGGCCGGTGATGTAGTTTTCGGTGCGCTGTAAACGCGGATTAGTGAAGACCTGGTCGGTAGGGCCGTACTCAACCAGCTCTCCGTTGTGTAGAAAGGCCGTATAATCGGAGACCCGTGCGGCTTGCTGCATATTGTGGGTGACAAGGATAAGGGTTAGCTGTGATTTAAGGTTACGAATCAGCTCCTCAATCTTCAGCGTTGAAATTGGATCAAGCGCTGATGCCGGCTCATCCAGTAGTAGCACATCCGGTTGAACGGCTAGCGTTCGAGCGATGACCAAGCGCTGCTGCTGACCACCTGATAGCTGCCACGCCGAACGATGCAGGCGGTCTTTTACCTCATCCCATAGGGCTGCTGAGGTCAGCGCCCACTCGATAATGTCATCGCGTTGCCGCTTGGGTAGGCGATGCTGTAAACGCAAGCCAAAAGCGACGTTTTCATAGATCGACATGGGAAACGGATTGGGCGTTTGAAACACCATACCTACCCGGCGGCGTAGCTCGGTCACGTTCATCTGCGCGGCGTAAATATCTTGCCCTTCAAGCTGAATATGCCCACTGTGCTCCACGCTCTCGTTAAGGTCATGTAACCGGTTAATGGCACGTAGCAGTGTTGACTTGCCACAGCCTGAAGGCCCAATAAAGGCCGTTACCCGGTGGCGTGGCACACTCAACGTTAAATTACGCAACGCCGATTTCCCCGCATAGGCGAGGTTAAATTGGTCGATACTCAAGGCGCAGTGCTCGGATGAAAAGTGCGTCACCGGCGCCTGTGGGGCATTGGCTATATCTAATGACGCTAGCATTCGCTTCCTCGTTGGCGCCTAAAATAATGACGCAGAAATATGGCAGTTAGGTTAAGCACCAAAATAATAACCACTAAAAGGAGCGCCGTGGCGTAAACCAGAGGCATAGCGGCCTGTACATCCTCGCCATGAAAAGCAGTATCAAATAGATGATAGCCAAGATGCATAAATTTGCGTTCCAGATGCACATAAGGAAACTCACCGTCGACCGGCATTTGCGGAGCTAACTTGGCAACTCCCACCAGCATAAGCGGAGCGACTTCGCCTGCGGCGCGGGCGATAGCGAGAATAACGCCAGTTAGCATGGCAGGAGTAGCCATGGGCAGGACAATACGCGTTAGCATTTCCAGACGGGTGGCCCCCAGCGCTACTGCCCCCTCACGCTGGGCGTCGGGAATGCGAGCAAGCCCTTCCTCGGTGGCCACAATCACGACAGGAAGCGTCAATAGCGCGAGCGTTAAAGAGGCCCATAAAAGACCGCCGGTGCCGAACGTTGGCGAAGGCAGTGTATCGCTGAAGAACCAGCTATCCAGCGTGCCACCAATGCCGTAAACGAATACGCCAAGGCCGAATACGCCGTACACAATAGAAGGCACGCCTGCCAAGTTGCGTACGCCAATGCGTACTAACCGGGTTAGTCGGTTTTGATGGGCAATTTCATTAAGATAAATAGCGGCCAGTACGCCAAAGGGGGTGACGATTACGGACATTAAGATGACCATCAGCACAGTACCGAAAATAGCCGGCCATACGCCACCGCTGGTATTGGCCGCGCGTGGTCCCTCGCTTAAAAACTGCCAAACGTTAGTGCCCCAGGTGTGCGTTTTTTGCCACCAGGACATGGCGTTAGGCGCCAGTGCTTGGCTAACGCTGTCCAAAGATTGGCGTAACGTCTCGCCCTGTGCCGTGACCAGTAGCAGTTGCCCCGGCGGGCGCTGATTAGCCGGTAGGGTAAGCGCGTTGTTTAAATAGTCCCACGCTTCGCGGCCATGCAACGATTGTTGAGCGGTTTCTACTGCGGCCAGACGACCAATAAAACTGCCCCACGGAGCACGTTCCAGGCGGATTAGGTCGTGCGGTGTTGTACGTGAGGTAATATCGTCGATATCTACCCAGTGCCAACTGACGCCGTCTACATCACGGTTACCTTTAAAATAGAGGCGCTCAACCCCGGCTTCCTGAGGTAGTGGCGTTTCGCGGATAGCTTGCCCTGCAACAACGCTACCCGAGCGTAGTGTTATTTCTTCAAGCGTGGCGGGCCAAAAATGGCCTAACCCACGAACAAGCAATAGTGTAAGTAACGCGCTTAACATTAAAAGTGACAAGGCAACACTAGCGGCGCATAGCCACGGCCATAGTTTATCGAGCCGATGCTTGGAAGCGGAGGCGAATAGGCGGCTCATTAGTAATGCCCCACTTTATGGTAGCGGCGGCGCATACGTAAGCGCACCGCTTCGGCCAGGGTGTTTACTAAAAACGTAAATAGAAACAGTACCAGCGCCGCTAGAATCAGGTGATGATAAGTAAACCCGCCGGGGGAGGCTTCTGGGAGCTCAATCGCGATGGCGGCGGCCATTGATCGCATGCCTTCAAAGGGGCTGGCGCTCAGCAGAGCGGTGTTGCCACTGGCCATTAACACAATCATGGTTTCACCTACCGCACGACCCATACCTATCATCACCGCAGAAAAGATACCCGGCCCCGCCGCTGGTAGCGCGACTTTCCATAGCGCCTGCCAGCGGCTGGCCCCGAGCGCTTGGGCGCCTTCCATCAGGGAGGGCGGGACGTCGGCAAGGGCATCTTCGGCAAGAGAGTAAATGCTGGGTATTACCGCAAACCCCATGGCGATACCTACAATCAGCGCATTGCGAGTGACGTAGTCCATGCCCCAGCGTTGTTCTAACCAGCGGCGCAGATCGCCGCCCAGAAAGAGTTGCTCCAGCAAGGGCGTCAACCACACCGCCAGTGCCACCATGCCGATAAGCCAGGGTACAAGCCATAGCCCGGCCCAGGAAAACGGCAGTCGCCGATGCCAGCGAGACGAGGCCATGTACCAGAGTACGCCCGCAAGCCCCGCGCTGATTGGTAGCCATACCAGCAGCACCAGCGTACTGGCCAGGTTTCGCTCCACCCATGGAGCAAGTACTAAACCGGCAATAAATCCCACTACCACGCCGGGCATTGCCTCCATCATCTCAAGAGTCGGCTTAATCCGGCTGCGCAAGCGTGCTGACATGAACAGCGCCGAGTACATGGCGGCGCCCAAGGCGATAGGTAGCGCGAAGAGCGTCGCCGCCAAGGCCGCTTTAAGCGTTCCCCATACCAGTGGCGAGAGCTTATCGAAGGCAAAGGTCTTATCCAATGCCAACAGCGGCAGCGTTTCCCAAAATAGAAACACGCCAATCGCCAGAATCGCGAGCAGCACCGCGATGCCCCCCGCCGCAATAAGGCCGGTGGCGACACGATTTTTAAACTGGCGTAGCGGCTGATAAGAAGCAGGAACGCGAGGTGGGATCATATCAACATCATAGGGAAGGCATGGCCGTCGCGAAGATGGGTTGCATGGTGAGTTCTCCTTACTCTAAGACACTTTTATGACAATTGGATGATAGTGAACTACCAGCGTTGCTGATTTGTGAGTTCATCATCGGGCAGCGGTACAAAACCCGCCGCACGGGCAATTTGCTGGCCTTCTTCCGATAAAATAAACGCTAAAAATGCCTGCTCGGCGGCGGGTAGTAACTCACCTGGCGGTAAATTAACGTAGAGGTAAAGATCGCGTGATAGCGGGTACTCGTTACGCTGAACAGCCTGCTCGCTGGGTGCGATTTCTTCCCCCTCCTCGGTAACAAAGCGCAGCGCATGTACCATCGGTGTCAGGTGTTTATATCCGGCATACCCCATGGCGTTGGGCGACTCACCCACGGCCGCGACAACGGCAGAAGAGCCCGGGTGCTCGCTGATGTCGGGGCGGAACTGGCCATCACACAGCACCTCGGCCTGAAACAACCCATAGGTGCCCGATGCCAGGTTACGCCCATGCAGCGCGATATTTCCATAGGGCCACTCGCGTGTGGCGGCCAATTCGCTCCAGCGTCTTATCGGCTTTTCGGCGCCGCACGCTTGGCCGGTGGAGAAAATGGCATCGGCCTGTTGGCGCGTAATGGCCCGCAAGGGGTTATGACGATGAACGACCAGAATAAGCGCATCTCTGGCCACCTTAAGCTCTAGCGGTGGATAACCGTAGCGATCGATAAACGCTTGTCGCTCTTGGTCATTCATGGGGCGTGACATGGGGCCAAGCCGTGCAGTGCCCGCCGTAAGCGCTGGCGGTACGCTGGCTGAGCCAGTAGCCTGAAACTGCACGTTAATCTCTGGATAGCGCACGGCTAGCGCCTCGCCCCAGCGCAATATGAGTCCGGCCATGGTGTCGGAGCCAATCGCACTCAGGGTGCCGCTAACCGGTTGTGGTTGCCCCCAGGCAACTGATGCGAATAGCATTAGTACCGTGGTAAGCGTAAAACGCAGGCGATTTTTTTTCCCTGACGACAAACCAATGCGCTTCAAACGTATGCCCTCGTATGATTAACTAATGCCTTATGTTGCTATGCAGCAACCACACAACAATAACCCTATTAAGCGACCGACTTATGACACTTTTAGAAACCGACCTGGATGATGCTCCGGCCCCCCAAGGCCTGCTCACACTCAAATTACTGGCTTCTCGACAGGATACCAACCTTTACGGCGATATTTCGGGCGGGTGGCTGGTTAATCACATGGATCAGGCGGCAGAACTGGCAGCCGGTCGTGAGGCCGGCGGGCGTACTGCGACAGTGGCCATCGAATCGATGGATTTCTTAAGCCCTGTGCGCGTGGGTTCCATGGTGAGTGTTTATACTCATGTACAGGAAATTGGCCGCAGCTCTCTTAAGATCGATGTCGAAGTATGGGTGCGTATCCCTCATGGGCGGCGCCTTGAAGAGCGCCAAAAAGTCACTGAGGCGCGTTTCGTCATGGTCGCTCTGGACGATAATGGTCGTATCCGTGCCGTGCATGGTTAAGGCCTGCTGACCCTTCATCAGGTTGCACAATGGTTTGCAAAAAAAGGGCGCCTGGGCGCCCTTTTTATCAACCGTGGGTAGCGATTAACCGCCAACGGCATCACGACCTTTCAGGTAGGCATACTCGCCGATATCACTAAACGGGCGGATAAGGTTCTGGAAGTTAGCGTACGACTCATAAATGCGCCGTGAGTCTTCATCGCCCTCCACTTGGTTTTGGATCACGGTTTGCGAGGATTCGTAGAGTGCCTGAACAACATCGTCGGGGAATTCGCGTAGCTGAACGTTATGCTCATCAACCAGAGTCTCTAGCGCCTGCGCGTTGCGGTAAGCGAACTCCGTGTACATGGCCAGGTTGGATGCGCGTGCTGCTTCGCGAATAACGTCCTGCAGATCTTCTGGCAAGGCATTCCAGGCATCCAGATTGATCATCGTCTCGACGGTTGCGGTCGGCTCGTTCCACACCGTGGTGTAGTAGTAGTCGGCCACTTGATGCAGACCAAACGCCATATCGTTGTAAGGGCCTACCCAGTCGGCGGCATCCAGAACACCCGTTTGCATCGAGGTGAAAATCTCAGAGCCTGGCATATTCACGGTGCTGACACCGATGCCGTTCATGGCTTCACCGGCAAGTCCTGGCAAACGTAGTTTAAGTCCCTGCATGTCGTCCAGCGAGTTGATCTCTTTCTTGAACCAGCCCGCCATTTGAGGGCCAGTGTTGCCCACTGCGAACGGCTTAAGATTATGCTTGGCGTAAACCTCGTCCCACAGCTCTTGGCCACCGCCGTGATACAGCCACGCATTCATCTCTGTCGTTGACATACCAAAGGGCACGGCGGTAAAGAACTGGGCAGCCGGGAGCTTGCCACGCCAGTAATAAGGCGTGGAGTGGCCCATCTCTGCCGTTCCAGCCGATACCGCATCAAACACTTCCAATGCAGGTACCAGCTCGCCTGCGCCGTGTACGCGGATTTTCATACGGCCGTTGGAAAGCTGCTCAACGCGGCGAGCGAAGTCGTTGGCGCCCGTGCCTAGCGCCGGGAAGTTCTTCGGCCAAGAGGTCACCATGTCCCAGGTATACGTTTCATCTGCATGCGCGGTCGCTACAAAGGGGGCGGCAGCGACACCGGCAGCACCTAAGCCAGCGGTTTTTAAGAATTGGCGGCGTTGCATGGCGGCTATAACTCCGAATAAATACGATTATTATTGCGTTACGCGTGAGCGTACGTGTCCGCTCGCCAGTATGCGCTAACCCGGTTTTATTGGGCAACCTGTTAAGACACTTCCCCTTAACATAGGCGTTACAGCGGGATTAGCTTGGCAAACCCC
Organism: Halomonas sp. 72; assembly: GCF_052379785.1. Taxonomy (NCBI): domain Bacteria; kingdom Pseudomonadati; phylum Pseudomonadota; class Gammaproteobacteria; order Oceanospirillales; family Halomonadaceae; genus Halomonas; species Halomonas sp. 72. Next base: position 152,887 of record NZ_JBQSYY010000004.1, on the reverse strand, counting down.
AGCACTAGCCACTTAACGCCCTCGCCTTCAAAGCTCACTTGTACTCTGGCGCGTGCGCCTTCGCCTTCGGCATTAAGAATAATGCCTTCACCGAAGACGGCGTGGCCAACACGTTGGCCCACATGCAGGGCAGGTAAATCACCATCGCTTTCAACACGCTGCTGCGCAAAGCTGGTGCGGGCGGCGGTCACCGGGCGTGAGATATGGCCGCGCAGGCGAACCTCTTCAAGCAGGTGCGGCGGTAATTCACGCAGAAAGCGCGAGGGGCGCGGAAACACCTCTTTGCCGTGTAAGCGGCGAGTTTCTGCGTGGGTCAGGTAGAGTTTCTGCATGGCGCGGGTAACGCCCACGTAGCAGAGCCTGCGCTCTTCTTCCAAACGCCCCGGCTCTTCGAGCGACATTTTATGCGGGAACAGCCCCTCTTCCACACCGGCAATAAATACCACCGGAAACTCGAGGCCTTTGGCAGAGTGAAGCGTCATTAACTGTACGCTATCTTCAAACTCTTCAGCTTCATGGTCGCCCGCGTTAAGCGCCGCCTCGGAAAGAAATGCCTCCAGAGCGGCCATGCCTTCGCCCGCCTCGGGCGTTTCAAACGCATCGCCTTGGGTAAAGGCTCGGGCAGCAGTGACCAGTTCTTCGAGGTTTTCGACCCGCGCCTGGCCTTTCTCTCCGCGCTCACTCTTATGGTGCTCAATCAGGCCCGTGTGCTCGGTGACGTGGTCGATAATTTCGTAAAGGGTTAAGCCTGCCGCGTCGTTATCCAACTGCTCAATCAGGTTGGCAAACGTCTGTACCGCATTGGCCGCACGGCCCTTTAACGTACCGTCCTGAAGGGCATCATGCAGCGCCTGCCAAAGTGAAATACTCTGTTCGCGCGCGCGCAGGCGCAGAATTTCCACGGTACGTGTGCCAATGCCGCGGGTTGGCACGTTGATCACACGCTCAAGCGAGGCGTCGTCATCGCGGTTAAGCAGTAAACGTAAATAGGCGAGGGCGTTCTTGATTTCCAGGCGCTCGTAGAAGCGGTGGCCGCCGTAAATGCGATAAGGCATGCCTTGACGAATCAGCGTCTCTTCCAACAGCCGCGACTGGGCATTGGAGCGGTAGAGAATCGCAATATCACGGCGGTTAAAGCCTTCAGCGACCTTCTCTTTGATAGTGTCGACGATATAGCGCGCCTCTTCCAGGTCGTTAAACCCGGCATAGACGGAAATAGGCTCGCCCTCGATACCATCGGTCCACAGGTTCTTGCCCAGCCGGTCACTGTTGTGACTGATCAGCGCATTGGCAGCATCCAGAATGGCACTGGTTGAACGGTAGTTCTGCTCAAGGCGCACCGTCTGCGTTTGTGGGAATTCCTCCTCAAACCGGCGAATATTCTCGACCTTGGCGCCGCGCCAGCCATAAATGGATTGGTCGTCATCGCCCACTGCGGTCATGGGGGTTTGCATGCCGCTCAGCAGCTTTAGCCAGGCATACTGCAAGGTGTTAGTGTCCTGAAACTCATCCACCAATATGTGCCCAAAGCGCTCACGATAATGATTTAAAAGCGCCGGGTTATCCCGCAGAAGCTCAAGGCTTCTAAGCAGTAGTTCTCCGAAATCCACCAGCCCGCCGCGTTCACAGGTCAATTGATAGCGCTCGTAAAGCTCTACCATTTGCGCCATGTAGGCATCACCGTCCACGTTCACCTGGTGCGGGCGCAAGCCCTCTTCCTTGCAGCTTGAGATGAACCTCTGGACCTGACGCGGCGGAAAGCGCTCATCGTCAATGGCGTAATCCTTGAGCAGCCGCTTCACCAGCCGGAGCTGGTCATCGGAGTCAATGATCTGGAAGTTTTGCGGTAGCCGGGCGTCCTGCCAGTGGGTTCGAAGCAAGCGGTGAGCAATAGAGTGGAACGTGCCTACCCAAACGTGGCGTAAGGAGATTCCTTGCAGGGCTTCAAGACGCGTGCGCATCTCGCGGGCAGCCTTGTTGGTAAAGGTAACTGCCAGTAGTGCATAGGGCGACAGGCCCTCTGCCTGCATCAGCCAGGCAATCCGGTGAACCAGTACCCGGGTTTTACCGGAGCCTGCACCGGCCAGCACGAGAAGATTACCCTGAGGAGCGCTGACTGCCTCACGCTGGGCTGTGTTGAGCTGATCGAGTATCGCCGTGACGTCGTCCATAAAAGCCGCTGCCGGATCGAAAAGGGGCGGGTAGTTTAGCACAGCAGGTGAACTGGCTGTGCATACAGGCGTTAGCGTACGACGATTTAGTTGTCTTCAGGGTAGCGCAGGGTATTCAGACTTTTCTTCACCGATTTAAGCTGCTCAGCCAGCTTGGGGCCGCGGGTTTTGGCAACGCCCACGGCGAGCACATCAATTAACACCAGGTGGGCAATACGAGAGCTGAGTGGCGTGTAGATCTCGGTATCTTCGTGAACATCAATATACAGCGGCAGGCTGACTTCTTCTGCCAAGGGTGAACCGCTGGGGCACAGGCCAATCACCGTAGCGCCCGCTTCACGGGCCAAGCGTACGCTGGCGACCAATGCTTTGGTCCGGCCCGTTTGAGAAATAGCCACCACCACATCGCCCTCTTTAAGGGTCACCGCCGACATGTTCTGCATGTGCGGGTCAGCATAGGCCGATGTAGATATCTGTAAACGGAAAAATTTGTGCTGTGCATCAAACGCGACAGCGCCTGAGGCGCCAAAGCCGTAAAACTCAACCCGATTGGCCATCGCCAGCGCATTAACCGCTTGGCCCAGCGCGTCGTTATCGAGCCTGTCACGTACCGAAAGCAGGGTGCCGACCGTGGAGTCAAAAATACTGTGTGAGAACTCAGCAACGGAGTCACTGTCGTTCATTGAGAACTGCGCGAATTGGCTGCCAGACGCCAGCATTTGCGCTAACTGCAGTTTAAAATCCTGAAAGCCATTACAGCCCAGGGCGCGACAGAAGCGCACCACGGTAGGCTCGCTAACGTTGGCTTCGGTGGCGAGGTCAACGATCCGCATGTGGATAACCTCGTCAGGATTACGCAGTACGAAGCGTGCCACTTTTTGTTCGGAGCGGCGAAAGTGCTCCATGCGGCGTCTCATCTCATCGAACAGGGCGCGACTCACGTTCAGCTCCTCGATTATCCAGTGCGCGCGTTTTGCACTGCGCGCTTTGCTGTATTTGTCAGCATTTGCCACAGTATGCCTGAGTGATGGCATAAAAGGGCAGCGAAACGATGTTTAGGCGTGCGTTTAAAAGGCGTTAACGCATTTCGCCAAGTTTCGTCATCATACTGTCAAGTAAGGTATAGTAAGAAGTGAAGTGTCGCACTGCATCATTCAACAGTCGCCACAGATGCAGGTGGACGAAGGCATATTCACCTGGAGGCACGTCGATCATGAAAAACGTCGAACGAATTACCTCGGTCAAAAGCGAGTTGCTGGATATTTTTATGGGCATGGAAGTGGATGAGCATGCTCAGCGCCAGCGTAGCGCCGCACAACGCAATTTACGAGCTCGCCGAGGAATTGAGTTGCATCGGGAGTTTCAGAAGCTATACCGGGATATCGCCCCCCTGCCAGACGATGATGAACGGCAAGAGAGCGAGTTGCACTAACGGCATGTAGCTCGGTGTTTAAGCAGTACCCATATAGTGCAGCCCTGCCAAGCGGCAGGGCGTAGGTATCGCTAGATCAAGCCGGTCAGGAATACGATAATCACACCGAGTGGCGCCACGTACTTGGCGAGTAGATTCCACAAGGTGAAATCGTAGATATCTAACCGTAGCTCCTTGCGCGCTTCTTCTTTGTCCAAACATAGCGAGAAGAAAATTATCGCGCCCAGGCCCGTCAGCGGCAGCAAAATCTTGCTGGTGAAGGTGTCGAGGAAGTCAAAAATGTTGAGGCCGAATAACAGCACGTCGGACCACACATTAAATGACAGCAGTGCCGCCACACCGAGTACCCACACCGCAATACCGCTCGCCAGTGTCGATCCTATCCGGCTCAATGACGTGCGTTCTTCGAGTGTCTCAACGACCGGCTCCAGCAGCGAGATAGCCGACGTAAGTGCTGCAAACGTCAGCAGCAGGAAGAACATCAAACCGAGAATGGTGCCGCCCGCCATGTTGCCAAAGGCCAGGGGTAGCGTTACGAAGATGAGTCCCGGACCTTCGCCTGCGCTCAGCCCGTTGGCGAACACAATGGGGAAGATCGCAAGACCTGCAAGCAGGGCAATGACCGTATCCAGGATAATAACGGTACGCGCTGTGCTAATCAGGTTGACGTCTTCGCCCAGATAAGAGCCATACGCCATCATGATGCCCATACCCAATGATAGGGTGAAGAAGGCTTGGCCCATCGCCGCCAGTACGACACCACCGTCCAGTGCACCCCAGTCAGGGCTGAACATGAACGCAAGTGCTTCACCGAAGGAGCCGCTTGTTACGCCATAGCCGACCAGAATCAAAAGAAGCACGATCAGCGCTGGCATCAGAAGTCGTGAAGCGGCTTCAAGCCCCTTGGTCACACCACGTGCCACGATACCAACGACCAACACCATGAACGCGGTATGCCAAAGCAGAAGCGTTGTAGGGCTGCCCAGCAGATCGCCAAAAATAGCCCCGACGGCATCGGCATCCTGGCCGTTAAACGTCCCGATCACCGCCCCCAGCGTGTAATTGAGCGACCAGCCGCCGATAACACTATAAAAAGATAGAATTAAAAAGGCCGCCAGAACGCCACTAATACCGATAGTTGCCCAAGCCCTGGATCGCCCGTGACGCGTGGCAAGGTCGGCCATGGTGTTAATCGGATTTTTCTGGCCCCGGCGACCAATCATCCATTCCGCTACCAGAATGGGCAGGCCAACCAGCGTTACGCATGCAAGATAGACCAGAACAAAAGCAGCGCCGCCGCTTTCACCCGCCATATATGAGAAGCGCCAGATATTCCCTAAGCCTACCGCTGAACCGGCAGCTGCAAGCACAAAGCCCATACGCGATGACCATTGTGCATGTGCAAGTTTTGCCATACATCACCTACTGTTAGTTGAATTGTAATAAACCGCTATGCGCCCATTTACGCATATTCAAAAAGAGCAGATCGCTCTGCGCTTTTCAAAAGTATGCGCAATTTATCCGATCAAGAGACCTCGTGCCAGTTAGGTTAAATTAATATTAGCTTAAAACAACAGGTTTTGTGCCTCACCGGGGAAGGCACTAAGCGGGGGTAGGTCGGCAAGTTCGCCAAGCGCATTGTATAGCTGACGTGCCATCTCGGGAGACTCGCGATTATCAGCAGTATGCACAAATAAGAAAGGGGTTTTCCCCTGACTTATCCACAGGTTGAGGCGGGCTTTCCAAGGGGCGAAGTAGTGCGTATTAATCGTTTTGTCAATATGGCCAATAAAGCGAACGACCGGAAAATTACCTGTGGAAAGCACGTGTAACGGGAGTTTCGGCTTTTCCTGCTGAGCGTGCGCAAGGCCCGCGTGGCCCTCAGCAGGGGTTGAAAACACCGGACGCACATCCAGCATTACACGGTTGGCACAATAAGTTATCAACAATTGGTTAAGCGCTTTTTCAGCCGCGCCTTTGTGGAAAAAAACAGGATGACGAACTTCAACCGCGCATGGTAAGTGAGCGGGCCAGGCAGCCAGTAAGGCCTCTAGCTTTGGTAGCTCCTCGGGACCAAAGTCGCGCGGTAGTTGGACCATGGTAGGGCCGAGTCGATCATGCAGTGGCTCAAGTGCGGCTAAAAAGGACCAGACATCATCCAAATGGGTAAGCCGCTGGTCATGGGTGATATTGGCAGGTAATTTAAAACAGAAGCGAAAATGAGCAGGTGCCTGGCGAGCCCAGGCGGCAACGGTCTCGGCCTTGGGCGCGCCGCTATAAAAGGTCGTATTGCCTTCCACGCTTGAGAATACGCTGGCATAGTCGCTGAGCAGATCTGTCTTGGCGTGGCGGGCATACAGGCTGCCTTGCCAATCCTGGTTGGCCCACATGGGTAGGCCTAGGTAGAGGGTCATGGGGCATTCATCATCATGAGTTCTTCAGCGAAGCGTGGCTTATCATTCAATCCCTTCCATCATCACGCCTTAGTTCACGTCGTAATAGACGCGCGTATCTGAGCCGCTTTTTCGTGTAGAAGCGGCAAGTACTCCACCAGTAATGTATCCATATCAATGCGCGCTGCGTTCGTACTGATGTTGATTGCCCCAAGCAGTTGGCCGGATGCATTAAACGCAGGTACTGCCAATGAGCGCAGGCCCGAGTCCAACTCCTGGTCAGCGATGGCATAACCCTGTTCGCGCACCGTTTCAATCCGCTTTTTAAGCGCGCCCTTGTCGATAATGGTTTTATCGGTGTAGCGCTTCAGCGCGATACGTTCAAGATAGCTTTCCAGCGCCTGCTCAGAGAGCTGGGCAAGCAATACGTGACCCATTGAGGTATGAGCCGCCGGCAGACGTGTACCCACGGAAAGGGAGATTGCCATCAAGCGGTGGGGGGCGGCCGAGCGTGCGATATAGATAACATCGTCACCTTCAAGCTGGCCAAGCGATGAGGACTCACCAGTTTGCGCGGTAATATCTTCCAAGTACTGCTGGATAACGCTACGATAATTGTTCGCGGAAAGAAATGAATAGCCTAGCTGTAAGACCTTGGGCGCCAGCTCGAAATAGCGCTGATGTTTGCGAACATAGCCCAAGGCATGCAGTGTCAGTAGAAAGCGGCGCGCCTTGGCGCGGTTCATGTCGGTTCGCGCGGCGACCTCACTTAACGTCATGCGCGAATGCGTATCGTCAAACGCCAAGATAACATCCAGGCCACTGGCAAGCGCTGAAACAAAGTCACGGCTATCAGGTGTGAGAGTGTCTTCTTGTAAAGAGTCTTTCATAACGAATAATTCACCGCTTGGACACATTTTCAAAATTCCAATGTAACATGTTGTTCGAATGGCGAACAATTATTCGCTTAGTCTTTGCCACGGCGCATGTGCGCCTTACATGTGCTTTACTCGCCATTAGGAAAGCTACTTATGGGCCAACAAAAAGTAACGGTACTGCACGGGCCGAACCTCAACCTTTTAGGCACCCGGCAGCCCGAAATCTATGGTCATGAAACTCTGGATGACGTGAATAAACAACTGCGCGAGACAGCAGTGTTAGCAGGGTGGGAAATCAACTGTTTTCAAAGCAACCATGAAGGCGCACTGATTGATGCAATACACGCCGCCCGGCAGGACGGCAGTCAAGCGATAATTATCAACCCGGCAGCCTATACGCACACATCGGTTGCCATACTCGATGCGCTAAACGCGTTCGAAGGCACCGTCATTGAAGTGCATATCTCCAATGTGCACAAGCGCGAGAGTTTTCGTCACCATTCCTACGTGTCGCTGCGCGCCGACGGGGTGATCGCCGGGCTTGGGATCCACGGGTATCAGGCGGCTCTTGAAGCGATTATAAAGGCTCGCTAGGTGTTGTAAGAGCAGTAGTGCCACGCTACTGCTGACACCTTTCACTCTATCATCCTTACCGCATCAGGGTTGGGACGGCAAGGCGACAAGCTGTTCAATATAATAGGCCCGTAATGGCATAACATGAGGGCCGATCCGGTCAGCGCTCAGACGATCTGCGGTAAAAAAGCGAAACGCGTCCACGCCTTGGAATACAAAGAGATCCACGCCTGAGAGCGTTTTGGCTCCCGCCTGGGCGGCGGCGTTTAAAAGCTCGGTATGGGCGGGTATGTATACGGCATCAAATACCCAGTGCTGGCTGCCAAGGCCAGACGTGTCAATAGGGCACCCCGGGTGGTTGATATGACCGATGGGTGTGCAGTTGACCACGCCCTGCCAGTTAGGCAGGCCCTGTTGGGCTTGTTCTGGCGTGATGCACGAGGCATTAATGCCCATGGCGCTAAGATCGCGACATAGATTCTGTGCACGCGTCGTATCGTGCTCAAGAATATACAGGTGGCTAACGGCGAGCTCACCCAAGGCGCAGGCTACCGCACGGCCAACGCCGCCAGCGCCAATTAGGAGCACCTCGCCTGCGGGTTGGTTGCCAAACGAGTGGCGGTAGGCGCTGATAAAGCCGGTGTAGTCGGTATTCTCGGCGCGCAGCCCCTGCGCATCAAACAGCAACGTATTGGCAGTGCCAACTCGGAGTACGCCTTCGCCGCGGATATCGGCCAACTGCGCAGCTTTTTCCTTGAACGGGAAAGTAACGTTAGTGCCCTGATAGCCTTTAGTGCGCAGCGTTTGTATCGCCGCGGGGAAATCAAAATCTGCCACACCCAGGCTATCCACTAAATCGTAGCGTACAGGTAGGCCAAGCGATGCGCCCAGGCGTTCATGCAGGTCGGGAGATTGCGATTTGGCGATGCCTTCGCCGACCAGTCCGAGCTTGATCATGATGCGCTCTCATCTGTGTTGTGGTGCAGCGTTTCTGCCTCAAGGCGCTGCTGGGCCGTCACGCGTACAAAGGCATTGGGGGCGCCCAATCCTTGATAGCCGTCACGCTGTACCAGTTCAAAAAAGAACGCCTGGTGGGCAGGTTGCTGCGCATACAGCTGATGAAATTCGCCGCTGCCGTCCTGATCAAACAGGATGTGGTGGTCCTGCATCCACGTCTGGGTCTGCGACGGTAAATCAAAGCGTGCCGCCAGATCGCGGTAGTAGTTGCCGGGAATGGGCAGCACCGGTGTACCCGCCCGCTGCAGCGCGGCGCTGGTGGCACGCATCGACTCCGTGCGCAGGGCAACATGATGGATCCCCGAGCCGCCGTACTGGCGCACAAACCGGTTGCTGGCGGTATTGGGCGAGGCGCTGGCGTTAAGCGCCAGACGGAAACGGCCATTATAGTTTTGCAGTACCTGGCTTTGAATCAGCCCACGCGGGTCGGTGACATCGAAGGAGGGCGTGATCTCTAGCTGGAAAATAGCGCGGTACTGCAGCATCAGCGAGAGATAATCGTGATAGGAAAGCGCAACGCTGATGTGGTCGACATCGACCAAGGCGCCATTAGGCACGGGTTGCACATCCACCGGAAACTCACGATCCCAGGTGCGGCTGAGCTGTGAGTCGTCAATGATGTAGGAGAGGCTGCCGTCGACATTGCGCAGTGCGCTCATACGGTGGCTGGCGCCCACTTCTTCAGGCTCGACGATATCGTAACCGAGCTTGTCCGCCCGCTTGAAGGCTTCGTAGGCGTTGCTCACCTTCAGGCCGATAGCAGTAATCGCCGTGGCATCGCGCCCCGGCACACGACCCGTGAAACTCGCCTCGGTATTAAGCACCAGGTTAACGTCACCCGCGGCCCAGCGCTCCGCATTGAGCGTGTGATGACGCCCGACACACGCCATACCCAGCGCGCTGAGCAGCTCGCGTAGGCGCTGCAAATCCGCAGCCTCAACGGCAATTTCAAGAAACGCGACCGACTCAATGGACTGGGGAGCGGGAATGCCGCTGTCATCCTGCATGCTGCGCAGTAAATGATAAGAGCGCAAGCCATCGCGCGCCGTCTGGTCGCTGTGGCCCATGCGGAAAACATCGTTAAAAATTTCGTGAGATAGCGGGCCGTCGTAACGGGTCTCCTGCAGCATGGCCATGAACTTGTCCATTTGCAGTTCGCCCTGACCCGGGAAGCAGCGGTAATGGCGACTCCACGACAGGTGATCCATAGAGAGGCGCGGCGCATCGGCGGTTTGCACCAGAAAGATGCGGTCTCCTGGAATGCGCCCGATGGTACCCAGCTCCGTTTGGCGCGAGAAGATATGAAAAGTATCCAGCACTAAGCCAACATTGGGGTGCGCGGCGCGGCGCACCACTTCCCAGCTATCGCGGTAGTCGTGAATATGCCGACCCCAAGCCAGCGCCTCATAGGCCACGCGCATGTTACGCCGAGCGGCACGTTCGCCTAATTCATAGAAGTCATCGGCGGCGCGGCTCAAGCCGGGTAGCGAGTCGGGGTGCACTGTACTGCACGCCATTAATAGATCCGTGCCGAGCTCTTCCATCAGGTCGAACTTATGCTCGGCGCGGTCAAAGGCCCGCTCCCGCGCGCGCCCTTGTAAGCCTTCAAAATCACGGAACGGTTGAAGGGTGACTAGCTTTAGCCCACGCGAGCGAATCAGTTCGCCCGCTTCCCTGGGTGTGCCGGTAAACGCCGTAAGGTCGTTTTCAAAGAGCTCAACCCCTTCAAAACCGGCCTGAGCGATGGCGTCTACCTTCTCTTCCAGCGAACCGCTTAGGCAAACCGTGGCAATGGATGAGTACATGGCATTACGCTCCTTGCATTCAGTAAAATCAGTAGCCCAACAGGCGCGGCAGGAAGGTGACCAGCGCGGGTATAAATGTGATCAACAGCAGGATCAGGAACTGTACGCCGAGCATCGGCATAATGCGGCGGATAATGGCCCCCATTCCCACGCCGGAAACCGAGTCGGCGACAAACAGACAGAGCCCCATGGGTGGCGTGATCAGGCCCATCATCAGGTTGAAGATCACCACGATCCCAAAGTGCAGCGGGTCAATGCCCAGCGCCATGGCAATGGGGTGAAGAATGGGGACCAGCACCAGAATGGCTGCGATCCCTTCCAGAAACAGTCCTACTACCAGAAGCAGCAGAATGACGGCAATCAGGAAGGTCCACTGGGTATCGATACTCATCAGCGCCCACTCGGTGAGCATGTTGGGAATACGATTAAACGTCAGTACCCAGTTAGCGGCCGCAACGGCACCCATGATGACCATGATGACGGCGCTATCGCGCATGGCGCGAGCGAAGATGCCGGGCAGGTTAACCAGCTTGATATTACGGTAGAGCACCACGCCAAGAATCAGCGCATACACCACGGCAAAGGCCGCTGCCTCAGTTGGTGTCACGATGCCTGCCAGAATGGCACCCACCACAAAGACCGGCATGAGCGCGGGCAAAAGGCCATGCAGAAGCGCGTGACGGCGCGACTGCTGCCTTGACTGCGTGGCACCTAGGTCGCCGGCAAAAAAGTAGACGTAGATGGAAAGCCCCAGCGCCAGCAAAAATCCCGGTACGATGCCGGCCAAAAAGAGCCCCGGCACTGACACACCCGACACCGTGAGCGCGTAAATAATCACCGGAATGCTCGGCGGAATAATCGGGCCAATCACCGATGAAGCTGCGGTAAGGGCGGCGGCAAAATCACGCGGGTAACCCTCTTTTTCCATTGAGGGGATAAATACCCGGCCAAGGGCGGAAGTATCGGCAATCGCCGAGCCGGAAAGGCCGGCAAAAATTACCGAGGCCCAGATATTGACGTGTGCCAGCCCCGCCTTGAGGCGGCCAACAATGGCCGTGGCCAGGTTAATGATCCGATGCGTGATACCCGCTTCGTTCATCAGCTCGCCGGCCAGAATGAACAGCGGTATTGCCAGCAGCGGAAAAGACTCCATGCCGCCAAAAAACTGCTGCGACACAATGCGAATATGATAGGGAAGATCGCCGGTGCTCATCAGCACCGTGAGGGCACCCAAAATGGCAAAGGCAAACGGTACGCCCAGCAGTATGAGGGCTAAAAGCAGTACAAAAATCATGATGATGGCTCCTCATCAGAGTAGCCACTCAAACGCTGTGCGCCCATTACCAGTGCTGAAAGGCTGAGCAGACCGCCGCCCATCAGCATCGATGTTTGAAAGACCCACATCGGTATCCCGGTGCTTGATGAGGTGCGATTACCGCGAGCGGCGATAAATTCAATGGCCGACACCATCAAGCCAATGCCGACGGCCAACACCACAAGATCAATCGCCACCGCCTGCCAGCGCAGCCAGCGTGGAGGCAGCAAGCGGCGAAGAAGATCAAAGCCGATGTGCTTGTCCTGCAGATACGCCCACGCCATGCCAAACATCAAGCCGTAAATCATCAGATAGATGGCGGTATCTTCCCCCCAGCTAATGGAGCCGCCGTAGGTATAGCGCGCAAAGGCGTTGCCAGCGACCAGTAGAAAAATCAGCACCATGGCAAGGCCTGCCAAGCTGCCATTGAACAGGATCAGGCCACGATGTATCCGGGCAAGAAGATGAGGCATAAGGGCACCTTCAATCGGTAGTCAGGTACGCAGGAGCAGGAGCGGGCCATGCTGGCCCACTCACAAAGTGCTTTCTCACAAGTGCTTTGATCAAGCAGGCTTAGAAGCGCTCGGACGCCTCACTAACCGCGGCAGAAAGGCGGTCAATCCACTCTGCATCATCGCCAAGCTCGTCACGCAGGTACGCCTGAACCGGCGGTTGCGCCGCTTCCCGGAAAGCTTCCATCTGTTCAGCGTTGGGCTGGGTAATTTCCATGCCTGCGGCTTCCAGCTTGGCAATGCCTTCTGCGGAATTGAACTGCTGGATGGCGCGGCCGGTAGTACCCGCAACCACGGCGGCGCGTTTCACGGCAGCCTGTTCTTCTTCGCTAAGCGACTGGAAGATGTCGTCGTTGATCAGCAGGTGGTCAACGCCGTACACGTGGCGATCCAGCGTCAGGTAGTCCTGAAACTCGTAGAAGTTGTTGCCAAAAATCACCGAAATGGGGTTTTCCTGGCCATCTACCACGCCGGTTGCCAGGGCGGTAGGCACTTCACCCCAGGTAATGCCCTGTGGCTCGGCTCCCAGGCCACGCATCATTTCGATATAGAGCGGAATGGTTTGTACGCGGAATTTCAGGCCTTTCATGTCTTCCGGCGAGTTGATAGTGCGCACCGAGTTGGTGAAGTGGCGAAAGCCCGTCTCGCCGTAAGCCAGCGTGCGCAGGCCTGTCTGCTCCAGGCAGTGCTCAGCCAGCGCGGTGCCGAATTCGCCGTCCATTACCTGCCATGCCACTGGCGCTGAAGGGAAGGTATAAGGGATATCGGTCACGGCAACGGCGGGGCAGAAATTGGCGTAAGAGCCGGAGACCATGGCAATGCTGATAGTGCCATCCTGCGCGCCTTCAATCAGCTCGGTTTCACCGCCGAGCGACCCCGCGGGGTATAGCTCAACCTTGATGTCGGTTTCAGCTTCCACCAGGTTCTTGAATACTTGCCCGGCCGAGCCTTTTTTCGACGTGGTCCAGTCATCCGGGTCAACGTGGGCAAAGCGTAGTGTCTGGGCGGAGGCACTGGCACTGGCAGCGGCGGCAAGCGTAGCGGCGGCAATGGCGGCCGTAAGCATGCGTTGTATGGAAGTTAGCTTCATAGACATTGTTGTTGTCCTCTTGTCGTCGGGGCAGTTGTTATAAGGTTTCAAGAGCGTAAGCAACAGCGTGTTTTAGCTGTCTAAAAACAATGTACGAAATGGTACGTTCAGTCAAGCTGTGACATAGTAGACCAAAGACGATCATGATAATAAAAGGTAAGCCAATGCCAGCGAATCCCAACACATCCTCCATCACACGACGTAAAAACGATCCGGAATTTGTGCAGGCCGATATCTTGGCGGTGGCCACGCGTGAGTTTTCCGAAAAAGGCCTTTCTGGCGCGCGGATCGATGAAATCGCCGAAAAAACGCGCGCTTCCAAGCGTATGATTTATTACTACTTCAAGGACAAAGAGACGCTCTACCTGCACACCTTGGAAGCTGCCTATCAGAAAGTGCGCCTGCAGGAGGCCGAGCTTGATCTTGACCATTTGGCGCCACTCGAGGCGCTAAGTCGGCTTGTTCAATTTACTTTTCGCCATCACGCCCAGAACCCTGACTTCATCCGCCTTGTCATGATCGAAAATATCCATCATGGCCGCTATCTGGCGCAGTCAGCATTAATTCAATCGCTTAACGCAGGCGTAATCGACGTTCTGACCACTGTGTATGCACGAGGTATCGCCGATGGTTGTTTTCGTGAAGGCCTGGACCCGCGAGAACTGCACTGGCTGATCAGCGCCTTGTCGTTTTTCAACGTTTCCAATCAACACACCTTCTCGCGGATTTTTGATTGGCAACAGGCTGCACCGGAAAACCAGCGTAAATTGGAAGATCATGTAACCGAGATGGTGCTGCGTTACGTGCGTTGTGAAGACGCCACGCCTCGAACGTAAACAAGCGTCGCTGGCGCCAGCGCATCAAGCTGCCATAACGCCGTGTGTTACTGGCTAGTTAGCCCCTGCCCGTTTAATCTATAGTTCGAATAGCGAACATAAGTACGATTTTTCTGAATCATGCTCTTTGCGCTTTGTTCAGGCTCTGAACGACTTTATTAGGAGGCCTAGCGCCCATGCCCTCAGCATTTTTAAAGCACCCGTTTATGAATCAAAGTGCCTTGGCTGCCTGCGACGAGGACGCCATGGTGCACGCCATGCTGGCCTTCGAGCTGGCGCTAGCCGAGGTTCAGGAAGCCAGTGGTGCGGTGCCCGAAGGCACGAGTCAGCAGATGCGCGCTCAGTTGGAAAACGCCTCTTTCAATATCGTTGAGATGGCCGAGGGCATCGCCAGCGGCGGCAATGTCGCCATTCCATTCGTCAAGCAGGGCCGTGCGTTTCTTGCCAAGGACCTTAAGCGTTACTGGCATCAGGGGGCGACCAGCCAGGATGTCGTCGACTCTGCGTTGATGCTGTTGCTCAAACCGCGCCTGGCCGCGCTGGATAGACTGCTGTTGCGCTGCCGCGCGGCGGCGATAAATCTCATGAATACGCACAACCATACGCCCATGGTCGGACGCACCCTCATGCAGCAGGCGCTGCCGATTACCTTTGGCGTCAAGGTATCTCACTGGGCCGTGGGTCTTGAGCAGGCGCGTCGGCGTTTAGGTGATATTGAGCTACCCGTTCAGTTTGGTGGCGCGGTGGGTGTGCATTCCGGGTGGGATGCGCTGGGGCTTGAGTGGATGGATGCCTTGGCTGAAAAACTAAGTCTGGCAGCACCGGTATTGCCATGGCATACCGACCGCTATCCCATTCACGCGCTGGGTACGGCGCTGGATGCCGTAGCGGGCGCTGCCGAGAAACTGGCCCTGGATATATCGCTGCTTACCCAGACCGAAGTAGGCGAGGTGGCCGAGCCTTCAGCACCGGGGATGGGCGAGTCGTCCTCGATGCCCCATAAGCGCAACCCGGTGCGCAGCGCGCTGATCCGGGGCGCGGCTAGGCAGGTACATGGACATACCTGCGTGTTGCTGAACGCGGCTGCACAGCCGCTGGAGCGCGGTCTGGGCGAATGGCATGCCGAGTGGGCACCGCTGACGGAAAGCGCCTTACTTGTGGAAGGCGCGCTGGAACAGGTGGCCGTGCTGCTTGAGGGACTTGAAGTGAATCCCGGTAACATGCGACGCAACCTGGCGGCTACTGGGGGTGGCATCATGGCTGAGCCGGTGGCGCGCCTGTTGACCCCGGCACTAGGTGCAGATCATGCCAAAACGGTAAGTGCTGCGGCAGCGGAAACCTCGCGTCGCGAATCCCGGGATTATGCCGACGTGTTGATGGATTTACTGGCTGAGCACCCTGAGACAAACGGAATTATTGATAACGAATCACTGTGTAAAGCTTGCGATCCGGCTTTATACCTTGGTAGTAGTGTGGCTCAGGTGAAGCGTGCCAAGAAATGGTTGGATTGTAAATAATATCATTTAAAAACAAATGTTTATTTTATTTCATGAAATAGACAGGTGTCGTAATGGGGCGTTAGGCATGCGTGGTGGGGTTTGACCCCATTCACGTTCGGCAGTAACTTGTTCGTATAGAGGATTCATGTTCGCTTTGCGAACAATCTGTTAATTGCCACCAGTAAGTATGCCAACGACCCGCTAAGAGGCACCCATCATGGCCGAGTTTCTCAGCTTACATGACGCGGTAGCGCGCTACGTTCAAGACGGCGCTACCGTGGCCATGGAAGGCTTTACCCATCTCATCCCGTTTGCCGCTGGTCACGAAGTGATCCGTCAGCAAAAGCGTGACCTGACGCTGATCCGCATGACCCCCGATATCATCTACGATCAGCTAATCGGTGCCGGTTGCGCCAAAAAGGTGATCTTCTCTTGGGGCGGTAACCCAGGCGTTGGCTCATTGCACCGCCTGCGTGATGCGGTTGAGAAAGGCTGGCCGCACAAGGTTGAGATTCTTGAGCACAGTCACGCGGCCATGGCCTGCGCCTTTGAAGCGGGGGCTGCGGGTTTGCCGATGGCTGTTTTCCGCGGTTACATCGGCAGCGAACTGCCCAGCGTGAATGATCAGATCAAATTCATCGAGTGCCCGTTTACTGGTGAGCGCTTAGCCGCCGTGCCTTCGGTACGCCCGGATGTGTCCATCGTTCACGCTCAGCGTGCGGACCGCCAGGGCAACGTGCTGGTGGAAGGAATTGTCGGCGTACAAAAAGAAGCCATACTCGCCGCCAAACACAGCATCGTCACGGTCGAAGAGATCGTCGATGACTTGAAAGCGCATCCCAATGCCTGCGTGATTCCAGGCTGGGCGATCAGTGCCATTGCGGTGGCCGAGAAAGGCGCGCTGCCCTCTTATACTCACGGCTATTACGGTCGCAGTAACCGCTTTTATAAAGAGTGGGATGCCATTGCCCGCGACCGCGACACCTTTACTCAGTGGCTCGATGAGAACGTCTTTAAGGGTGTTCAAAGTCATGCAGGGGAGAACGTCTGATGAGTCTGGAATATACCTCTTCTGAAATGATGACCGTCACGGCGGCACGCGCGCTGGAAAACGGCACCACCTGCTTTGTGGGAATCGGCCTGCCTTCTGAAGCTGCCAACCTGGCGCGCCTTACCCATGCGCCGGACGTGGTATTGATTTACGAATCCGGCACGCTGCAAACCAAGCCCGACATTCTGCCGCTCTCCATCGGCGATGGCGAGCTGTGTGAATCAGCACTCACTACCGTGGCAGTGCCGGAAATGTTCCGTTACTGGCTACAGGGCGGCAAAGTGAACGTGGGCTTTTTGGGTACCGCACAAATTGACCGCTTTGCTAATCTCAATACCACGCTGATTGGTGATTACAAAGCACCTAAAGTACGCCTGCCGGGCGGCGGTGGGGCGCCGGAGATTGCTACCAACGCGGGTGAGGTATTTATCACCCTGAAGCACTCCAAGCGGGCGTTTGTGAAAGATGTCGACTTTGTTACCACGCTAGGCTTTGGCCGTGACGGCAAAGGGCGCGATAACGTGCCTAATATCGGTAAAGGCCCTACCCGGGTAATCACCGATTTATGCGTGATGAAGCCCGACCCTGAGACCAAAGAGCTTGTGGTGGTATCGCTGCATCCTGGAGTGACCCGTGAAGAGGTAATGGACGCGACCGGCTGGGAAGTACGCTTTGCCGACCAGCTTGAGAGCACCCCTGAGCCCAGCGAAAAAGAACTTGAGATCCTGCGCGAGCTGAAAGCCCGCACCGAACGCGCTCACACGGGCGAATAAGGAGTCGGTTATGACAAACGTTTATTTATGTCACCCACGGCGTACCGCCGTAGGCCGGTTTGGCGGCACGCTGGCAAGTGTGCGCCCGGATGATTTCGCCGCCACGATCTTCAAGGCCGTACTGGCCGACGCGCCGGATCTCGATCCTGCCGCGATCGAAGAAGTGTTTATGGGTTGCGCCAACCAGGCTGGTGAAGATAACCGCAACGTCGCGCGCATGTCGTCGCTCTTGGCAGGCATCCCCACCTCGGTCCCTGGCACCACCATGAACCGCTTGTGCGGCTCCGGAATGGACGCGGTAGGTACAGCGTTTCGGGCGATTAAAGCCGGTGAGATGGAGCTGGCGCTGGCCGGCGGCGTGGAATCCATGTCGCGCGCGCCTTACGTGATGGGCAAAGCCGACAGCGCCTTCGCCCGCGGGCAAAAAATCGAAGACACCACCATCGGCTGGCGGTTTATCAATCCGCTGATGAAGAAAGCCTATGGGGTGGACTCCATGCCCGAAACGGCGGAGAACGTCGCCGAGCAGTTCAAGATTTCCCGGGAAGATCAGGACGCTTTTGCATTGCGCTCCCAGCAGAAAGCGGCTGCCGCTCAACAGGCTGGGCGTTTTGCTCAAGAGATCACCGCCATCGAGATTCCTCGCCGTAAGCAGGAGCCATTGGTATTTGATACCGATGAGCATCTGCGGGATACCACGCTGGAGAAACTCGCGGCCTTGCCGACGCCCTTCCGTGATGGCGGTAGCGTCACAGCAGGCAACGCCTCCGGCGTCAACGACGGCGCGGCAGCCATGCTGGTGGCAAGCGAAGCGGCCGTTCAGCAGCACGGCCTGACACCCATGGCCAAGGTTATCGGCATGGCAACGGCTGGCGTTGAACCGCGCATCATGGGCTATGGCCCGGTACCGGCAGTACAGAAACTGCTTAAGCGCACCGGTATCTCGCTAGATGAAATTGATGTATTTGAATTTAACGAAGCCTTTGCTGCTCAGGCGCTGGCTTGCATGCGTGACCTTGGCCTGGACGATGATGACCCTCGGGTAAACCCTAACGGTGGAGCGATTGCTTTAGGTCACCCGCTGGGCATGTCCGGCGCACGGTTGCTGCTCACCGCCGCCCATGAGCTGCAAAACAGCGGCAAGCGCTACGCGCTATGCACCATGTGTGTGGGTGTTGGCCAAGGCATCGCCACACTGATCGAACGCGTTTAACGGAGGTCGCCATGGCATTTCATACCATCAATGGCCGCAGCGTGGCCTATCGGCTGCTCGGCATAGAAGCTAACCCCTTGGTAGTGCTGGCGCACCCCTTGGGCATGAGCCAAGCAGTGTGGGATGACATCATCCCGGTACTCTTGCCACGCTATCGCGTGCTGACTTGGGACCTACCTGGTCACGGGGCTAGTCAGGCGGTCAGTGGAGCACAGGTTACGCCCGCTGATCTGGCCGCCGAGGCCTTGGCGCTGGCAGAGCGTTCAGGCGCTGCGCGCTTTCACTTTGTCGGTACTTCCATTGGTGGTGTAATCGGTCAGCAGCTGATCGCTGAGCACAGCGACCGTTTGCTCTCTGCCACGCTCACCAATACCGGCGCGGTTATCGGCAACTCAGAGCTCTGGAACACTCGCGCGGGTCGCGTGCGTCAGGAAGGTCTCGCGGCGATGTCACAAGAGATTGTGCCGCGCTGGTTTGCGCCCACGGCCTTTGAAGCAAGCCCCGCGCTGAAAGCGGGCTGGTGCATTCAGATGGGCCGCGGCGACGACGAATCCTACGCTCAACTGTGTGAGATGCTGGGCCGTGATACGTTTACCGGGCGGCTATCCGGCAAGTCAGCCAAGGTGCAGCTATTCGGCGGCAGCGAGGACCTTGCTACACCGCCCACGACGCTTGACGCGCTGGCAGCAGAGCTTGACGGTGCGACATTGGAAATTTTTGACGGTGTCGGGCACGTGCCATCGATAGAGGCGCCAGCGCGTTTTGCACAGAAACTCCTGAGCGCCATGGCGGCAGAGCTGGGGGATGTGGCAAACCAGGGCGTGGCTTACGCCACCGGTCTGCAAACTCGCCAGCAGGTATTGGGCGAGGAGCATGTGGCGCGTTCAACCGCTAACGCTAACAGCCTGGATATCCCCTTCCAGCAGATGATTACCCGCCTGGCCTGGGGCGAGCTTTGGAGTAACGAGGACCTGACCCGCCGCGAGCGCAGCATGATTACCACCGGTATTCTGGCAGCTCTTGGTCGCGAGGAGCTGACGTTACACCTGAAAACCGCCAAACGTATTGGCCTGACGGAAGCCGAGCTTCGTCAGGTAATCATGCATGTAGCAATTTATGGCGGCGTACCGGCGGCCAACCATGCCTTTGCGCTCGCCAAAGAGCTGGGCTGGGGTGAATAATCGATCAGTTGTCTTCTGAACACTAATAACAATTCATACATCAAATGGAGCCATGTCATGACGTCAGTTCAACTATTAATCGACGGCCAACAATGTCCTGCTTCAGATAGCGCCACCTTCAAGCGCTGCAATCCGCTGAGCGGCGAAACGGTCTCTCAAGTGGCAGCGGCCTCGCTTGACGATGCCAACCGGGCTATCGAAGCGGCTCACGGCGCTTTCAAGTCCTGGTCTCAGACAGGCCCCGCCGCGCGTCGAGCGAAGCTGACTAAAGCCGCCGATTTAATGGAGGACCGCCAGCAAGAATTTATTGATGCCATGGTCGATGAAACGGGCGCTACACCGGGTTGGGCAGGCTTTAATGTCATGGTGGCGGCGAACTTACTGCGTGAATCGGCCTCCTTAACCACACAGATACAGGGCGATGTGATTCCCTCCAATGTGCCTGATAGCCTGGCCATGGGCATTCGCGTACCGTGCGGCGTGGTGGTGGGAATCGCTCCGTGGAACGCGCCTATCATACTGGGCACGCGGGCCATTGCCGCGCCCTTGGCATGTGGTAACAGCGTTATCCTTAAAGCTTCTGAAATGTGTCCGAATACGCACGCGCTGATTGGGCAGGTGCTGCATGATGCGGGCCTGGGTAACGGCGTGGTTAACGTTATCCATAACCAGCCCGAGCAAGCAGCAAGCGTGGTGGGCGCATTAATCGAGCATCCGGCGGTTCGGCGTATCAATTTTACCGGCTCTACAACGGTTGGGCGCATCATTGCGGAGAAAGCCGCTAAGCACCTTAAGCCCGTACTGCTAGAGCTGGGCGGCAAGGCGCCTTTTCTGGTGCTTGATGATGCCGATATTGACGCAGCGGTTGAAGCGGCCGCTTTCGGCGCCTTCTTCAATCAGGGGCAAATCTGCATGTCGACCGAGCGCTTGATCGTAGATGAAGCCGTTGCCGATGAGTTTGTCGAGAAGTTGGCGGCCAAAGCGAAGACACTGACAGCGGGGGATCCTCGTGCAGAAGGCAATGCACTGGGGACACTCATCAACCAGGAGTCTGGCTATAAGCTCAACGAGCTGATTGATGATGCCCTCAGCAATGGCGCCCGTTTAGCCTCTGGAGGAAAGGCCGAGGGTGTCGTGATGCAGCCAACGCTGGTGGATAACGTCACAAAGGCAATGCGGCTTTATTCGGAAGAGTCCTTTGGCCCTGTGGTCGCCATGATTCGCGTCAAGGGTGAAGAGGAAGCCATTCGCGTTGCCAATGATAGCGAGTACGGTCTTTCAGGCGCCGTGTTTACCCGCGATAGCGCACGCGGGCTGCGGGTTGCTGGGCGCATTGAAACAGGCATCTGTCATATCAATGCCCCAACGGTACATGACGAGCCGCAAATGCCGTTTGGTGGCGTAAAAAGTAGCGGTTACGGGCGCTTCGGTGGCAAGGCGGTCATCGAGGAGTTCACGGAACTGCGTTGGATGACGCTGCAAACTGGCCCGCGCCACTATCCTATCTAGCGCGTATAACGGCGGTTCAGAATGGCGCTCCAGGGCGCCGTTCTGACAACAAGGCCGTGCCGAGGCCAACAATCCCTAAACCTGTCGGATAAGTGTGCAGCGTAAATTTAACGATTTCCTTGTATGCGCTAATCAGCGAAGGTAGCGTCTTCTGTTTCGCTGATAATAGAAAGCTATGCTCAACGCCCGCATCAAACTACGCCACTTGATGGCGTTTCTAGAAGTTGCCAAGCGGCGCAGCTTTGCCCGTGCCGCTGAGGCGCTGGCGATTACCCAGCCGGGGATCTCCAAGGCGATACGCGAGCTTGAGGAGATCCTGCAAACGCCGCTTTTTGAGCGCACCTCGCAAGGGGTGTCGCTCACCCAAGCGGGCTTGACGCTGCTGCGCCATGCAGGCCCTGCCATGCGGGCGCTGGACGAAGGTGTCAGTGCCATCGGTGATGCGCATCATGGCGGCCGCTGGCTGCGTGTAGGAGCGTTATCCACCGTCGAGAGCCGCCTCCTGCCTGTGGCGATACAGCGCTGGCACAGTGCTTCAACGGGCCAGCACGATACCAGCGTCTCGGTAGTAACCGGTGCCAGTGCCTATCTACTTTCGCGCTTGCGCCTGGGCGAGCTTGATATGGTGGTCGGGCGAATGACCGAGGCGCGGGAAATTGGCGATCTCTATTTTGAACATCTTTACTATGAACCGCTGGTTATCGTGGCACGCAACGGTCATCCGCTTGCCCAGGTAACGCCGGTAGCCGCGAGCCAGCTCATCGCCTACCCTTGGGCATTGCCACCCCCGCAAACTACGTTGCGCCAACAGGTGGACAGCTTTTGTGTACGCCATGCCATCACGCTGCCACCGCTGTTGCTGGAGACCCTCTCGCTGCCGGTCAGCTACCGCTACACGCTGGAGAGTGACGCGCTCTGGATAGCTCCGCGGGAAGCGGTGAGCGAAGAGCTGGAGAGCGGTCTGCTCAAAGAGCTCGCATTGCCGTTTGAGGCGCAGGGTGGGTCTGTAGGCATTTGCACGAATGTGAGTATGACGAAGTCGCTGACCCGCGACGCTTTTTGCGAAACGCTACGCCAAGTGGCGGCGGAGCGTATTATACCAAGGTCGTAAAGCCGATAACCTATAGGTTATGAGTGGGGATGACTCTTCAATTGGCATGGCGGAGGCTACGCGGCACACTTGGCGAGTGAAAGTGCAAAGGGGGCAAGCGCCGCCCGATGCTTACCTCGCCATAAAGAGCATTTGCCATGCAGCCTAAATATAATCGCTTTGTAACCCGTGACCGTAACTGGCATCCGCCTGCCTATGCCCCTGGCTATAAAACCTCCGTTGCGCGCTCGCCCCAGCAGGCATTGATGAGCATGCAGCAGCCCACTGCCTCAGAACTGACAGGGCCTGATTTCAGCCATCTGCGGGTGGGGCCCTATGACAACGACCTGTTGATGAACTTCACGCAAGGCGAAGGGCTGCCTCAGGGTGAACGGATCATCTTGTTTGGCCGCGTGATGGACCAGTTTGGCAAGCCGGTGCCCCATACGCTGGTAGAAATGTGGCAGGCCAATGCGGGCGGGCGCTATCGCCACAAGAAAGATGCTTACCTGGCACCGCTGGACCCTCACTTTGGTGGTGTGGGCCGCTGCCTGACCGACGATCAGGGCTTTTACCGTTTTCGTACCATCAAGCCAGGCCCCTACCCTTGGCCGAATGATGTGAATAGCTGGCGGCCTGCGCATATTCATGTCTCGGTCATGGGGCCATCTATCTCTTCCCGGCTGATTACGCAGATGTACTTTGAGGGGGACCCCCTGATTCCGCTATGCCCCATCGTGCACACGCTGAAAGACCCCGAAGCCGTGGAAACGATGGTTGGCCGCCTAGATATGGCTAACAGCAGGCCGATGGATTGCCTGGCTTACCGTTTTGACATTGTGGTGCGCGGCGAGCTGCAAACCTTCTTTGAAAATCAATAGCTGAAAACCAATAAGGCAGGGGGATTGATGATGAAACAGCCTAACACCCAGCCGGTGAGCGAAATGATGCTGCGTGAAACCGCCTCGCAAACCGCTGGACCTTACGTGCATATTGGTTTGGCACTGGCCGCGGCCGGTAACCCCGAGCGCGACGAAGAGATCTGGAGCGAAATGGCCAAGCCCGATGCCTCGGGCGAGCCTATCGAGATTGTGGGCACCGTGATTGATGGTAACGGTGATCTGGTGCGTGATGCCTTCCTGGAAGCATGGCAGGCCGATGCCGAGGGGCATTATCAGGCCGATTACGACCTGCGCAAGCCATTCAACAGCTTCGGAAGAACCGCCACGATAGCCGAGCAGGGCAGCGAGTGGTCGTTAAAGACCATCAAGCCGGGCGCCGTCGCGCACCCTAACGGCAAGCTGATGGCGCCGCACATCAACCTGGCGATTTTTGCTCGTGGCGTGAATATTCACCTGCAAACGCGTCTCTATTTTGATGATGAGGTTGAGGCCAACCGCGAGTGTCCGGTGCTTTCGCGGGTTGAATCCGATAAGCGTCGCCAGACGCTGATTGCCAAACGCGAAGAGGCCGACGGCGTTATCCGCTATCGTTTTGATATTCGCTTGCAGGGGCCTGGTGAAACGGTCTTTTTTGACTTCTGACGCACGTTTCATGGGTGAGTATCAGTAAGCAAAAAGCGCCGGGGTTGAGTCCGGCGCTTTTTTGTTGGCGGCGATCAAGTGCTAGTAAGGCCGCTTGCTAAGCGTTAGTAATCGCGCACTCTTCTTTCAGGCCCATCGCCGTATCGTAGATCTCTCTGGCATTACCCCCTACCTCGTTTAAGTAGCTGTCGATGGTTTCCTGTAATACCGGACCCCAATCCGGGTCGTTAAGCGCATCTTCGATAACGATAAACTCATGCCCTGCCTCTTCAGCCTCTTGCCGGCCTTGCGCGATCAACGTGTCGTAGACCTCGGCGGCGCGCATCGACCACTCCATACCGCTATGTTCATCGATCACCTGCTGAAGCTCTGCGGGGAGGTTCTCGTAGTTACGCTGGTTCATGACCGCGAACAGTGACAGATCGTAGAGAGGTACTTCGGTATGGTACTGCGCCAGTTCATTGAGGCGGAACGTTTTCATCCCTTCCCAGTTGAAGCTCAAGCCATCCACGACGCCACGCTGCATTGACGTAAATACATCCGGAGCGGGCATACCGACGGCCTGTGCGTCGAGGCGCTCCATCATATCGCCTACCAAGGGCGTAGGCCTGCGCAGCCGCAAACCCGCCAAGTCGTCAGGCGTTTGAATCCGCTTCTCTTTGGTATGCAGATAACCCGGGCCCGTGGTGAAGAAGAATAGCGGATGGGTGTCGGCGTACTCTTGCTCCAGATAGCCCTGCTCAAAAAGCGACTGCAAGATACACGCCCCTTCCTGTGCACTAGAAGAGACCCCGGGCAGCTCAACGATCTGAGTCAGCGGGAATCGGCCGGCCGTGTAACCTTGAGCGGACGCACCGACATCAGCGATACCACGCGTCGTACTTTCGTACGTCTGTGCCGACTTGGCTAGCGTTTGGCTGGGAAACACCTCGACGTTAAGCTGGCCCTCTGAAGCCTCGCTAACGCTCTCTGCCCACGCTTCGAAAAGCGCGCTATCGATCATTGAGCCGCCGGGCCATACATGTGCCAAACGCAGCGTTGTCTGGGCCTGGGCGGCCGCCGGCAATAAAACGAGTGCGCTGAGCAGTGCGGCCTGGGTCACGGTTGTCTGGAGTTTCTTCATTGTAGTTATCCTTTGGACTATCCAATAGGCTATTAAAGTGGCTGGCGTATTACAGATCCAGTACAAGCACTTTGCTTTTAGAGCGTGAACAGCAAGGCGTGAACTGGTCATTGGCAGCGTGTTCATGATCCTCCAGGTAAAGATCACGATGATCCGGCTCACCCTCCAATACGCGTGTTAAACACGTACCGCAAACCCCCTGTTCACAGGAGACCATCACTTCAATGCCGTTCTCGGTGAGAACCTGATGAACGGTCTTGTCGGCGGGCACGGTAAAGCTTTCGCCGCTGCTGGCGATACGCACTTCGAAACTGCCATCTTGCGAGCTGTCGGTCTCGGCGCCGCTGAAATACTCGGTATGCACTTGGTCGCTAGGCCAGCCATGTGCTTTACAGGTCGTCATGACCGCATCAATGAAGCCTTTAGGCCCGCAGACATAGACGCGGGTATCAGCGTCTGGCTGGCCAAGCAGAGTGTCGAGATCCAGGTGCTGGCTTGGCTCGCCATCATCGAAGTGGAAATGTACCTGGGCGGCAAAATCGGCATCAACAAGGCGTTGATAAAAAGCGGTTCGCTCCCGGGAGCGCGTGCAGTAATGGAGCTCGAAGGCGCCATCAGTATGCGCCAAGCGCTCGGCCATGCAGAGCAGTGGTGTAATGCCGATACCGCCTGCCAGCAGTACAATGCGCGGGGCAGGCTTGAGTGCAAAGTGATTCTTAGGCGCACTGATCTGCACAAGATCGCCAACCTGTATCTCATCGTGCATGGCGCTGGAGCCACCGCGTGAAGCGGGGTCGCGCAATACGCCAATCAAGTAGCGGTCGCGCTCGTCTGAGTGGTTACAAAGAGAATATTGACGGATAACGCCGTCTTTAGCGCGCACATCAACGTGTGCACCCGCGCTAAAGGCCGGTAGCTCCCGGCCATGCGGATCAGCGAGCTCGAAGGTCACGATATCGAGCGCCTCATCATGACGTGCCTTGACCTCCACGATAAGCGAAGGAACTGTATGGGTCATGCGGTGGCCTCCGCTTTAGCCTCGCGCTCCTCGGTGAGGATGCGGTCAATGATGCGGCGCGCCTGCACACCACCGCCGTCGATATTAAGCTTCAGCAGCTGACGGTCCGGATAGCGAAGCAGGTTGCGTTGCTGCGCCTCGAGCATTTCAAGATCCTCTTCGAAAATCTTGCCCTGACCTTCACGGATTTTATCCGTCAGCGCCTGATCCTCAGGTTTGAAATTGCGCGCCATGCCCCAGAAATACCAGATGGAGGTGTCCGATTCAGGCGTAATAAAATCCACCACCACGCTTGAGGCTTTCTTGTCCGCTGGCGCATCAGCGCCGCCGTTGCCAGCATGCGCGACGCCGACTTCGATCAATACATGGCTAGGTGGGGTGAAGCGACAAACCTGCCAGCGATCCACTGGAACGTCGTCGGCGAGGCCGTTGCCACGCAGCGCTGCCTGCCAGAAAGGCGGCGCAGGAATATTCTCCATTTGGCGGCTGGTAATGACTTCATCACCATTCACCTTGGTATCGGGTGCTGCCTCCTCGATTTCAGGCTGCCCGATACTTGAGGCATGGACGTACGTCTCATGGGTCAAATCCATGAGATTATCGATCATCAGTCGATATTCGCACTTAATATGGTAGAGCCCGCCGCCATACGCCCAGTCAGGGTTGTTCGCCCACTCAAGCTTGGGAATGAGACTGGCATCCGCTTTGTCGGGATCGCCAGGCCAGATCCAGATAAAACCATGGCGCTCCTCAACGGGGTACGATTGCACGCTAGGGAAGCCGCGAACGCGTTGGCCAGGCATGCTGTCGCATTTGCCGCTGCAGTTCATTTCAAGGCCATGGTAGCCGCACACCAGCTTGCCATCGCGCACGAAGCCCAAGGAGAGGGGCGCCCCACGGTGGGGGCAGAAGTCTTCCATGGCAGCGACACGGCCCGCATCACCGCGGAAGAAAACGAGTTGCTTATTGCAGATAGTTCTCCCCAGTGGCTTATCGTCGAGTTCATCGGGAGTACAGGCAACGTACCACGTGTTTAATGGGTAGGGGGCTGGCTGAGTCACGGGCTACTCCTTGTCGGAATTAATTATTGGTTTTTGTTGGTTTTGGATCCAAAGTAAAGGCCATAGAGGTTTTTATCGTCAACCTAGACTTTGGTGTAGGGTTCTGGTTAAGCACCCCAATCGTTATGGAAATGAGAGAAGACAAATGAGTAATAACAATCAGAGCGTTGCCAGCCAGCTACGCAAGTTGATTGAGGATGGTCACTATGCCCAAGGGGGGCGGTTAGGTGAAGAGGCCGTCGCAGAACAGCTCGGGACCTCAAGGACGCCAGTACGCTTGGCATTCCGCACGCTTGAACAGGAAGGGTTGCTCAAGCGTGCGGGCAAGCGTGGCTTTATGGTGCGTGAATTTACCGATGCGGATGTGCACTGTGCGGTGGAGGTGCGAGGAGTGCTTGAAGGCCTCGCTGCACGACGCTTGGCGGAATATGGCGTATCTGGTCAACAGCGTAAAGAATTTGAGTTTTGGATCCAAAAAGGCAGGGAAGTGCTTGATAAGGGGCACCTGGTTGAAGAGGATATTCAACGCTTGATAGAGCTTAACTGGCATTTTCATGAGCTCATTGTGTGCTCGGCCGGTAGCGGCGTTATCGCCGATGCCATTTCACGCAATAACCATCTGCCTTTTGCGGCGGCGGCTTCCATCGTAATTGATAAAGGTAAGCTCTCGCATGAGTACCGCAAGCTTCAGCTTGCTCAACTCCATCATGAGCTTATTTTTCAATCGCTGGTAAATGGTGAAGGGGCGCGTGTCGAGATGCTGATGCGCGAGCATGCGCTAATTGGAATCCGTTACTCGGAACTGCTTTGATAACGGCGTTCTTTATTTCGTATAAAGCCAACATTAAATACGGGTGGAAAGTCATAAAGGGTGTTGACGTAGACCAAGGTCGATTAGCTCTAAGGCGGTTAGTGGATTAAAGTTGGTTTAGTGAAACGAACTAATATTCGTTATGCGAACATCGCATGCTCAAGGCTCGGAGTCCCCCCAATGAAAACGAAATTAACTCAGTGCGTGTTGGCAGCCGTCATTG
Organism: Halomonas sp. 72; assembly: GCF_052379785.1. Lineage (NCBI taxonomy): Bacteria > Pseudomonadati > Pseudomonadota > Gammaproteobacteria > Oceanospirillales > Halomonadaceae > Halomonas > Halomonas sp. 72. The sequence goes on along the minus strand of NZ_JBQSYY010000004.1, from coordinate 124,769 downwards.
CAGGTCTAACGATGAGTGCGGCACAGGCTTCGACGACCTTGCGTATGGCTCATTTCTGGCCGGGCGCATCAGGCGTCAACGAAGATATCCTACAAGTATGGGCCGATACAATTGCTGAAGAATCCGGTGGCGATCTGTCCATTCAGGTATTTCCGTCGGGTACGCTAGCTAAGCCTGACTCCATTTACGAAGCTGCCGCCAATGGTATCGCCGACATCGGTGCGACGGCACAGGGCTACACGGCGGGCCGCTTCCCACTGTCACAGATTGTTGAACTCCCTGGTGTGGCAAGTTCGGCTACCCAAGGCGCTTGTGTATTACAAAGCCTTTACGACGATGGCCATCTGGCCAGTGAATACGATGATACGCGCCCGCTATTCATGTTCACTACCGGGCCTGGTGGCATTCACACTATTGGTACCGATGTTCAAACACCTGCTGATCTGGAAGGACTACGTATCCGTCGTCCAACGGCGGTTGCCGGTCAAATGTTGGAGAACATGGGGGCAAACCCTGTAGGTATGCCAGCGCCAGATATTTATACCGCCATGCAGCGTGGCGTTATTGATGGTTTGAGCTTTCCTTGGGAAGGTTTAAAGGGGTTTCGTATCAACGAACTGGTGAGCTACCACACAGAAGTACCGTTTTATACGCTGGTGTTTGTTGCCACGATGAACCAGCGTACTTATGAGCGCTTATCTCCTGAGCAGCAAGCGGTGATCGACAACAACTCCGGTATGAAGTGGGCAGAAAAGGCCGGTGCCGTGTTCGACCGTATTGATGTAGAAGGTAAGCAGGAAGCCGTTGAAGCGGGTCATACCATTCGTGAAATCGAAAACCCGCTTGAGAACCCTGATTGGCAAGGCCCGCTGGAAGCCGGTATCGAAACGTACCTCAGCGAGCTGGAAGAGCGTGGTTTGAGCCAGGCCCGAGAGGTCTATGAGGCAGCATTGGTAGCCAGCGCCTCTTGCGCAGGCCCTCAGGAGTAATTGATGCAGACCTACCTGGAGAAGGCCAGCCACTGGCTGGCCTTGCTATGTCGCTGGGTCGCGGGTGTGGCATTGGTGGCGCTTTTATTGGTAACCATTGCGGATGTGAGCACGCGCTATCTTTATCGTTTAACGGAAGGTGCCATAGCGCTACGCGTGAGCGGAAGCGTGGAGCTAGTGAGTTACTTGATGCTCTGTTCATTGCTGGCTGCCATGGCGGCCAACGTGGAAAAGAGTCAGGTTGTTGTGGAAGCACTGTCGCATAGCCTTCCTCAGTGGATAAAAAACCGGCTTCAAGGTGTTTATCTAATTGGTTTTGCAGCGTTAGGTATGGTGCTGTTTATAGGACTTCTGGATTCAGCGGCGGCTGCTTCGCGCCATGGCGAGGTCACCCAGGATTTGCGCCTACCGATGGGCCCAATCTACTACGCCGCAGCAGTACTTAGCTTGCTGCTAGGCGTGCGAAGCGCGCTGCACGCCCTGTTGGGAGCGCTGTTTGGCGTTGAAGGAGAGGTTTCCAATGGGGAGTGAAATGATAGGGGCTATAGGCCTTGGTCTGCTGTTGGTGCTGATGGTGTTGCGGGTGCCCGTTGCTCTGACCATGCTATTGATTGGTGTGGGTGGCTTTGCTTGGGTGATCAGTTGGAGCGCTGCTATTGCCCAGTTAAAAACGGTACCTATCGAGGTGCTTTCCAATTACAGTTTCAGCGCTGTACCCATGTTCATCCTGATGGGGGTGCTGGCGGCGCACTCGGGCATGGCAGGTAAGCTTTTTGATGCCACGCGTACCATCTGTGGTGGCTGGAAAGGTGGCCTGGCTATTGCGGCAGTAGGCTCATGCGGCGTCTTTTCGGCAATTTCAGGCTCTTCGCTGGCGACGGCTAGCACCATGACGCGTGTGGCACTTCCCGAAATGGAGCGCTATGGCTACAACCGTGGCCTGGCCACCGGTGCGCTGGCCGCTGGCGGCACGCTAGGCATCATGATCCCTCCCAGTATTGCCCTGCTGATCTACGCCATACTCACTGAGCAATCGGTGGGCGACATGTTCATGGCGGGGTTGATTCCGGGGTTGATGGGGCTTGTCATGTATGCGCTGACGGTAACCGTTGTCATGCGGTTGCGTCCCTCGCTGGCGGTGGCAGGTGAGCCTACTTCGTGGCGAGCCAAGGTGGGCTCAATATCGGGGCTGATTCCCTTCTTCGCCGTTTTTTTGGTGATGATACTGGGCATCTATTTTGGTCTTTTCACACCTACGGAAGGAGCAAGTGTCGGGGCTTTCGCTACGCTGCTCTATGCACTCTTCAAGGGTATGCGCTGGGTAGGCTTTTGGCGAAGCGTTCAGGAGACGCTGGCGCTTTCTGCTGTCGTCTTTTTTATGCTGGTAGGCGCTGAAACGCTTGGCTACTTTATTTCTGTATCGCGTATCTCTTTTTCGATTAGCGACTTCCTGTATGGAACCGAGATGGCGCCTATCGTCATCGTGCTATGCATCCTGCTGCTCTATTTTATCCTTGGCATGTTCATGGACTCGATAGCGATGCTGGTGATTACCGTGCCTGTCGTCTATCCCATTATTCAAGCGCTGGGAATTGACCCAATCTGGTTCGGCATTATTACCGTCTTAACAGTCGAACTTGGGCTGATTACGCCACCAGTGGGCATGAACGTATTCGTCATCAAGGCTATGGCACCGCACGTTAGACTAGGCGAAATATTTAAGGGAGTGGCCCCCTTTATTGTCGCTGATTTCATTCGCTTAGCGCTGCTTATAGCGTTTCCCGTGCTTAGCACGTTCTTTTTGCTTTAAGCATGATCAGGGTGGGAGCGTTGTGACGCGTCTACTCGCTACCCAGCTGGCGCTGTCGAAATTCACGCGGCGCCAGCTGGGTATTGCGCTTGAAGAAACGAGTAAAATAGGCTGGTTCAGAAAAACCCAGGTTATCAGCCACTTGAGCAATTGTCATGTTGGTATAAGTCAGTTGACGCTTGGCTTCGAGCAAAAGACGTTCATGCAGAAGTTCCAGTGCACTGCGGCATGCAATCTTGCGACATAGCAAGTTTAGATGAGCACTGCTAATACCGACCTCTTTGGCTAATGCTTCAATACTTGGCTGTTCTCGATAGGCTTTTTCGATTAGTGCTTGAAAGTGCTCGAAATGCTGCTGCCCTTTCTCGCGCCGCTGTGGTCCTAGACGTTTGAGGCTTGCCTTTGGAGGCATTACTAAACGCTCAAGCTCTATTGTCAGGGCTCGGGCCAATGTGTCCAGAAGCTGCTTGCGGCCAACGGCGGGTTGCCGATACTCCTGATCGACCTGGTCAACCAGTGTGGCAATCCGTGCTGCGCTATTAGCAGAGGTGAGATGATAAAAACCGGCTTTTTTCAATATCCTTCCATTATCCAATGTGCCATGCAGATGATCCGCCAGTGGTTTTGCTAACGTAATAATATGCCCATCCACATCAGGTGAGAAACGGAAACCATGAATGGTCATGGCCGGCACAATAATGACGGACATGCCTTCCAGTGGGTGGCTGCTCCCTTCTAGCTCTAGTTCAACGCTGCCTTGGCTAATCAATAGAATATGGACAAGATCGGCATGTCTATGCGGATGAATATGCCAGTCATGCAGACGGCTACGCTCTGGAATTGACTCGCAGTGCAGAAGATCCGGGGTTGGCCAATGCTGCGTCTCGCCATAGAGTTTAAACACTGGAATCGTGGCGCTTGGTAGCATCGCTTGCCCCCTTGGGATATGCGACTAAGGTTGAGTGATAATACCTTAAAAGTCCAAATAGTGGTTTGTATACTGCCTTATTATGCCCTCCGTTTCATTGAAAAATACAAGTCATGTATTTAAGCCAATGATAACAATGAGGCATCCCCTATGAAGACACAGGTCGCCATTATCGGCGCGGGCCCCTCCGGCCTGTTATTGGGCCAATTATTACACCGTCAGGGTATTGATAACGTTATTGTAGAGCGCCGTTCAGGTGAGTACGTACTCAGCCGTATCCGGGCAGGCGTGCTGGAACAGGGCATGGTGGATCTGTTGCGCGAAGCTGGTGTGCATCAGCGCATGGACAGAGAAGGCGTGCCTCACAATGGTTTTGAGCTGGCGTTTAATAATCGACGAGTACGTGTTCCGCTGGATAAGCTGACCGGCGGCAGCAAGGTGATGGTGTATGGCCAGACCGAAGTCACCCGTGACTTGATGGAGGCCCGTGAGGCCGCTGGCGCAACAACGCTCTATGAGGCGGAAAACGTTCAGCCTTTTGATCTGGACAGCGACTCGCCTTATCTTACGTTCGAGCACAACGGCGAAACAGTGCGGCTTGATTGCGACTACATCGCCGGTTGCGATGGCTATCATGGCGTATCGCGCCAGGCGATTCCGCAAGACCGTATTACCGAGTTTGAGAAGATCTACCCCTTTGGCTGGCTCGGGATGTTGTCGGATACGCCACCCGTATCCGACGAGCTGATTTATGCACGCCACGAGCGTGGGTTCAGCCTATGCAGTATGCGTTCCGCTGCCCGCAGCCGTTACTATCTTCAGGTACCGCTAGACGAAAAAATCGAAGACTGGTCGGATGAGCGCTTTTGGGAAGAGCTTAAGCGCCGCCTGCCTGATGAAGTGGCAGAAAAGCTCGTGACCGGGCCATCGATTGAAAAAAGCATCGCACCGCTGCGCAGCTTCGTGGTGGAACCCATGCAGTACGGCAAACTGTTTCTGGTGGGCGACGCGGCGCATATCGTTCCACCCACCGGCGCCAAGGGGCTCAACCTGGCGGCCAGCGACGTGAATACGCTCTATCGATTGATGGTCAAGGTCTATCAGGAAGGTCGAACAGATTTGATCGAGCGCTATTCGCCAACCTGCCTGAAACGCATCTGGAAAGCGGAGCGCTTCTCCTGGTGGATGACGTCCATGCTGCACACTTTTTCAGAACAGGATGATTTTAATGGCCGCCTACAGTTGGCTGAACTCGACTACGTGACGAGCTCTGAAGCGGGGCTCACAACCATCGCGGAAAACTATGTAGGCTTGCCTTATGAGTCGCTTGAGTAGCGCCAAGCCTGATTCTGTTTGCTCTCAATGCCCAAGTGCGTGCTTGGGCCATTACGGTATTGTTTGCTAGCTGGCAACAGGCCCGCGAGATGCCAAGGCTATAAAAAAACGCTAAATTACTTGCAGGAGTTCAAACGTGAATAACGCTACTACAATAGGTAATGCCTTCGAGATTGATGAGATTAAACACGTCGTGCAGCTATATGTTGATGGCTTTCAAGGCGGTATGGAAAAGCTGCAGGAGGCCTTTCATAAGGATGCGTGGATATTTGCTGTGGATGCTGAAGGCATTCTAGCGACTGATCTGATCAGCGCTCGTTTTGAACGCTGGGCGAATAGCTACCGAAAGGTCACAAGCCGTTTTATTGCAGTCACCCAAGCCGGGGACGTGGCCAGCGTGCTACTGGGTTTTGATAACAGTGACAATCTTGCAGACTCTTGGGTCGATGTTATTGCCCTGGTGAAGGTCGACGGTACTTGGAAGATTACCAATAAAACGGCTGCCCACAGCACCCGCGCGGCGTGGGCCAAGCCAAAACCTTAACGGCTGTGCTGGTAGACCGTGGCCGTTAAGGTTGCAGTGACACTAGGCTAAATAGGCGAGAGCGCCGGTTGCCATTGCCTCAATACCGGTTCGCAACGTCACGTCATTACCCGGAAAATAGTAAGGTGAATGAGGCATTTCAAGGTGGCGCATTTTCTGCGACACGCTCGTTCCTAAGGTTTTTGCCCAGCGCTCGGCGGGCGTGGCGCCAATAAACCAGTAGACGTAGGGGATATCTTTGCCACCAAAACCGCTGGCTTCGGCGTTGCCAAGCAGCGGGAAATCCTCGCTGGCATTAAGGCGTGGCATGGCGAAAAGGTTGGCATCGCCAAAATATTCAGTGTGGGCATGGCGAACATGCTCTACCGCCATCGGATCGTTGTGCAGAGCGATAGTCTCGTTGAGTGTTCGGAATTCCGGCAGTTTGGGCGAGCGGCCCGCTTCGCATTCTGCGCGGATAATACGCTTAATAGATGCCACTACTTGGCTATGCAGCACATCATCAAAGCTACGGATATTAATCTCAAGTTCGGCGGAGTGGGGGATAATATTAGCTTGGGTGCCCGCGTGGAGCTTTCCTACGGTGACCACCACGGTTTCTTCCGGTGGTACTTCCCGGGAAACGATACTCTGTAGCCGGGTGACCACATGCGCTGCGATCACGACCGGATCTACCGTTTGTGCAGGCATAGACCCGTGGCCCCCAGCGCCATGAATAGTCACCGCCAAATTAGTACAGGCGGCCATGGCGCTGCCAGAAATATGCCCAACACTTCCTGCTAATGCTGGCATATTGTGTTGACCTAAAATGATGTCTGGGCGTGGGAAGCGTTCATAGAGGCCATCATTTAACATCGCTTTGGCACCGCCAAAAATCTCTTCTGCAGGCTGACAGATGAGCATCAACGTGCCGGACCAGTGTTTTTTTAGCGCTGCCATCACAGCAGCTGTTCCTACAATACAGCTGCTGTGTAGGTCATGCCCGCAAGCGTGCATCAGTGGTATTTCATTACCATCTGACGTAGTAGTGGTTTCGTTACTGGCAAAATCGAGTCCAGTCTCTTCCTTGATGGGGAGGGCATCCATATCGCCACGCAGCATGACCGTACGGCCGCTTCCGTTGTGCATTAGAGCGACGACGCCAGTGCCGCCTACGCCGCGTGTTACTTCATAGTCGAGGCTTTCCAAAGCGTCGGCGAGACGCGCACTGGTTTTATACTCCTGGAAGGGAAGCTCTGGCGTTCGATGCAACTCGCGATATAGCGTTTGGATATCTACGAACGTTGCCTCGGCCTGTTTGCTGATAGCATCTTTTAAATTGAAACATTCTGTTTGGGTAGCCATGTGTTTCTCCAGGCATTCAATGGGGAGATGTTGACGTAGAGGCCGCAAGGGTGGGGTTAACCAACCACTGCCAGGCAGCCACAGTGCCGACGTTGATCAGCATCGCCCAGATGCCAGCGTGCCAGCCAAGTGGAGAGCCCCAGGCGAATTCCATCAGCAAGTAGGCCAGGCTGCCGAATAGGGCGCCCGCCATGACGCTAGCGCGGCGTAGGCGTGGCATAAACAGCGCGCCAATTACCATCGGGAAGAGTTGAACAATTAAGCCATAGGCGCCGAGTAGGAGTAGTACCAGCGACGAGGGGTTGGCCAGTGCAAACAGGTAGGCGATCAACGACAAGCCGAGCACGCTGCCGCGTGTTGCGCTGATGATCACCTTCTCGCTTGCCCCTTTCATTATGGTGGGGCCAACCACATCACGCACCAACACTACGGCAGCGGTATGGGCTAGATTAGCGCCTGTAGACATGGCAGCGGCCAGCGCGCCAGAAAGCATCAAGCCGACCACCCAGGGTGAGAAGTTGGCCGCGTCCATTACCATACGCAGGAGCACCGTATCGGAGCGTTCTAAAGGAGAGCCGGAGAAGGTCAAAATGCCCGCAAAGCCGATAAACAATAGCGGCACCAACAGATAGGCGTAAAGCGGGTAAAAGACGCTAACCTTACGCAGCGTCTTACCGCTGTCCGCCGAATAGAACTTCATAAACAGATGCGGCCACATGGCACCGCCGAAAGCACTGACCAGCACCGCAGTACTGAAATAGCCCCAGTTCATACCAGTGGCCCCAGGCATGGTCAGGTATTCAGGCATGGTTAACTGGATCTGGCGGAACATTTCGCCCACGCCGCCGTAGAGGCGCTCAGAGATGGAGAGGCCCAGGAACCAAGCGATGACTATCATCATGATTCCTTGGAGTAGGTTGGTCCACCCGATGCCGTTCAGACCACTACAGAAGACGTAGGCGGCGACTACCAGGAAGGCTAGCAATGCCCCCAGCCAGAAGGGGATCAGGCCATCAGTAGCCGCCTGAAACAACAGGCCTGCACCGGCAATCTGAATCGTAAGATAGGGGACTAGCGCTAGCACACCGATCACGCCAGCCAGCATACCCAGCGTTTTGCTTTGATAGTGATCGGCAATCATGTCGCCTTGGGTGAGATAGCCCCGTTCTCGACCTAGCTTGGCCACTCGTGGTCCCATGGCCCAAATGGTGATGGGCATCAGCGACAGGTAAGCGAGAATATAGAAGGCTGGTGCACCATGCTGATAGCTCCAGCCCGGCGCGCCCAAGAAGGCAAAGGCGGAGAATATTTCGGCGCCGAGGATGAAGAACAAAATCACCACGCCAACATGGCGTCCACCTGCTACATAGCCCTCTAGGCTTGAATTTTTCTGACCGCGAGCGCGGAGTCCCACCCATAGCACCAGAGCGAGATAGGTCAGGGTGATGCCGACGACAATGATTGAATCATTCATGGCGATCACCTCCGTGGCGAATCACAAAGGCTACCCACATACCGACAAATAGAATCAGCATCCAGAGGATGTACCAGAAAAATAGAAAGGGCAGTCCGAGTACGGTGGGTTCGATACGATTGGCGATCAGTGCGCCGGGCCAGATCATTGCCAGGGTGCACACCGCAAAGTGCAACCCTGTTAGAAGGTGGTATGTCTTGTTCATCGGGTTTCCTGCTCGTCATAGCGAGTCTTGTTATGGATTGTTTATTCACTATGAAACAAGCATTGGGATATCAAAAATATATCTTTTAGATGTTAGATATACCATTTAGGTATGAATGGGCGGTATGGTTTAAAGTGTTGGTAGCTAAGCTGCTTTTACTTGTGGTTCACGGGCGTATGCGAGGTGTTGTCAAACCATGGAGTTTCGTCAACTGGAGTATTTTATTGCCGTGGTGGAGAGCGGATCGATTTCTGGGGCTAGCCGCAAGGTACACGTTGCACAGCCTGCGTTGACACGGCAGATGCGCCTGTTAGAAGAAAAGGTTGGTACACCACTTCTGGATCGCCACGCTCGCGGGATCCGATTGACAGTGGCGGGGCGTGCGCTTTACGACGATGCTACACGCATGTTAGACGAGCGTGCGAATATCAAGGCGCGCTTGTTAGCGCTGGGCAGTGGGCAAACAGGAAAACTTAGCCTTGGTATAACCGTGACGCATTTGTGGGTAACCGAAGTGGCCAAACTCATGGGCGACTATCGTAGCCGCTATCCCCATGTGGCGCTGGATGTCTTGCCATTGCTTTCCGGCCCTCAGTTAGAAAAGCTGCAACAGGGTAGTCTTGATGTCGGTATTATCTATCACGATGATCATGCTCCGTCGGGCATTGACGCACGTCTACTTCAGCAAGATCACCTAATACTCGCCGTACCCACCTCTTCGTCTTGGGCACGATTGCCTCCGACAAAACTTGCGGACCTTGCTGAGGCTGAGTTTGTATGGGGGTACCGCAGTATTTCTCCAGTCTATTATGATCGTGTGATTACGCACTTTGCACGGCTAAACTTTGAGCCTCGCGTGGTGCAGTATGGCGCGGATAACATTACCATTCTCAGTATGGTTTCGGCAGGATTGGGGATAGCGATTGTCCCGGCTGCCAGTCGCTGCCATCCCATGCCTGGCATCCATTTTATTGAGCTAGAAGAGTTAACAACCTGTGATATGCCACTTTGGCTGGCGTGGCGCAGGAGCAGCGCATCTCCCGTGCTTGATAATTTCATCCAAATGGCAGGAGATATATTTGGATGAAGTTGGCGCTTTTTCGTTGTAATTACTCGGAAAACATCGTGAACATCAGCCCACGCAACCACCGACTGCCTGGGTCCTGGTGAAAGCGGCGGTGCCAGAAAAGGTTGATCGGGATCTCGGGAAACGCCAATGGGTGCTCTCGAATCGTTAGCCCAAAACGCTCGCAGGTAGCTTCGGCCAATTTATCGGTCACCGTGACGATAAGGTCGCTGTTGCTGATGATATAAGGAATGGCGGCAAAATGCGGCAACGTTAACCTGACGGGGTGCGTGATTTTGGCACGTGCCAGCTGCTCTTCTACGATGCCGTGGCCGGTACCTTGTGCCATTACCACGGCGTGAGAGGCGGTGCGAAAACGCTCCACATCAAACTCGCCGGTGGCCAACGGGTGACCCTGGCGCATTAGGCACACATAGCGCTGCCCAAATAGCCGTTGTTGATAAAAACCAGCCCCAAGCTGTGGAATAAGGCCAACGGATAGGTCGATCTGGCCCGCCTCCATCTCCTGTTTCAGGTCGCTATTGCGGCTGCGCACGGTTGTCAGTGACACGCCCGGCGCTGCTTTTGAAAGATGCTCAAGCAAGCGCGGCAGAAAGACGATCTCGCCAATATCAGTCATGTTGATATTAAAGGTGCGCTCGCTCACCGCGGGATTGAAAACCTCGTTTATGTTCAAGGTATCGTTCACTCTTGCGAGTGCATCGGCGATGCCGGGATGCAACTGACTGGCGCGCGGCGTTGGCTGAAGCCCTTGAGAAGTGCGCTCGAAGAGTTCGTCCTGCAGTAAAAGCCTTAAACGCTTAAGCGCATGACTCACGGCAGGTTGGGTAATACCTAAACGTAGAGCGACCCGTTGGGTGTTCTGTTCCTGGTACAGAAGATCAAAAACAACCAGTAGGTTAAGGTCGATATCCGTAAGTTTTACCATCCCTCGATGCCTCGTCATTTGTTCGACATTGGTCTATTTAATTTAAATGAACTGATTCCAACTCATTGTTTCGTAATGTTATTAGCGCCGCTTATAGTTCGAATGAAGAGGGCTGTGTGGTGGCCGCTGTTTCATCCGAATAGCGTTAGGGCAAGAGCATAAAGCTCAACATGATAACGATAAATCTCTGACCGGAGTGACAATATGCAAGCCACACAGGTGCAACAAAAACGTCTTTCTATTGGTATTATCGGTGGTGGCATCGGTGGCGTGGCCTTTGCGGTTGCGTTATCCCGCGATAGCCAGCTTGATGTTCAGCTTTTTGAATCAGCCCCCCAGTTCTCTGAGATTGGTGCTGGAGTTTCCTTTGGCCCTAATGCTGTGAAAGCTATTCAACGGCTGGGATTGGAAGCCTCTTATCAACGTATTGCCGATTCTTCACCCGCGCCCTTTGAAGATGTGTGGTTTGAATGGCGGCGTGGCAGTGATGACACTTATTTAACTGCCAGCTTAGCACCAGGCGTTGGTCAATCCTCGGTGCACCGTGCTGATTTTCTGGATGCCATTGTTGCCAACCTTCCTGACGGCATCGCTCACTTCGGCAAGCGCTGTGTCGAGGTGCAGCAGGATGCCAAGAGTGCAACGGCTTACTTCAGTGACGGTACGCACTTCACCGGCGACGTGATTATAGGCTTTGACGGGATTAAATCAGCAGTGCGTCAGCACGTTTTACCCCCAGAGCAGTACGGCGAGATTACGCCGCTTTGGAGTGGTACTTACGCCTACCGTGGCATGATCCCGACAAGTGAACTAGAGACTACCTTAGAGGCTCACGGCAGCAAGAAGCGTTTAGCACTAGTACCTCAAATGTATCTTGGTAAAGATCGTCACATCTTGACGTTCCCAGTTAAACAGTCGCAATTGGTTAATGTTGTCGCCTTTATTACTGATCGTTCGACAACAAATCCCAAGCTACCCGAAGGTGAAGAGTGGGTACAAGCCGTAACTCACAAAGAAATGCTGGGGGTGTTTAAAGATTGGGGTCCTGCTTGCCAGGCTATCCTGGAATGTATTCCAGAACCAATGCGGTGGGCATTACATGAGTTACCTGAGTTAACCCGTTACCATCGGGATCGCGTGTTAATCGTTGGCGACGCTGCTCATGCGCTAGTGCCGCACCAAGGGGCTGGAGCCGGCCTGGCACTTGAAGATGCTTATGTGCTAGCCAGCCTGCTGACAGATACTAGTTGTGATCGCCATAATGTGAGTGATGTGCTGTCTGCCTTTGAGCAGGTGCGCTATGACCGCACCTGCAAGGCACAGCGAACATCCCATGAAGCCGGGGATATCTACGAATATGCCGGTGTTGGTAGTAGCGCCGATGAAACCAGGCTGATCGAAAATCTGGAAACCCGTTTCGAGTGGCTTTGGGACCATGACCCCTATGATGATGTGGTGGCAGCAAGACATAAATTAGCCTTAGCTCCCTAACGTTACCACCAAGTAAGCCGTGAAATGACGCTGATTCGGCAGTAGCGGCTTATTCTTTTGTCGCAAAAGATTCATAACTCAGTGTACTTTGAAGAAAGAAGATTACCGCTACAAGCCACAGTAAGGCATAGGTTTTCAGGTTCGTAGATACCTTATCTAGCAAGTAGCAGGAGCTGCTTGTGCAAGAAAACAGCTATTTTCCGTACGCTACGCCATCCAATTCTTGGGAATGAGTTGCTTAGTTGTCGGGTGTTTTCTCAAGAAATTGATAATTAACAAAAAATAATGGATGCCGGCAGGCTTTGGCAGTGACGAGAGTGAATCAATAATGGCGTCGGAACGCTAAAACTGCCGAGCTAATTACTCCCTGGTAATACCTCCTTGGTATGGCAAAGCACTTAAACAATATTGGTTCCGGCTGACAGCGCCAATCAAACTGATATTCAGTGAAATGATTGCCTTACGCCGGAGTTGCCATGTCAACCGTCATCCAACATATCGAGACGCTGCTAGTCGATCTACCGACTATTCGTCCCCACAAACTCTCCATGGCAACCATGGCCTGCCAGACCATGGTCATCGTGCGTATGCGCCACTCTGATGGTATCGAAGGGCTCGGAGAGGGCACTACTATCGGTGGCTTGGCCTATGGCCCAGAGAGTCCAGAAAGTATCAAACGCAATATCGATACTTATCTAGCACCTCTGCTGATTGGTCAGCCTTCTACTAACATCCACTCCCTGCGTACGCGGCTCAATCGGCATGCTCGCGGCAACATGATTGCCAAGTCGGCACTCGAAACGGCGCTGCTGGATGCGCAGGGGAAGCGCTTGGACCTGAGCATCAGCGAACTTCTCGGCGGCCATCAGCAAGCGCATCTCCCCGTGTTATGGACGCTGGCTAGTGGCGATACCGCCAAGGATATCGATGAAGCGTTACTACGCCTGGAGCAGCGCCGCCACTGTGATTTCAAGCTGAAGATAGGCGCTAACCCTGTCGACCAAGATGTCCGTCATGTGGCGGCGATTAAAGAGGCGTTAGGCGATCGTGCCAGTGTACGTGTCGACGTCAATCAGGCTTGGGATGAGTCCGTGGCGGTGCGTGGTATCCAGGCGCTTCAAGATGCTGGCATTGATCTGATTGAGCAACCTATCCCTGCACGGGAACACGCTGGTTTAGTGCGGTTAGCCAACCGCTTTAACGTTCCAATGCTGGCAGACGAAGCAGTGCAGGATGCGCGCGACGGGCTGGGCCTTATCTGTCGCGGCTTCAGCGGTGCCTATGCTCTCAAACTGGCCAAGGCTGGCGGCATTTATGGCGCCTTAGAGCTGGCCCACGTCGCTCAGGCCGCCGGTATAGGTTTATACGGCGGTACGCTTCTGGAAGGCACTATCGGCACAGCCGCATCACTTCACGCCTGGTCCATCCTCCCAGAAATGGCTTGGGGCACCGAGATGTTTGGCCCGCTTTTGCAAAAAGACGACATCGTCGTCGAGCCTCTCAATTACACCGAGTTCGGTGTCGAGGTGCCTAAAGGGCCGGGCTTGGGAATGACGCTGGACGAAGATAAATTGGCCCACTACGCCCGTAAATAACCCTTGTGTTCAAGTTGCCATCACTAAGCGTACACGTGATTTAGAAAGGAGATAGGCATGCTTTTTCAAGTAGAAATGACCGTCAAACTACCGCCCGATATGCCGGCTGAGCAGGCGGCCAGGATCAAGTCAACCGAAAAAGAGTATTCGCAAGAATTACAGCGTCAGGGCAAGTGGCGTCACTTATGGCGGGTAGCGGGCAGCTACTCCAATGTCAGTATTTTCGACGTTAAAGATAATGCTGAGTTACAAGAGCTCGTTAGCAATCTCCCACTATTTCCGTATATGGAGATCAGCGTCAAGCCCTTGTGCCGCCACCCCTCCTCCATTCGCGAAGATGATAGTTAAACAAATACGCACCACGTCAGCTTATTACTAATAGAACAATATCTTATAAAAATCTGAGGATTATATAATGACTGTGAAAATCTTCGACACGCCAGAAGTACAAGACTTCATTAACACGGTCGCCGGGCTCGACCAGGCTGGCGGCAATGGCCGTGCCAAGCAGATTGTCCATCGCCTGGTGGGCGATCTTTTCAAGTTGATCGATGACTTCGATGTCACTGAAGAAGAGTACTGGGCGGCGGTTAATCTGCTCAACGCGCTGGGTAGCCAGACCCAGTTCGGCCTACTCTCGCCGGGCCTTGGGTTCGATCACTTCCTTGATATGCGTCACGATGCCATCGATGCCGAGGCCCAGCGCACCGGCGGCACGCCGCGTACCATCGAAGGCCCGCTGTACGTGGCCGGTGCCCCGGAAGCTGAAGGGTTTGCGCGTATGGCCGACGAAACCACCGAAGGCGAGACCATGTGGCTGACCGGCCAGGTTCGGGACGTGGATGGCACCCCGATTGCCGGGGCCAAGGTTGAGATATGGCACGCCAACGACAAGGGCGGCTACTCTTTCTTTGACCCGTCGCAGTCCGAGTATAACCTGCGCCGCACGATCTACACCGATAGTGACGGTCGTTATACCGCTCATAGCGTCATTCCCTCCGGTTACGGCGTTCCCGAAGGCGCGCCCACCGATGTGGTACTCAAGTCGCTTGGCCGTCATGGCGAGCGCCCGGCCCATATCCACTACTTCGTTTCCGCCCCGGGCCATCAGCACCTGACCACCCAGATCAACTTGGCGGGCGACCCCTACACGTTTGATGACTTCGCCTTCGCCACTCGAGAAGAGTTGGTGATCCCCGCCGAGCGCATCGACGACCCGGCTGAAATCGCCCAGCGGGACCTGAGCGGTCCATTCTCCCAAGTAGTATTCGATGTTGAGCTGACACAAGTCTCTGCCCCGGAGCTTCAGGCACGCCACGCTCGGCCCCGTGCCAAAGAGGACGAGCAAGACCTGGCCAGTCAACTGGCGGGTACTGCCAAGGTATAAGTCCCTCGGCACAGCCCCTGACTGTCCACCCCATGAGAACGGCAGACTCCCCTGAAACCTGTCGTTCTCAAGTTCAACAGCACATCATAATAACCCCGAGGAGCGCGATCATGACCGTGAAGCTTGATCAACTTGAAGCCCGTGTTCGCAATGCCGTTCAAGATGACCCGGCCAACGGCCGGTTCCGCTGCCACCGCAGCATGTTTACCGACCCCGATTTTTTCGAACTTGAAATAAAGCACGTTTTCGAAGGCAACTGGCTGTTTCTGGCCCACGAAAGTCAGGTCGCCGAGCCAGGTGACTACATGACCGTCACTATGGGCCGCCAGCCGGTAATCATTACCCGCGACAAGCAGGGCGAGCTGCATGGCCTGATCAACGCCTGTGCCCACCGCGGCGCGACCCTGTGCCGCCGCAAGCGTGGCAACAAGGGCACGTTTACTTGCCCCTTCCACGGCTGGACGTTTAAGAACGATGGCCAACTGCTCAAGGCCAAGAACGAGAAAACTGGCGCCTATCCGGAGAACTTCAAGCAGGATGGATCTCACAACCTCAAGCGCCTGCCGCGTTTCGAGAACTACAAGGGCTTTTTGTTCGGCAGCTTAAGCGACGATGTTATGCCGCTTGACGAGCATCTGGGCGAAACCACCAAGGTAATCGACAACATTGTCGACCAGGCCCCGGAAGGCCTCGAGATTTTGCGCGGCACGTCTTCCTATACCTTTAACGGTAACTGGAAGCTGGGTGCCGAGAACGGCGCCGACGGCTACCACGTAAGCTCTGTGCACTGGAACTACGCCTCGACTATGGAGCGACGCAATTACGACGCCGGTGGCACCAAGTCGGTCGATGCCGACGGCTGGTCGAAGAGCAAGGGCGGTTTCTACTCCTACGAAAACGGTCACATGATGCTCTGGACGCAGCTGCTTAACCCGGATGTTCGTCCGGTCTATCAGAGTAAGGACTGGATCAAGGAGCAGTTTGGCGAGGCTCGTGCCGACTCAATCGTCAACCAGACGCGCAACCTCTGCCTTTATCCGAACGCTTATCTGATGGACCAGTTCTCCACGCAGATTCGCGTGATTCGTCCTCTCTCCGTGGACAAGAGCGAAGTCACGATCTACTGCTTCGCCCCTAAGGGAGAGTCGGCGGAGGACCGTCGGTTGCGTATTCGCCAATACGAAGACTTTTTCAACGTTTCTGGCATGGGCACCCCAGATGACCTTGAAGAATTCCGTGCCTGCCAGGAGGGCTACGACGGCGCCCTAGCGGAATGGAATGACCTCTCTCGCGGTGCTCAGCAGTGGATCGAAGGCGCTGATGAAAACGCCCAGGCGATTGGCATGAAACCGCTACTCAGCGGGGCCTCCCCGGAAGACGAAGGGCTCTACGTGCTGCACCACAAGCACTGGGTCCACGAGATGCTGCGCGCCATCGATAAAGAGCGTAGCCAGTTTATCGCCACCGCGTCCGCCTGAGTGTCTGTGAAGAGAGGGAAAAGACCATGAGCATTAGCTATCACGAACTCCAAGCCTTCCTGTACCGCGAAGCGCGACTGCTGGACGATCGGGAATGGGACGAATGGCTCGCGCTTTACCGCAAAGATGCCGAGTACTGGATGCCCGCCTGGGATGACGACGATCAGTTGACCCGCGATCCGCACAGTGAAATTTCGTTGATTTACTATCCCAACCGCGAAGGGTTGGAAGATCGTGTTTACCGAATCAAAACCGAACGCAGCGGAGCGAGTATGCCGGAACCGCGCACCACCCATCAGGTTACCAATATTGAGATTTTGTCTCAGGACGACGACACGGTGGAGTTGCGTTTCAACTGGCACACGCTAAGCCACCGTTACAAGAAGACCGACAGCTTTTTCGGCAGCTCGTTTTATACGCTGGACGTGTCGGGTGAGATGCCGTTGATCACAAGAAAAGTCGTGCAGCTTAATAACGACTATATCCATCAGGTTATCGACGTTTATCACGTCTGACCCGATGGTAGAGGAGAGTTAATCATGAGCTATACCATTGCCCTCAACTTTGAAGACGGAGTGACTCGCTTCATCGGCTGTAAAGAAGGGGAAACCGTTCTGGATGCCGCTTACCGGCAAAAAGTTAACCTACCCATGGATTGCTCAGACGGCGTGTGTGGCACCTGCAAGGGTCACTGCGAGCAGGGCCAATTTGATATGGGTGATGAGTACCTGGAGGAAGCGCTTTCCGATGAGGAAGCCGCTGAGGGACAGATACTTACTTGCCAAATGGTGCCTTCTTCGGATTGTGTGATCCAAGTGCCAGTGGCCTCCACGCTGTGTAAAACACAAGTAGGCAAGCTTGAAGGCACGATAGCAGCGGTTGAGCAGCTCTCCGAAGACAGTATTGAACTGGTGGTCGATCTGGGTGATGAAGGAGGCCTCGCTTTTTTACCTGGCCAATACATTCATATTGATGTTCCCGGTACTGAAGTACACCGCTCCTATTCATTTAGCTCGCAGCCCGGTCATAAGCGTGCCACTTTCTTAATTCGTAATATTCCCAATGGGGTAATGAGTGGCTATTTGACTGAACGTGCCGCGGTGGGCGACAAGCTTACGCTCACTGGTCCACTGGGCAGCTTCTATCTACGCGAAGTGACACGTCCTGTCCTTATGTTGGCGGGCGGCACGGGATTAGCGCCATTCCTTTCCATGCTTGAGCAGATGGTCGAGAAGGGCTGTGATGCACCGATCCATATGATTTACGGTGCCAATAAAGATGATCATTTGGTCAAAACCGACGCGTTAGATGCCTTCGCTGAGAAGTTATCAAACTTCAGTTACGCCACCGTCGTCGTCGACGAAGCCAGCGAGCATCCACGTAAAGGGTATGTGACGCACCATATGGATGCCAGCGTAATGCATGACGGCGATGTCGACATTTACTTGTGTGGCCCACCCCCGATGGTAGATGCCGTTCTAAAGCACTTCGACGCAGAAGGCATTGAACCGCAAAGCTTTCACTATGAGAAGTTCACCCCTAACCAAGTGGGAGAGGGCGCATGAGCAATCAACGTTTCGCGAGTGCGCGTTTTCAAGATCGAATAATGGTGATCACCGGAGCTGCTCAAGGGATTGGGCTACGAGTTGCCGAGCGCGCAGCCGCTGAAGGCGCGCGTTTGGTACTGATAGATCGCGCTGACGCTATCCACGAAGTTGTCGCTGAAATTAGCAAGCAAGGAAGCGAAGCGATTGCGGTACAGGCTGACTTGGAAACGTGGCGAGGCGCTGAGCAAGCGATGCATACGGCGCTCGCTCACTTTGGCCGTATCGATATTCTGGTGAACAACGTAGGCGGAGCGATTAACTTCAAGCCATTTACCGAGTTTACCGAAACGCAGATTACAGCGGAGATCAACCGCTCGTTGATGCCCTCGCTTTGGTGCTGTCGAGCAGTGCTGCCAGCCATGGTAGCTCAAGGGCAAGGTGTGATCGTCAATGTTTCTTCAGCGGCAACCCGGGGTATTCATCGTATTCCTTATTCGACAGCGAAGGGCGGTATTAATGCATTAACCGCGTCGCTAGCATTTGAGTATGCCGAGCACGGTATTCGTATTGTTGCAACGGCACCTGGTGGCACAGAAGCACCACCAAGGCGTATTTCGCGTGGAACGCCAGAGCCAACGAACGAGACGGAAAAAGAATGGTTTCAAGCCCATATCGATCAGACGAAGCAGAGCTGCTTAATGGGACGTTATGGCACGCTGGATGAAATGGTCGCTCCTATTCTATTCCTTGCATCCGATGAGGCCAGTTATATCACCGGCAGCGTGCTTCCTGTCGCAGGCGGTGACCTCGGTTAACGAGTCGATTAAAAATAAATCTGTATAAGTGTTAACAATAACTCTAAGCACAATAATTCCCTGGAGCACACCGTGAAACATATCGAGAAGGGTGTCAGCTTAAGACATGCGCCCCGTGATTTTCTGCGCGATCTCAATGCCGACAATGCCAGTACGGGGTTGGTAGCGGGTATATTAGGGCTCGGCGTCGGCGTCGTTCACATCAGTGCGGGCACATCGGCCGGCCTCGACCCCTCCTTCATCATGATCTGGGTTATCAGCTACTTGATGATCAATGGCCTGTTTGGGCTTTTCATGCCCGCTTACTACCGTTTGCCGCTTCCCATGGCTAACTCCATTCCCGGGGCATTGATGTTTGCCGCGGTTATTCCGGTAATTGGCTTGGAAGCTGCCTTGGGCGCTAGCTTTATTGCTGGGGCTATCACGCTGGTTGCCGGTGTGACGGGGATAATGGGGATCGTCATGCGCTTGATACCGATGCCGATAGTGATGGGCATGGTGGGTGGAATGCTGCTTAGTTTCGGTCTCAATATGGTCAAGCCGCTTGAAAGTGCCATTGTACCAGCGTCGATCATGATACTGGCGTTCTTTATCTCTTCTCGGCTCTTTCGCAAGATTCCGCCATTGATCATTTCGATGGTGGCTGGTCTTGTCTATCTAACCGTGACAGGCGTTGATTTATCCGGCATCGACGCCACTATTCGATTCCCTGAGTTCATCATGCCTGCGTTTACGTTGGAAGCTTTCCTAACGTATGGCTTACCACTTGCTATCATCCTGATTGGAATGGAGACCCCTGCGGGAGTCGGTTTGATAAAGGGGATGGGCTATAAAGATGCGCCAGCGAATGCGATTACCGCTGTAGGGGGCTTAGGTACCATGGTGTCGTCATTCTTTAATCTGCATAGCACCTGCATTGCGGCGCCCATGACCGGCGTATGCGCTTCTCCAGAAGCGGGAGCCCCCGATAAACGTTGGGTTGCTGCCGTGATAGCAGGAGCTATTTTCGTAATTGCCGCGCCATTCTACGGTTACGTGGTCAGCTTACTGGAGGCTACGCCGCGCTATTTCATCGCCATTATTGCGGGATTGGCGCTAATGCGCGTGATTACTTCCTCGATGGCCATCGCCTTTTCTGGCAGAAAGCATGAAATAGGCGCGTTGTTCGCCTTTCTGATCGCCGCTTCCGGTATTCAGATTCTTGGCATTGGCGCCACGTTTTGGGCGTTAGTGCTGGGTGTCGTTGTTTCGGCAATCGTCGAAACCAAAGACTTTGACGTCATTTTTACTCGTGGAGCAGCTGACCTCTCGCCTTGAAACTCACCTCGGCGTTGCTTGATACGGCCTCAGTAAGCAGATGCTTGCCGGGGCCGTTGGTTGCTCGTTAAATACTGACACGGGGAAGTGTGTTGCATGCAATTTCATAAGCAATTGCAAAAGGATTTGTCGATCCCTGCCATCACTGCTGGTTTTGTGGCGGTGCTAATTTCTTACTCCGGGCCCTTGGCCATTTTTTTCCAAGCGGCTCAGAGTGCCGAAATATCCAGTGCCATGATGACGTCCTGGGTGTGGGCTATCTCTATCGGCGCAGCTATCTCGGGTATCTTTTTAAGCCTGTGGTTAAAAGTGCCGGTGGTGACCGCTTGGTCGGCGCCGGGGACTGCGCTGTTGGTAACGCTGTTCCCGGGGTTGACGCTCAATGAAGCGGTGGGCGCCTACCTAACAGCCGCTGTGATCATTTTTCTGATCGGCGTTACAGGCACTTTTGACCGCATTATCCGAATGATACCGCCAGGTATCGCCAGCGCGATGATGGCAGGCATTCTGTTCCAATTCGGGGTGGGCGTCTTCGTCTCTTTAGAGAGTGTGCCGGCGCTGGCGATTGGTATGATTATCGCTTATTTGCTCTTTAAGCGACTTACTCCGCGCTATAGCCTGGTACTGCTATTAATTGCTGGTATCACGTTAGCCGTCTTGCTGGAGGGCGCGAGCCTGGAGGGAGTGGCACTCCAGCTTGCCGAGCCTCAGCTTATTCGCCCTGAGTGGTCCTGGAATGCGACCCTGAGCTTGGCTATTCCCTTGGTACTGGTGAGTTTGACGGGACAGTTCCTACCCGGCATGGCGATTCTACGCGCCTCTGGGTATTCGACCCCGGCCAGACCAATCGTTATCGTGGCTAGCGCAACGTCCTTTTTCACCGCTTTTTTTGGCGGTATCACCACGGTAATCGCAGCGATTACCGCGGCAATCTGTACCAGTAAGGAAGCTCACGAAGATCCTGCTAAGCGCTATGTTGCCGGGGTGGCAAATGGGGTTTTCTACCTGTTTGGTGCTATTTTTGCAGACACTATTGTAGCGCTATTTACGTCGTTGCCAGGGGAGTTTGTGGCGGTACTCGCAGGCCTTGCACTGCTTGGCGCGATTAGTAGCAATATCAGTGCGTTTGCGGCCGAAAAGAGCCATCTGGAAGCCTCTGTCATTACGTTTATTGCCACCGCCTCTGGCATTAGTTTTCTAGGCTTAGGCTCCGCCTTCTGGGGAGTGATCGTTGGGGCGCTTGCCTATAACCTGCTGCATCGACGTTTTAACTCGCTTAACCATAAAACCTAATAACCGTGATACTGCTTACGCGGTAGTGGGGTGGACCATGGAAAAGATCGTTGTGGCGGTTGATGGATGATAGTGAAAGTGCTTTGCATGCCTTGGCATTTGGGCAAATATTTGCGGCCCAGCTTGGGGTGGCGGCACAGCGGACTCTATCGTCAGCTATTTGGCAAGTCGTCATAATACGATGCTTGCCATGACAACCCATGGACGTAGTGGTCTTTCGCAAGTAGTGGCTGGCAGCGTTAGTCACGAAGTGCTGCACGAAGCGGCTTGTCCGGTCGCCATACTGCGCCCATAAAGGGTGGTGCTATGGGTAACGGCCAGAACGGCGATTTTCCACGAGCACCTCTAAGATAGCGTTGGCTTCCTGCATTAGAGGCGAGGGTTTTTCTCCTCGCCGACGACTGCAGATAACGGGGGAGGTTATGGTCTTGTCTGCCAATGCTACATAGGTAATACCGTCACGTTGAACGCGTTTTACTTGCTCTGGGACCAATGTAATGCCTATACCGGAGGCGACAAGGCTAAGCGCTGTCTGTACTTCGTTCGCCTCCTGTACCACCTCAACCTTTAAACCTTGGCGTCGGAAAATACCTAGTATCATATCCGCAAGACTGGGACGTGGTTTTGCGGGGAAAACAATGAGGGGATAGCGAGCCAGCTCCTCGCAGGTCGGGGTCGTACCCTCGAGTGGATGGCCGCTCGAGAGGGCTGCAATCAACGGTTCATCGAAGAGAATATCCTGCTCTACGTCTGGATCATCAATGCGAATGCGTCCGAATCCCATATCGATGCGGCCTGCTTTGAGTGCTTGAATTTGTTGTACTGTTGTGAGTTCTGCCAGTGTAAGTTCAACATTCTCAATGCGGCGTAAGTCACGGACTAATGTCGGAAGCTGTCCATAAAAAACAGATGGCACAAAACCAATACCGAATAGCGCACGCTTGCTGCGCGCCATATGTCGCGTGGCATCGATGGTGACTTCCACTTTTTCTAATATCTGCAAAGCGTGCTGCTGAAAAAATACACCAGAAGGCGTTAGGCGCAACCCTCTTGAGCTTCGCTCAAACAATTCGGCACCCACTTCCTGCTCTAGCTGCTTAATTTGGCGCGATAGAGGCGGTTGCGACATGTGCAATCTTTCAGCAGCACAGGTGAAATTAAGCTCTTCGGCCACAATGCAAAAGTATCTAAGGTGGCGTAGCTCCATGATGCCTCCAAGGTATAAGCGACAACTTAACATTACCTTTATGAACTTAGCTGTTGCCAAGCCAGCAACTGGGGCATTTTTCAGCCAATCGTTTAGGCATTGTAATAAAGTCGTATACCCTACCAGTATTCAAACGATGAGCTGGCTACGACTTTAGTCAAGGTAAAGGCAACGCTTATAGGCAGGCTGGTCTTGAGAAAGGGACCTGAGAGAGTCGGGATATTAGGCGCTGGACGTGAAGCTCAATGCTGACGCCTAAAAGCCACAATGTAACTTGGCACATTGTGGCGTGTAACGTGGCTAAAGCGCTGCGCTAACACTCAATCGCATTAACCGCCAACCCACCCTTGGACGTTTCCTTGTACTTGTCCAGCATGTCTTTGCCGGTATCACGCATGGTGCGGATAACTTTATCTAAAGAGATAAAGTGAGTGCCGTCGCCGCGCAGGGCCATTTGGGCGGCGTTGATCGCCTTGACGGTGGCAATCGCGTTGCGCTCGATGCAGGGCACCTGAACCAGCCCGCCTACTGGGTCGCAGGTCAAACCGAGGTTGTGCTCAAGACCTATTTCAGCCGCGTTTTCGACCTGCTCAGGCGTAGCGCCCATCACCTCGGCCAAGCCTGCGGCGGCCATGGCGCACGCTGAGCCCACCTCGCCCTGGCAGCCCACTTCGGCGCCGGATATGGACGCATTTTTCTTGCACAGAATACCGATGGCACCGGCGGCAAGCAGGAAGTCCACCACATTGCGGTCATTGGCACCCGCCTGGAACTTCATGTAGTAGTGCAGCACGGCGGGAATAATACCCGCTGCCCCGTTGGTTGGGGCCGTCACCATGCGCCCTCCCGCAGCGTTCTCTTCGTTCACCGCCAGTGCAAAGATGTTGACCCACTCCATGGCGGAAAAGGTTGTGGCGATCAGGCAGTCGTTCTGCTCGGCCGCCTGCAGGCGCTGATGCAGCTGCCTTGCCCGGCGTTTGACGTTAAGCCCACCGGGTAGAATGCCTTCGTGGGTTAGGCCGTTATCGATGCACTCGCACATGACCTGCCAGATGCGCCACAGCTCGTCTCTTACTTCCTGCTCGCCGCGCCAGGTTTTCTCGTTCTCCATCATCAGGCGGCTGATGCTCATGCCTTCACGCTTACAGATGGCGAGTAGTTCTTCGGCGGAGTTAAAGTCGAAGGGGATCTTGGCGGTGTCCATGTCTTCAAGCTTGGCATCCACCTGGTTTTGGTCAACCACAAAACCGCCGCCTACCGAGTAGTACGTGTTGGCGGTCAGTAGGCTGCCATCTTCGGCAAAGGCGCAAAGTTTCATGGCGTTCGGGTGATGGGGCAGGCTCTCTTCATGAAAGATAATGTCCTGGTCCCATTCAAACGTGACATCTTTCTGGCGCCCCAGCGATAGGCTACGCGTCTCTTTCAACGCCGCAATCGTGGTGTTGATAATCGAAGGATCGATGGTGTCCGGGCGTTCGCCCAACAAGCCCATGATAATGGCATGGTCGGTTCCATGGCCGATACCCGTGGCGGAAAGCGAGCCATACAGATGCACTTCCAGGCGGCTCACCTGGTCGAGCAACTGGCTATCGCGCAGAACGGCCGAAAACTTGAAGGCCGCCATCATGGGGCCGACCGTGTGTGAGCTGGAGGGGCCGACGCCAATTTTGAAAAGGTCGAAGACACTAATAGGCATGGAAGACCTCTGAATGGGAAATAAAAAGTCGACTCACCCAACGTTGGACAGGGGAATCGCGAATTAATGCCGCGTAACCTGGTCCTGGCGTCGATTAATGAGCAGACTTGATGATTGTTCTGTGGATGAAAGGAGTAGCGTCAAGCAAGCGCGGCTAGTTGCCAAATACCACCGTGCGCCCATTGTGCAGAAAGACTCGCCGCTCAAGGTGATAGCCAATAGCGCGGGCGAGCGTCAGACACTCTATATCGCGCCCTTTGGCGACCAGGTCCTCAGGGTAGTGTGCATGATCAACTGGCTCCACTCCTTGAGCAATAATCGGCCCCTCGTCGAGGTCGTTATTAATGTAGTGCGCCGTAGCGCCTACCAGCTTAACGCCTTTTTCGTAGGCCTGGTGGTAGGGCTTGGCACCTTTGAAGCCCGGTAGTAGTGAGTGGTGAATGTTGATGGCTCGCCCGCTCAAAAGCTCGCACATGCTCGGTGACAATACCTGCATGTAGCGCGCCAGAATTACTAGCTCCGCCCCCGTATTCTCAATAATATCGAGTACCTGGGCCTCCTGTTCTGCCTTGGTCTCGGGCGTGATAGGCAGATGATAGTAAGGCAGATCATGCCAGCTCGCTAAGGGCTCAAGATCCGGGTGATTGGAGATAATCGCCTTGATATCCAGTGGCAACTGCCCGGTACGGTAGCGGTAGAGCAGGTCGTTTAAGCAGTGATCTGCCTTGGATACCAGAATGACTGCACCCGTGCGCTTGGCCGGAGGGGTCAGTTCAAACGTCATGTCGAAATCGGTGGCGCGCGGCAGAAAATTTTCCTGAAACGCCTGCTCATCAAACGCTTCTCGCTCGGGACGAAACTCCGCTCGAATAAAAAAGCGTTCACCCAACCGGTCATCAAATGAGCTCAGTTCGGTGATATAGCAGTGCTGCTCTTTTAAAAAGCGGGTCACCACATCGACCGTGCCCAGAATGCTGGGGCATTGGGCGGCAAGTATCCAGGTATCCGTCATTCGGCTCATGGCGCTTCTCTTTCATCAGCTTGATCAGCAGTCAGGGCAGGCCGGTGGTGCCGGCCTGCCGGCTTATTATTGTGTGTCGATACCATATTCCGCCGAGGCGTCGAGCAGCCAACGGTAGCAGTAGTCGGCAAAGCTGCGGCGCACCACCAATTCCCAGTGTGTCTCGGAAGGGCGGCGCAAAACCACGGTGGCCTTGGCAAACACGGTGGTTACCCCCTTGCCCACGGTAAATGTGCTGGGATGTACGTCATAGGAGATCGACTTCATCAGCACCTCGCGGGCATTGTCGCCGCTAAGCGTTAGCACTGTCTGGCCGCCGCTTGCATTGACGATGCTCACGTGGGCATCGCCCAAGGCCTGGCGCAGCGCACTTTCTAGCGCGCACTCTTCGCCGCCCGGCACAATCACTAGCCATTCGTCGGGCGAGAGCCACTGGATTGTGCGCTCGCCGCTATCGTCGTGTTCCAGGGCATTGGGCTTGGCCGGTAGGCTCATGCCAAGCGTGGCGCGAACCGCTTCATCGAGCACGATGGCCCCGCCGCGCAGCACCAGGTGGCCCAGCAGTGCTTTTTCACGCAGGACAACGCCTGCCTGACCATTAGTGCGGGGCACCGGGTGCTGCTGGTAGCTCCACGCCAGAGGAGATTCGACCTGCGGATTGCCGTCGGGCACGGTGTTGAACTCGCAAACGTTAGGTACACTCGCGTTAGACATGCTGGCGCTCTCCTTTCGGGTCGATGAAGACAGGGCTTACGATTTCAGCTTCATGCACTGTGCCATCGGTCATGGGAATATAGACGGTCTGCCCCATTCGCTCGTGACCACCCATTACCACGGCAAGGGCGAAGCCGTGTTTGAGCGAGGCGCTGTAGTAACTCGACGTTACGTGCCCCTTCATGTCCATAGGGATCGACTGCTTGCCGTCAAAGACGACCTGGGCGCCTTCCTCCAGTACCACGCTTGGGTCTTTGGGTTTCAGGCCGACAAACTGCTTGCGGTCCGTACGGCGGGTGTCGGGGCGTGACAGGGCGCGCTTGCCGATCCACGGGAAGGGCTTGTCGTAGCCGATCGCCCAGCGCATTCCAAGGTCTTCCGGCGTCACCGAACCGTCGGTATCCTGGCCGACAATGATCAGGCCTTTTTCCGCACGCAGGACGTGCATGGTTTCGGTACCGTAAGGCGTCAGGTTGTACTTTTTACCGTGCTCGAAAAGCTTCTTCCAGACGTGCATGGCGTAGTTGGCTTGCACGTTGATCTCGAACGCCAGCTCGCCGGTGAACGAAATGCGGAAGATGCGCGCGGGCACCTCGGCGACCGTGGCATCGCGCCAATCCATGAACTTGAAGTTCTCTTTATCAAGATTCATGTCGGTCAGCTCGGACAAAAGCTTGCGGGCGTCCGGGCCGGTCACGGTCATGGTTGCCCAGTGGTCGGTCACCGAGTTGAAGTAGACCTGAAGCTCCGGCCACTCGGTCTGGTGCCACAGCTCCAGCCACTCGAGTACGCCTGCCGCGCCGCCGGTGGTGGTGGTCATCAGGAAGTGGTTATCACCCAGGCAACTGGTGGTACCATCATCCATCAGCATGCCGTCGTCTTTACACATCAGGCCGTAACGCACGCGGCCAGGGGCGAGCTGGGCCCACTTGTTGGTATAGACGCGACCCAGGAACTCGCGGGCATCCGGGCCTTGAATATCAATCTTGCCAAGCGTCGAGGCATCCAGAATGCCCACGCCTTCGCGCACCGCCAAGCACTCGCGGTTGACTGCATCGTGCATGGTTTCTTTCTTGCCATTCACGGTGCGAGGGAAGTACCACGGGCGTTTCCACTGGCCGACATCCTCGAACTCGGCTCCGTTTTCCACGTGCCACTGGTGCAGCGCGGTGTAGCGCTCAGGGTCAAACAGCTCGCCGCAGTGACGGCCAACGATGGCGCCAAAGGTCACCGGCGTATAGTTGGGCCGGAACACGGTGGTGCCTACTTCGGGAATCGAGCGTTTCAGGCAGCGTGCAGCAATCGCCATGCCGTTGATGTTGCCAAGCTTCCCTTGGTCGGTACCAAAGCCCAGCGCGGTGTAGCGCTTGACGTGCTCAATGGATTCAAAGCCTTCGCGGGTGGCAAGCTCAATACCCGCCGCGGTGACATCGTTTTGCAGGTCAACAAACTGCTTGGGCGCGCGTAGGGCGCTCTTTTCATGCGGCACTTGATAAAGCGCGCAGGAAGGCGCATCACGCCGCGCTCGCGTGGCGGGCAGGGCAGCTTCCTCGGCGCTGTTAAAGCCGCACTCCAGCGCTGCCTGACACCCAATGCGAGCGCCATCGGCAAGCGTTTCGCCGAGGGCATAATAGCCCGCCACGCCGCCAGCCGACTGCATGCCCTTGACCGTGCCGGGCACAAAACCTAATAACTCTTCGTCCCATGCCGGGCGTGTGCCGGTGTGTGAGGAGAGGTGGATCACCGGGCTATAGCCGCCGGAGGTGGCGATGGTATCGCACTCAAGCTCTTCGGCTTTGCCGGTCACCACGAAACGCTCAAGATCAACGGCCGAGACGCGTGCGCCGGTAACACGCTGATTACCGCGTGCTTCGATGACGGCACTGCCAGTGATCACGCGAATACCGCTGTCGCGTGCCTGGCGAACCAGGTCGCCATCAGGGTTGGCGCGGGCATCGACAATGGCGACGACCTTACGTCCGGCTTCTTTCCAGTCGAGAGCTGCGCGGTAAGCGTGGTCGTTGCTGGTGGAAAGCACCAGGCTGTTGCCGGGCACCACCGCGTAGCGGCGAATATAGTTGGAAACGGCGCCTGCGAGCATGGTGCCCGGCAAGTCGTTGTTGGCGTACACCAAGGGGCGTTCGTGGGCGCCGCTGGCCAGCACCACTTGGCGGGCGCGCACGCGGTGAAGACGCGCACGTGATTCACCGGGGAAGCCCGCTTCACGGGCGGTATCGGCCATATGCTCGGTACGCCGCTCGTGCAGCGTGACAAAGTTGTGGTCGTGATAGCCGTTGGCGGTGGTGCGTGGCAGCAGCGTCACGTTATCCATCGCGCCAAGCTCTTTTACTGTTTGCTCAACCCAGCGCGTCGCTGAAACGCCATCCAGGGTTTCGCGGCTATCCAGTAGCGAGCCGCCCATCTCTTCCTGTTCATCACACAGGATCACACGCGCACCGGAACGCGCACCGGAACGCGCGGCAGAAAGCGCCGCGGCAAGCCCCGCTGGGCCCGCGCCGATCACCATCACATCGCAGTGGTGATGCATGTGATCATAAATGTCCGGATCGGACTCGGTCGGTGCACGACCTAGCCCCGCGCCCATGCGGATATACTTCTCATAGGTCATCCACATTGAGGCAGGGGCCATAAAGGTCTTGTAGTAGAACCCTGGCGGCATAAAACCACCGCCCAGCTTGCCTACCCAGCTCATTACGTCACGCTGAACGTTGGGCCAACCATTGGTACTGCGCGCCACCAGGCCGTTGTACAGGCCCTGCTGGGTAGCGCGGACGTTGGGCACTTGGGTGTCATCCTTGGCGCCCAACTGAACGACGGCATTGGGCTCTTCGGCACCGGCGGCGACAATGCCGCGAGCGCGTGAATACTTGAAGCTACGGTTGACGATATTCACGCCGTTGGCGAGCAGTGCCGAAGCGAGCGTGTCGCCTTTCAGACCCTGGTAACGCTGGCCGTTAAAGGTGAATTCAAGCACTTGGGAACGATCGACACGCCCGCCGGCATCAATACGATTTTTCTGGGTCATGGCGAGGCCTCCTCATTCAGTGCTTTGTTTTCAGGCCGTGCGCCCACGGTCTGCCAGCCGCCATCGGCCACTTGAACACCTTGTTCGTGACGAACATCGGGCGTTGCCGCCGTAATGCTTGGCTGCTCACCCATGGGGTAGGTTTCGAGAATTTCGTAGGTCACCGTATTGCGGGTGATATTGAAGAACTTGCGACAGCCCACCGAGTGCACCCACATTTCGTGGTGAATACCGCGCGGGTTGTTGCGGAAGAACAGGTAGTCACCCCACTCCTCGTCGCTGGTATTGTCCGGGTCGGAAGGGCGCATCAAGTGGGCCTGGCCGCGAGGGTGGAACTCCTCTTCCTCGCGGTGCTCCTTGCAGTAGGGGCAGAAGATATAAAACATGATGGGCTCTCCTCAGTGCGCCACGCCAGCGGCGCCGTGTTCATCAATCAGCGCACCGGTATTGAAACGGTCGATGGAAAAAGGCGCAGCGATGGGGTGCATTTCACCCTTGGCCAGGCTTGCGGCGAAAACATGCCCGGATCCGGGGGTCGCCTTGAAACCACCGGTGCCCCAGCCACAGTTGAAATACAGACCTTTAACCTTCGTTTTGGACAGGATCGGGCAAGCATCCGGGCAGGTATCGACGATGCCGCCCCACTGGCGGTTCATACGCACCCGAGAGAACATCGGGAACATCTCGACGATGGCCTGAAGGGTGTGCTCAATGGTCGAGTAGCTGCCGCGCTGGCCGTAACCGACGTAGCCGTTGATGCCCGCCCCGATGACCAGGTCGCCCTTGTCGGACTGGCTGATGTAGCCGTGAACGTGGTTGGACATGGTGACGGTATTGAGGACCGGCTTGAGCGGCTCGGACACTAATGCTTGTAGCGGATGGGATTCCAACGGCAGCTTGATGCCCGCCATGTTAGCCAATACGCCGGAGTTGCCCGCCGCCACGCAGCCCACGGTATTGGCTTCGATATCACCGCGGTTGGTGTGGACGCCCAGCACCTTGCCATCGCGAATCTTGAAGCCGGTGACCTCGGTATTTTGCAGAAGATCCACGCCGAGAGCATCGGCACCACGCGCATAGCCCCAGGCCACCGCATCGTGGCGCGCCACGCCGGCACTCTTCTGCCAGGAAGCGCCCATGATCGGGTAGCGGGCACGGCTGGAAATATCCAGTTGAGGCTCGATCTCCTTGATCTGTTGCGGAGTGACTACCTCGCTGTCGATACCGTTCAAACGGTTAGCATGAACGCGGCGCTGAATATCACGCATGTCCTGCAGGGTGTGGCCCAGATTGAGTACACCGCGCTGGGAAAACATCACGTTGTAGTTCAAATCCTGGGAGAGGCCCTTCCACAGATCCAGCGAGTGGTTGTAAAGCCGCCCTGATTCATCCCATAGATAGTTAGAGCGTACGATGGTGGTATTACGTGCGGTGTTGCCGCCGCCCAGCCAGCCCTTTTCAACCACGGCGACATTCTTGATGCCGAACTCTTTCGCCAGGTAGTAAGCAGTGGCTAGTCCGTGACCGCCACCACCGACAATGATGACGTCGTAGCGCTTCTTGGGCTCAGGGTTGCGCCACTGGCGCTCCCAGTTTTCGTGATGTCCAAGCGCATGTTTGACCAGTCCGAAGCCGGAATAACGTTGCATAAAGTTTCTCCTTGATCGGCTCCGCGGAGCCGGCTGGCGGCTATCGTCAGGCGATTGAGGCGCTATCGGCTACGTGCTCACTGGTGGTTTGGGCTTGGCCATATACCGGGTAGTGGGCACACAGGTCGGCGACGTTTTCACGTACCTGGTTTTCTACGTCAGTGGTGTCCTGCTGGTCGGCCAGTACGTCAAGAATGTCGCAAATCCAGCCTGCCAGGTGCTCACAGTCTGCCTCAACCATTCCGCGGGTGGTTACCGCCGGAGTGCCAATGCGCAGGCCCGAGGTAACGAAGGGGCTTTGCGGGTCGTTGGGCACGGTGTTCTTGTTGACCGTGATATGCGCGCGCCCAAGGGCTGCGTCGGCATCTTTACCGGTAATGCCCTGTTTGATCAGCGAGACCAGGAACAGGTGATCGTCGGTACCGCCGGAAACCACATCAAAACCACGCTCAACGAAGATGCGCGCCATCGCACGGGCGTTGGCGATAACCTGACGCTGGTAGTTAACGAAGTCCTGGTTCATGGCCTCTTTGAACGCCACCGCTTTGGCCGCGATCACATGCATCAGCGGGCCGCCCTGCTGGCCGGGGAATACCGCGCCATTGAGCTTCTTGTAAAGCGTCTCGTCGCCATCGGCGGAGAGAATCAGGCCGCCGCGCGGGCCGCGCAGTGTCTTGTGGGTCGTGGTCGTCACGACATGGGCATAGGGCAGCGGGCTCGGGTAGAGACCAGCAGCTACCAGGCCCGCTACGTGGGCCATATCGACCATCAGATAGGCGCCGACTTCATCGGCGATGTTACGGAAACGGCGCCAGTCGACCACGCGTGAATAGGCCGAGAAACCCGCAATGATCATTTTCGGCTTATGCTCTCGCGCCAGCCGCTCTACTTCGTCGTAGTCGATTTCGCCGGTGCCTTCGACCAGGCCGTACTGGATAGCGTTGTAGTGCTTGCCCGAGAAGTTGGGGGCTGCACCGTGGGTCAGGTGGCCGCCGTGGGCCAGGCTCATGCCCAGAATAGTGTCGCCAGGACTTACCAGCGCCATGAATACCGCCGCATTGGCCTGAGCGCCGGAATGGGGCTGTACGTTGGCATAGTTGGCACCAAACAGGCTGCAAGCCCGCTCGATAGCCAGCGCTTCCACCTTGTCGACGAATTCACAGCCGCCGTAATAGCGCTTACCGGGATAGCCTTCGGCGTACTTGTTAGTCAACTGGGTGCCTTGCGCTTCCATCACCAGCTTGCTGGTGTAGTTCTCAGAGGCGATCAGTTCGATGTGGGCTTCTTGACGCGCTGTCTCTTCAGCGATTGCCGAGGCAAGGGCCGTGTCGTAGTTGGCCAAGCGGGCTTCGGGAGAAAAGTTATTGTGAGTCATCTGGGTCTCCAGGCTAGTCGCTTATATTCGGTCTGGGAGTTTGTTAGCGTCAGGAATGGCATCACCATTCACGCTATCGTGCCGCGATAGTATCGCTGGGCTTGCCCCCCAAGATGCTTACCGACGTCACCGCTCGGCGTATTTGCGACATTGACGTGAATTTTTTATGGGCCTTTATAAGGCGTCGCTCATTTATTGCTCGACGTCGTTTATAAGTAATTGCGGGTAGGCCGGGTGCGTCATGCTGCGGCAACAGGCTAATCTTTAATTGGCCTGCTGATCAGGAAGCGTTTCTCGAAAGCGCTTCACATACGCCAGCTCGATTTAAAATAATGATGCCAGCGCAGTTGTTGGAGTGGCCCTTGATAGCGTCCTTGAGACCGCTCTCTGAGAAAACCTCTTGAGACTGCGCCAGCACCCGGAAGAGAGGATTTCGCATGTCCAACAATCGTGGTGTTGTTTATATCGGCGACGGTAAAGTCGAAGTTCAGGATATCGCCTACCCGAAAATGGAAACCCCCCATGGCAAGCCCATTGATCACGGTGTCATTCTGAAAGTAGTGTCCACGAATATTTGCGGCTCCGACCAGCACATGGTACGCGGACGCACCACGGCGCCTACCGGTATGGTGCTGGGGCACGAGATCACTGGTGAGGTGATCGAAAAAGGCAAGGGCGTCGAGTTTCTAAACATTGGCGATATTGTATCCGTTCCCTTCAACGTCGCTTGCGGCCGCTGCCGCACCTGTAAAGAGGGCCACACCGGTCTTTGCCTGCATGTTAACGATGACCGAGCGGGCGGTGCCTACGGCTATGTTGATATGGGTGGCTGGGTGGGCGGTCAGGCGCACTACGTAATGGTGCCCTACGCTGACTTCAACCTGCTCAAGTTCCCGGACCGTGATCAGGCCATGAGCCAGATTCGCGATCTAACCATGTTGAGCGATATTCTTCCGACTGGTTTCCACGGCGCCTTGAAAGCGGGCGTTGGTGCGGGTTCCACCGTGTACGTAGCGGGCGCAGGCCCTGTAGGGCTGGCCGCTGCCGCCTCGGCACGCCTGTTAGGCGCAGCGGTAGTGATGATTGGCGATTTCAACAAGGATCGCCTGGAGCACGCCCGCAAGATGGGCTTTGTACCGATTGATCTAAGCAAGCATGACCGTTTGGGCGAGATGATTGCCGCAGTGGTCGGCGAGCCTAGTGTGGACAGCGCCATTGATGCGGTGGGCTTTGAAGCGATCGGGCATGGCGGTAAAGAGCAGCCGGCAGTGGTGCTTAACCAGATGATGGAAGTCACTCGCGAAGGCGGTTCTATCGGCATTCCTGGTCTATACGTAACGGAAGATCCGGGTGCGACCGAGAAAGCTGCACAAACTGGTAGCCTGAGCCTGCGCTTTGGCCAGGGTTGGGCCAAGGGGCTCTCGTTCCATACCGGCCAGACGCCGGTAGTGCAGTACAACCGCCAGCTGATGCAGGCCATTCTGCACGGGCGTTTGAACATTGCCGAGATCGTTAACGCCCAGGTGATTTCGCTGGAAGATGCGCCAGCAGGTTACGAGCAGTTCGATGCGGGCGTGGCCAGCAAGTTCGTGCTTGATCCGCATGGATTGCTTGGTGTTGCCTGATTAAGCGCTAAAAGAAGCGGGTAACCAACGCTAATAACGCTCATGGCTACGTGCCATGGGCGTTTTTTTGTGTCCGCTTAAGGCGAGTGTACGGCACAAAAAACGGATACCGAGGAGCTCAGTATCCGTTTTGGGGTTGGGCTAGTGTTGTGGATGAATGAGGGGCTACCGCGTTAGAAATCGACCACCAGGTCGCCTTTCGGTTTGCTGCAGCAGGACAGAATGTAGCCCTCTTCAATATCTTCGTCGGTGATACCGCCGTTATGCTCCATTTCCACCTCGCCAGATTTCAGCTCCACTCGGCAGGTGCCGCAGATGCCCATACCGCACGCCTTGGGAATATGCAGCCCCAGCTTGGCGGCTGCGGCGTGAACCGTTTCGCCTGCTTGTATACGTACACTTTTGCCCGACTGGGCAAATTCGATGTTGATCAGATCCTCAGGCTCTGCTAGCTCGGCTTCCACTTCGGCCTGCTCGGCAAGCTCCAGGACGTCTTCCTGAACGTCAACCGGCGTCTCGCCAAACAGCTCTTCATGGTAGTGGTCCATGTTGTAGTTGTTGGCGCGCAAAATCGCTTTGATGGCATTCATATACGGTACGGGGCCGCAACAGAAGATCTCCCGCTCAAGGAAGTCCGGTGCCATTAGCTCAAGCATGGGCTGGGTTAGAAAACCGCGGTAGCCAGCCCATGCCTCACCGATATCTTCTTTCTTCTCGCACACGATATGGAGCTTGAATTCGGGGATGCGCGAGAACATGTGCACCAGCTCGCGATGGAAAATGACATCGCGCGGGGCACGGGCGCTGTGGATGAACTCCACATCGACGTTGGCGTTGGTATCGAAGAGCCAGCGCGTCATCGACATTAGCGGTGTGATGCCTACGCCGCCTGAGAGAAGCAGTACCTTTTCGGCAGGAAAGTCGATGGAGTTGAAGTTGCCCACCGGGCCATGGACCACTAGCTCGTCGCCGACCTTTAAATTGGCATGCAGCCAGTTGGAGACCTGGCCTCCCGGCACCTGTTTGACCGTGATTGAGAAGCTGTAAGGCACAGAGGGAGAGCTTGAAATCGTATAGGAGCGCATAACGGGCTGATTATCGATTTCGAGCTCTAGTGTCACAAATTGGCCCGGCTTGAAGAAGAACATTACCGGCTGTTCAGCCATAAAGCAGAACGTGCGAACGTCCCAGGTTTCCTGAATGATCTTGACGCACCGCACATGGTGGCGGCCGTTGGTCCAGGTTTGGGTCGTGACGGGATTAAAGAAGTTCGTTGTCATCGTCGTCTCAATATGGCCGTGCTATCGCGTTGCCTTCACCGGCCCGTCCTGTCTGCACGGTCCAGCACCATTAACCTGCATTCTGGGTACGCGCTTTATGACCAGCTTGCCTGTTAGCGACACGCACTTACCTTGCGGCACCTTCTGCCTATCAAAAATCTCCGCCCACGTCGTCGCCACGCCACATAGTGTCGTGGGCAGACAATTGAAAGCAAATGGCGTGGACCACAATCCATCAACAAGTAGCAAGCGCTGCGCGCTTCACACAATCGCCAGGTTCAGCAACTTAACAACAACACAATTACGTTTGGTTAATGACTCTGTCGCCACCCTGGGTAAGGGAGGCGGTATTTAAAAGGATATCTGGTATGAACAAGACAATGGATGACACACTCAACGACCCTCTGGCTGCCATGCGTGAAGCGACGGTTGATATGCTACAGTCCCGCGCGCACGCGTTTTCTCTACCCCAACCGTTCTATAACGACGCCCGCTTGTTTGCGCTCGACATGCAGGAAGTCTTTGAAAAAGAGTGGCTATTCGCAGGGATGACCTGCGAGATCCCGGCCAAGGGCAACTTTATGACCTTGGAAATCGGTGATAATCCCGTTGTGATTGTGCGTGGCGGTGAAGGTCAGATTCATGCTTTTCATAACGTATGTCGCCATCGTGGCTCACGGCTGTGCACCAAGGACAAAGGAAAAGTCGCTAAACTGGTATGCCCCTACCATCAGTGGACTTACGAGCTTGACGGTCGCTTGCTGTTTGCCGGAAGCGACATGGGTACGGACTTCGACCTTAACCAGTTCGGGCTGAAGCCGGTTAACGTGCGCACGGCGGGGGGCTTTGTATTTATTAATCTGAGCGATAACCCGCCCGCCATCGACGACCTCCTGGAGACGCTTGAGCACTACCTTGAGCCGTACCAGATGGATAACGTCAAGGTCGCTGTAGAGTCGAGTATTATTGAGCAGGCCAACTGGAAGCTGGTCATCGAGAATAACCGCGAGTGTTATCACTGTAATGGTGCGCACCCAGAGCTTTTGAACTCGCTAATCGAGTTTGACGATACCGAAGACCCGCGCGCGACGGACAAATATAAAGACCTGGTGACCCGCAAGCAGGCCGATTGGAACGGCGAGCAGGTGCCTTGGCGGCTCAAGCGCTTTGACAAGCGTAACCGCCTGACGCGCACACCGCTACTTGATGGCGTGGTGTCCATGACCATGGATGGCAAGCCAGCGTGTAACAAGCTGATGGGCCGGTTGACCAGCCCGGACATGGGCTCGCTGCGCATTCTGCACCTGCCCAACTCCTGGAACCACTTCATGGGCGACCATGCCGTCGTGTTCCGTGTATTGCCGCTTGGCCCGCAGAAAACCATGGTCACGACCAAGTGGCTGGTGCACAAGGACGCGGTAGAGGGCGTGGATTACGACCCGGAAAACATGCGTCGCGTGTGGGACGCCACCAACGATCAGGATCGCCAGCTGGCGGAAGAGAATCAGCGCGGTATCAACTCCAAGGCCTACCAGCCCGGCCCCTATTCACCAACCTACGAGTTTGGCGTCATCGACTTTATTGATTGGTACTCCGAGCGCATGCTCAGCAATCTGGGAAGCGATAGCGTATCGCTGCAGTTGGCGCAGGGCTAACTGCACGCTGATGATGGGCTGGCCCGCTTTGGCGGGCCAGCCTGCGTCTAGCAATTGCCAATCCGTTCATCAACGCATTAATCAATCAGCTCATGCCCTTACTCAAAGGGCAGAAAACGCTCAATAGCGTGGCGTACCGAAGGCAGCAGAATGTCCTTTTGATCGATAAGCTTGCGCACCAACGTTGGCAGCTCGACAATCTCCTGCTTGCGATGGGCCTCAGCGGCGATTTGAGCACATGTATCGGGGTCGGCGTTCTCTGGAATATCGATACCCAGCGCGGTCAGCTGTGCCCGAAAATCATCACCATCAATCAGTTCGACAATCATCATGACGGCATCCTCTCTTGTGTTGGTTGTTGGTCTGTCAGTGTACCTATAAATCGGCCGGCAATAGCGCTGGCAACGCGGCAATAGCTATGCCGGGGTCGGTTTTGAATAACTGCGCAAGTGAGTATCGCCTAAAAATTTAAACGCCCTATCCGCCACCTTGGCGGTTAGCGTACAGAAAAAAATAACAATGAGGATAACCTATGGACCATGATGATCCTGTTTTGACCCCCGGTCAGGATAACAAGCAGGTGATGGGGCTGGATTTCCATAACCCCGTCTTTCCGCTCTCCGCACTCGCCATTCTGCTGTTTATTCTTTATGCGCTGATCTATTCCGATGCTGCGAATACCCAGCTTGGCCTTGCCAAGAACTGGTCGATTGAGCATTTCGACTGGCTGTTCATGATTGCGGGTAATATTTTTGTAGTGTTCTGTCTGGCGCTTATCTGTCTTCCGGTTGGGCGGATACGCTTGGGCGGAAATGATGCCAAGCCGGAATACTCGCGCACCTCCTGGTTCGCCATGCTGTTTGCGGCGGGTATGGGTATCGGGCTGATGTTCTGGAGTGTTGCTGAACCAGTGGCCTACTACACCGATTGGTACGGTACACCCTTGAATATTCCCCCAGGTACACCGGAGGGCGCTAGCGCCGCTATGGGCGCCACCATGTTTCATTGGGGGCTTCATCCATGGGCGATCTATGGCGTTGTCGCGCTATCCTTGGCTTTTTTTACCTACAATAAAGGCTTGCCGCTAACCCTGCGCTCTGCTTTTTACCCGATTTTGGGTGAGCGAACGCGCGGCTGGGCAGGCCATGCCATTGATATTCTTGCCGTATTGGCAACCATCTTTGGCTTGGCAACGTCGCTTGGCTTTGGCGCTACCCAAGCGGCTGGCGGGCTTGCCTATCTTTTCGACATACCCAATACCCTTGGAACGCAGATGGCAATCATCCTGGTGGTTACAGTGATTGCACTGTTTTCGGTATGGCGGGGAATCGACGGCGGCGTCAAGCTGTTCTCGAACATCAATATGGTGGTCGCGGCAGTGCTGCTGCTGTTTGTGGTAATCGCCGGACCGACGCTGATGATTATAACGGGAATTGGCACCACGGCAGTGGACTATGTCAGCCATATCCTGCCGCTTTCGAACTGGATTGGCCGCGATGATGACGTCTGGTATCACGGCTGGACCATCTTCTACTGGGCGTGGTGGATCTCCTGGTCGCCGTTTGTGGGGATGTTTATTGCCCGTGTATCCCGGGGGCGCACGGTACGCGAGTTCCTGATTGCGGTGCTGTTGGTGCCGACGCTGGTCACGCTGGTATGGATGAGCACCTTTGGCGGCGCGGCACTGTTTCAGGCCGAAAATAGCATGGGCGAATTAGCCAACGGCATCAGCGACGTTTCGCTTGCCATGTTCCACATGCTGGAGCTACTGCCGTTCACTGGCATCACCTCGACGCTGGCGATTGTGCTGGTGCTGGTCTTTTTCATTACCTCGGCGGATTCTGGCTCCCTCGTCATCGACAATATCACCGCGGGTGGGAAAACCGATGCGCCCAAGGGGCAGCGGGTGTTCTGGGCCGCGCTTGAAGGTGTCATCGCTGGTGTGCTGCTTTACGGTGGCGGTAGCGCGGCGCTTAGCGCGCTGCAAGCAGGCGCGGTGGCGACAGGGTTACCCTTTACGCTGGTGCTTCTGCTGATGTGTTTCAGCCTTTACAAAGGGCTTCACAAGGAGTGGCGCGAGCTCAATGCGGTGCCCAAAATAGCGCGATAGTCAGGTTTGTTGCTGTACTTTGTTGTTGCCAATAGGGGCGCCATTTCAATGGCGCCCCTATTGGTTAGCGGATATCGTGTCGTGATTCCTGCATGCGTTGCCGCTAATAGCAAAGAGTAGACAGCCAAAGCATTGCACCATGGCTAAACAATATTAATAACCTGACGGCTATTCTCATGATTTACACCATCGCAATACTGCTCAGCCTGGTGGGCTACTTTGTTATCGGGCATCTCGCCGGACGGCGCGTCAAAGGTCTGGATGATTATCTGGTTGCTGGCCGCAATGCTCCCACGTTTTTTATCCTGGGTACGCTGGTAGCAAGCTATCTCAGCACCAGCGCGTTTCTCGGTGAAACGGGTTTTGCCTATCAGGGCTATCCGTTTGTGATGCTGATCTTCGCGGCCGTCAGCACCTCGGGATGCCTGCTGGGTGCGCTGGTGTTTGGGCGTTACCTTCGGCGCAGCGGGGCACGTACCGTGCCGGAATTTTTTGGCAAGCGCTTTGCCTCGCGCCGTGTTCAGGTGATTGCCGGGCTGACCACAATTATCGGCCTTGGCGCGTATCTGTTAGGCGTTATGCAGGGCGCGGGCATCATGTTCTCTGAGCTGACCGGTATGCCGTACTGGGTCGGGTTGGTATTGGTGTGGGCAACGTATACGGGTTTTATTCTCTATTCGGGATCGCCCGGTGTCATGCTCACCGACACCATCATGTTTGTGATCTTCTCGCTGGCAGCCTTGGGCGGTTCGATCTATGTGATTCAAGATTTGGGCGGGTGGAACGGTGTGGTGGAAGGCCTGCTTACCCAAACCGACAAGCCCGGCATTGCGCTATGGCACGGCGTGCTGGAAGGGCCTGAGGCCAACTTCTCCTCGCCTGGCGAGGCGCTTACCTGGGGACTAACACTCGGCCTTGTGTGGGCAGCGGTGCTGGCGGCGAGTCCTTGGCAATCCAGCCGTTACCTGATGGCCCGCAATGAGCACGTGGTAATGCGTTCGGCCATGTTGACGGCAGTGGCGCTGGCCATCTTCTACGCATTGATGATGATGACCGGGGCGGCCATCAATCTTTACGATGCCGGGCTGGACCCGGAGCGCTCCATGATTTGGGTGGCGCTCAACGTGCTGCCAACCTGGCTTGGTGTGGTCATTCTAACGGGCGTCTTTGCGGCGGGGCTATCGTCTTGCTCGACGTTTCTGTCGATCATCGGCTTTAGCCTCTCCAACGATATCCTCTCAGCCTCGCAAGATGAGACGTCGGCCATGCGAAAAAGCCGTATTGCGGTGCTCGCTGCGGGCTTGATAGCACTGCTGCTGGCGCTGTTTCAACCGCCTGCGGTTATGTCAGTGGTATGGTTTGCCGCCACGCTATTTGCCTCTTCCTGGGGGCCGGTTGCTTTGATGAGCATCTGGAGCAAGCGGATTACCGCCGCAGGCGCGGGCTGGGGCTTGGCGGTGGGCTTTGTGGGTAACGTCGCGCTGTCGATGATGATTCAGGCCGAGTGGCTTAGCCTGCCGGTATATTTGCACCCGGTACTGCTAAGCACCTTGATGGCGCTGGTGGCGATTACGCTGGCTTCCAGGTTTACCCATGTCAGCCAGGCCGAGAAAGAGTACCAGACGTTTCTGCATACATTTGATGCTCAGGCCGTCAGTGGCTGGGTGACAGGCACCCGTGTGATTGCCCTGTGCACCATGCTTTCCGGTGGCGCCATCGGGGTATTTCTCTGGCAACAGTACGCGGTCACGTTGGCCGGGTTCGCCGAGCAGTTTAGTGTGCCTGGCAGTGCCGTGCAGGGTGGCTATATGCTGGCGGTCGGCTGCGGGAGCATGTTGCTGATGGCGGGAGCCGTAGGGTTCTGGGTAGTTCGCCCTCGCCAGCAGAGGGCTTCAACTGCGCCGGTGGCCGTGTCACCTGGCCGTTAACACGGCCTGGGCCGTGAGCCTGCGCTCAACTGTTACGCTTAACCGCTCGCCCATGGGTGAGCGGTTATCTTTTTCTGCCAACCGGGAGTCAATATCATGCAGTTAAGTGGTTATCAGCGCGGTCTGTTGATGGTGGTACTGGGGGTGGTGTTTCTCAGTTTCGACGGCCTGCTGATCCGCCTTGCCGATACCGAGGGTTGGACCATCGTCTTCTGGCGCGGCTTTTTGATGTTCTGTGTGCTGGGGCTTGCGTGTTGTCGAGGCAACCGACTGGCCACGCTACGCGTGAACCCTTTTTCATCGCTGGTTTCGGCAATACTGTTGGGGCTGATTTCGGCGCTTTTCGTACTCGCGGTGATGAACGCCAACGTAGCCAACGTGGTGGTGATCCTTAGCACTGCGCCGCTGTTCGCTGCCCTGTTTTCACGGGTGTTTCTCAAAGAGCGTGTCGCTTTGCGCACGCTGGTTGCGATCGCCGTCTGCATGCTGGGCATGAGTTTGGTCTTTATGGGCGAGGGCGCTCACGGCATGCTGGTAGGCAATCTTTATGCGCTGGCGGCGGCAGCGGCGATTGGCGGTAATTTGACGGTGCTGCGCCGCTTTCCGAGCATTGATCGCATCGTGGTGATTGCTGGTGGGGGCTTGCTTTCTGCGGCAATCGCGCTGCCTTTGGCTTCGCCGTTTGCGCTGGATGCCCCGCGCTATGGCGTCCTCGCGGTGATGGGGCTTATTCAGATGCCGCTGGCCACCGTGCTGATCAACAGCGCGACCCGCTATCTGCCGTCGACGGAAGTGGCGTTGTTCTATCTGGTTGAAACCGCGCTGGGTACGCTCTGGGTATGGTGGTTGTTGGGCGAGCAGCCCACGGCCTCAACGCTTGCGGGCGGGGCGGTGGTGATCAGCGTGCTGATGGTACATGCGGGGATTGGCCTGCATTTGGAAAGGCAGCGCCTGCGGCTATACTCGGGCTTTATGGGAAAGTAGTACGTTTGCCGCTCATGAACCTGGACTAAAAAGCCCGCCGAGAAGGCGGGCTGACAGTATCGTTATCGTGAAGCAGTGCGCCTAGCGCAGTACTCCTTCCTCCTTGAGCAGTTTGAAGATCGCTTCGGCACCCTGTTCTGGGGTGACGTCGTTAAGCGTCTGCCCACCACCACCGCCGGACTTGGCAGCGGCGGCTTTGAAACGGTCACGCGCCGATGATGACTTAACGATCTTAAGCCGCTTGGGACGCTTGCGCGCTGGCTGGAACTGCCAAGTGCTTAGTGCTTCATCAAGCTCGCTGGCCGCTTTTTGATGGGCTAACTCGCCGCGCCTGGCGGGGCCAAAGGCACTTTGGCGGGCGGCGGGAGCGCTGCTGTCCACCGTGGCAAGCGCCGGTAGACGAATGCGCAGGCGCCGCCGCTTGCCGCGCGGCAATGCTTGCAGCACCGTGATCACTCCCTGCTCGACCTTTTCTACCGCCGCTAGACCGGTAATGATCGGCCAGCCAAGCGCCTCGGCCAGTAGGTAGGGCGTTACACCCGAGGCCTCGCCGGTTTCGGCGCGAGTACCGGTCAGCACCAGCTGCGGGGCGCTGGCGCGTAACGCGTTGGCCAGCGCGGGGATTACATCGGCGTGGGGTTGCTGCTCGATCAAGCCAACAGAGTTGATACCCATGCCGAGATAGCCGCGGATGGCCTCTTCATGATCGCTATTTTGCTGGCCGGCATGTAGCAGGCTGACCGAGGCGTTTTCCAGCGTCAGGGCCATTTCTACCGCTCGGGCATCCTGGTCGGCGCGGCGTGCGCGCGCGGTCAGTGGGTGTTGGCCTACCGAAACCAGTACAGCGACGTTCAGCGCGTTGGCGGTTGATTGCTTGGCACTTTTGTTACTGACATCATGCGGCATCGCGATTCTCCTGCTGTTCAGCGCGGTACTGCTCAACCTGTGTAACAAGGGCAGCGAGTATCTGGCTGGCATCGCCGATCACTGCCAGGTCGGCACGTTTGACCATATCGCAGCCTTCATCGAGGTTGATCGCCACCACCTTCTCGCAGCTCTGAATGCCCTGAAGATGCTGGATAGCGCCGGAAATTCCTACCGCTACATAAACGCGGGCAGAGACCCAGGTGCCGGTGGCGCCCACTTGGCGGTCGCGCGGCATAAAGCCGTCATCCACCACCACCCGTGAGGCGCCTTTGGTGGCGCCGAGCACCTCGGCAGCGTGATGATAGCTATCCCAGCTTTTCACGCCATTGCCAGCAGAAAGGATAAATTCTGCTTCCGCGAGCGATACGCTGGCCGGGTCCACCGCGACT
This sequence comes from Halomonas sp. 72, assembly GCF_052379785.1. Taxonomy (NCBI): domain Bacteria; kingdom Pseudomonadati; phylum Pseudomonadota; class Gammaproteobacteria; order Oceanospirillales; family Halomonadaceae; genus Halomonas; species Halomonas sp. 72. The sequence continues at coordinate 81,596 of NZ_JBQSYY010000004.1, read as the reverse complement.
TCGCCCATGTCCTCAATGCGGCCGAGTATTTCGGGAAGCCCGTTAGAAAGTGTGATCGGCTCAGCCGCGTGGCGGGTTTCGCTGACCGGGTCGGCGCACTCGGCCAAGGCCAGTACGATACGGGGCAGGACGCGGGTAATGTCGTTTCTACCTGCCGCACCACGTGCGGTACAGCGCCAGCCGGTTGCGCTTTCAGTGTCTGCCTCGACCTGCCAGACCTGAGCGGCCGGGCGCTCGCCAAGCCTTGTGGCGAGGCGCCTGCCGAGCTCACCGCCAACGCTTGAGTCGGGTAGCAGCCAGTAGCGGGGCATCATTTCACGATCTACGCTCTGCAAGGTGGCGACGCTAAGCTCCGGCAGGTAGCCCGAGAAACGCTCGCCTTCCAAGTGTAGTAGCCGGTCAATACCCGCCTCGTCAAAGGTGGTTTCTTTATGCTCGCCAAACACCACGGCCAGTACGGCACCAGGCTGGGCCGGGTCGGCATCGGCTAGCTGGCGGGCAAGCCCTAACAGATCACGGTCGTGGGAGGAAAGGCGCCCACCAGCCATATCCGGTACGACCGCCACCATAAAGGCGGGAGTGTCGATAGTGACCGGCGTCCTCGTATCCTTGGCCTCAACGCTGCGCCCTGGCGCCTGTGCCGCCTGCTGGACGCCGCTACGATCAATGCGCCGAATGCCGTTGGGACCGATGAAGCCGACCGCATGGGGGTTGCGGCGCATCACGCCGTTAGGCCCCATCCATTCGCTGGCTACTGCGCCGCCACCCAGTTCGGCGAGCATCTCAAGATGTTGCGGGTGCAGGCGGTTGCGGGCGATCCACTCTTTTCGAGGGTCACGACGAACAAGCTCGCTCATGGCATTACCTCCAGGGTGGCGCGCGGTGATGCTGGCGCGGGCTTACTTTGGGTCGCCTTTTCGTCAGGCGTTGTGATGATCAACGCGTCGGCGACCAGTTCGGCGATATCCTTGATGTCAGCGCGGGGTTCTACCACGCCTTCAAGCATCGCAGTGCACTGTGGGCAGCCTACCGCGACCAGGTCAGCACCGGCTTCGCGAACATCTTCCATACGCATATCGGGAATCCGCTGCTTGCCAGGAATATCGGTGATCGGTGCGCCGCCACCGCCACCGCAGCAGCGCGAGCGATAGCCAGAGCGAGCCATCTCCTTAACCTCAATCCCTAGCGCCTTGAGCACCGCGCGTGGGGCTTCGTATTCACCGTTATAACGGCCCAGGTAGCAGGGGTCGTGATAAGTCACGTTGCCGCCTTTCCAGGCTTTGAACGTGAGCTTGCCGTCGGTGACGAGCTGGTTGATATAGGTGCTGTGATGGAAAACCTCATACCGGGAAGGCATGTCGGCGGTGCTGAGATCGGCGTACTCGTTTTTCAGCACGTGGAAACTGTGCGGGTCACAGGTAACGATGCGTGCGAAGCGGTACTGGCTCAACGTCTTAATGTTGCGCCGCGCCAAACTCTGGAAAGTAGCCTCATCGCCCAGACGGCGGGCGACATCGCCGCTATCACGCTCTTCATTACCCAGTACGGCGAAATCGATCTCGGCAGCACGCAGCACACTGATAAACGCGCGCAGCGTGCGCTGGTTGCGCATGTCAAACACGCCGTCGCCCAGCCACAGAAGCACCTCGGCTTCGCGCTTGTCGGCCATCAGCGGCAGATTGAGGTCTGCCGCCCAGTGCAGGCGTGAGTCAGGTTCGAAGCCGCCGGGGTTGTCGGTCGCAATCAGGTTGTCTAGCACTTCGGCGCCCTTATTGGGCGTATTACCGTGTTCCAGGGTCAGAAAGCGGCGCATATCGACGATGGCATCAACGTGCTCAATCATCATGGGGCACTCTTCAACGCAGGCGCGGCAGGTCGTGCAGGACCACAACGTTTCGGCATCCACCAATGCGCTACCCGTGCGGGCAACAATCGGGTCGTGGGGGCTGCCGCCATGCTCGCCGACCGGCTTGCCGGGGTAGGGCGAGCCTGCATAGTGGGCGTCGGTGCCGCCTGCCATGCCGACTACCATGTCCTGAATCAGCTTCTTGGGGTTGAGCGGCTGGCCGGCGGCAAAGGCCGGGCAGACGGCTTCACAGCGCCCACACTGAACGCAGGCATCAAAGCCTAACAGCTGGTTCCAGGTGAAGTCAGCCGGTACCTCAACGCCGAGCTTGGCACTTTCGTCATCCAGCGCCAACGATTTGAGCCCGGTTGAGCGGTGCTCTCCGCCAGCGCGCTTGGAAAAACGCTCGGGGCGGCGATGGAAGGCCAGGTGCAGGGCGCCGGCAAAAGCGTGTTTCATCGGCCCGCCCCAGGTCATGCCGAAGAACATCTCGCCAAGGCCCCAGGTGATGACACCGGCCAGCACCAGTGCAGCCAGCCAGCCTGCTCCGCTTTGGAAAAAGCCTTCTGGCAGAATACCGGCAGTGGGCAGCGTCACCACGAACATGCCGATGGAGAACGCCATTAGGCTCTTGGGCAGGCGCATCCACGGCCCTTTGGAAAGCCGTGAGGGTGGCGGGCTGCGCCGCTTGGCAACCACTAAACTACCCAAGAACATGCTCACCGTGGCGGCCAGCAATACCCAGGCCAAGATAGTGCTATCAAGCCCAAAGCCATGTACCACAATTGCCAGTAATGCGGCCAGCACAAAGCCGCCCGCGGTGGCCACGTGGGTATGGGAGATGAGTTTATCCCGCTCGACAACGTGGTGTAGATCCACCAGGTAGCGCCTGGGTACCTGCATCAGGCCGCGGATAATCGGTGCAGGAGAGGGCCGCCCCTGGCGCCACAGACGCACACGGCGCACAGCACCAATGGCAGCCAGTAACAGCGCAGAAAACAGCAGTATCGGTAGGAGGGTATCAAGCATGGCGTCTCTCCTCTCAGAGACACCGTAAGTACGAAATGTCATGAGCCTGATGGCCCATGACATTCAGCTTACAGCGTTAGTGGGTCAGAAGTCCTTGCATAACCGCAGCGCGTCATAAATGGCGGCATGCGTGTTGCGTGGCGCGGTGCAGTCACCCAGACGGAACAGCACGAAGCCATCGCCGCTTTCAGACAGACAGGGCTGAGGCTTGATCGCGTAGAGCGCTTCGATATCGGTCTGGCCCTTGTTACGCGACTGCTCCTTGAGGCTGTAGTAGAGGGCTTCATCCGGGCGCACGCCGTTTTCCACCACCACCTGATCCACCACCCGCTCTTCTAGCGCGCCGGAGTACTCGTTTTCAAGCACCGCCACCAGTGAGTCGCCTTCGCGATATACCTTATGCAGGGCGAGATCCGAGGTCATGATCACCTCTTTCTCGTACAGGCTGCGGTAGTAGGTCGGGAAGGTGGTGCCACCCACCGCGGCACCCGGCTTGATATCGTCGGTAACGATCTCGACCTTTGATCCCTTGTCTGCCAGGTAGTCGGCCGCTGAAACGCCGGAGAACTCGCAGATAGTGTCGTAGACCAGTACATTCTTGCCCGGCGCTACGCTGCCGCTAAGAATGTCCCAAGTGCTGACCACCAGGCTCTTGCCCAGGTCGCTGTCGTAACCCCACTCCGGTACCTGGGAGAGGAACGGCTGCCCACCGGTAGCCAGAATTACTATGTCCGGGCGCAGATCAGCAATGGTCGCTTCGTCGGCACGGGTATTCAGGCGCAGGTCGATCTCAAGGCGTGCCAGCTCCAGCTGGTACCAGCGAGTGATGCCAGCAATCTGATCGCGCTGGGGGGCTTTCGAGGCCAGAGTGATCTGACCACCGAGCTGATCCTGGGCTTCAAACAGGGTGACATCATGACCGCGCTTGGCGCATACGTGTGCCGCTTCCATGCCCCCTGGGCCACCGCCCACGATGACTATCTTGCGTTTGGGGCCTTCGCTTTTCTCGACAATATGCGGCAGCCCCATGTATTCACGTGCGGTCGCGGCGTTCTGAATACACAGCACGTCGAGTCCTTGGTACTGCCGGTCGATGCAGTAGTTGGCACCCACGCACTGCTTAATCTGGTCGATCTGGCCCATCTTGATTTTGGCGATGATGTGCGGGTCGGCAATATGAGCACGGGTCATACCCACCAGGTCCACGTAGCCACCTTCAAGAATACGTTGGGCCTGATTGGGGTCCTTGATGTTCTGGGCATGGATGACCGGCACGTTGACCACTTCCTTGATGCCCGAGGCCAGGTGCAGGAAGGGCTCGGGCGGAAACGACATGTTGGGAATGACGTTGGCCAGGGTGTTGTGGGTATCACAGCCAGAGCCTATCACGCCGAAGTAGTCGATCATGCCGGTGGCGTCATGATAGGCCGCGATGCGCTTCATCTCCTCGTGGTCGAGGCCATCGGGGTGGAACTCGTCCCCGGTAATGCGCAGGCCCACCACGAAGTCATTGCCCACCTCGGCGCGCACCGCCTTGATCACTTCCATGCCAAAACGCATGCGATTTTCGAAGCTGCCGCCCCACTCATCGGTGCGCTTGTTGACGCGCGGGCTCCAGAACTGATCAATCAGGTGCTGGTGTACGGCAGAGAGCTCAACGCCGTCGAGACCGCCTTCCTTCGCCCGGCGCGCGGCCTGGGCGAAGTCACCGATAATGCGCCAGATCTCTTCTACTTCGATCGTCTTGCAGGTCGAGCGATGCACTGGCTCGCGAATGCCCGACGGCGATACCAGCGTCGACCAGTCGAAGCCATCCCAGCGTGAGCGACGGCCCATGTGGGTGATCTGGATCATGATCTTGCCGCCATGCTTGTGCACGGCATCGGCCAGGTTCTGAAAGTACGGGATGATGCGGTCGGTCGAGAGATTGACCGAACTCCACCAGCCCTGGGGGCTGTCGATGGAAACAATCGACGAGCCGCCGCAGATGCACAGGCCGCAGCCGCCCTTGGCCTTCTCTTCGTAGTATTTGACGTAGCGGTCCGTGGTCATGCCGCCGTCGGTGGCGTGCACCTCGGCGTGGGCCGTACTGACCACACGGTTACGAATGGTTTGGTTGCCGATCTGGATCGGCTTGAACAGTGCCTCAAATGCCATGGCAGCGATCCTCAGTTCTTGGGCGTGACAACAAACAGGCCGTACTCACAGCCCTTTTCGGCGCCGCTTTGGGTCTGTTCGGCAACCGTGCGCAGCGAGCTTCCACGCGCACTCAGAATCTGGTCCATGGCACCGGCAAACCAGCCGGTGAACATGTACTCGATTTTACGGTCCACTTTGCCCATCTGATACACGAAGGCGCTGTGTTCAAGGCGCACGCGGGCCGTGCCTGCATTCAGGTCAATCTCTTCAGTCACGAAGATGCCCCAGCCGCGCTGCGAAAGACGCTTCATGTAGTGCTCGAACACGTCCACGCCTTCCATACCGTGGAGTTCGGCCTCTTTTTCACACCAGTGCCAAGCGCTTTTATAGCCCGCTTGGTAGAGGATGTCGGCGTATTTTTCAGCACCCAGGGCCTCTTCAATGGCGACGTGGTTGTTGACGAAGAAGTGGCGCGGGACATACAGCATCGGCAGCGCGTCGGTTGTCCAGATACCGGTTTCGCTGTCGACGTCAATCGGGAGCTCGGGGGCGGTTTTGGTCACGGTTGTATTCCTTACACTTATATTTATTCAAAAGACATTGAGTTATTCAGTGGCTTCCAGGATCTCGTCGAACGGCAGTACAGGCTGTGCATGTACTTATTCGCCCCACACATCCTTCAAGGTTCTAACCCAGTTCTCGCCCATGATTTTTCTGACCTGAGATTCGCTCAGGCCGCGCTTGAGAAGCGCCTCTGTCAAGTTGGGGAATTCGCCGATAGTACGGATACCTTCGGGATTAATGATCTTGCCGAAGCTGGTCAGGCGGCGGGCATAGCCCTTGTCGTGGGTCAGCCACTCAAAGAAGTTCTGGTCATGGCCTTGGGTGAAATCGGTGCCGATACCGATGGCGTCTTCACCCACGATGTTCATGATGTACTCAATCGCTTCGCAGTAATCGTCGATGGTCGAATCAACGCCCTTCTTGAGGAACGGGGTGAACATTGTGACGCCGACAAAGCCGCCGTGGTCGGCGATGAACTTGAGCTCTGCATCCGACTTGTTGCGCGGGTGTTCCTTGAGTCCGGAGGGCAGGCAGTGGGAGTAGCACACCGGCTTTTTGGACTCAAGAATGACTTCTTCAGAGGTCTTGGCGCCTACGTGGGAAAGATCGCACAGCATACCCACACGGTTCATTTCGGCAACGATCTCGCGGCCAAAGCCGGACAGCCCGCCGTCACGCTCGTAGCAGCCAGTACCGACCAGGTTTTGGGTGTTGTAGCACATCTGCACAATGCCTACGCCGAGCTGTTTGAAGATCTCGACATAGCCGATCTGATCTTCAAAGGCGTGCGCATTCTGGAAACCAAAGATGATTCCGGTCTTGCCCTCTTCCTTGGCGCGCATGATGTCGGCGGTGGTACGCACCGGGCGAACCAGGTCGCTGCACTCTTCCATCAGTTTGTTGGAGGCGACAATATTGTCCACCGTTGCCTTGAACCCCTCCCAAACCGAGACAGTGCAGTTGGCTGCCGTCAGGCCGCCACGGCGCATGTCTTCCAGCAGTTCGCGATTCCATTTGGCAATGATTAGGCCGTCAATGATGATGGCGTCCTGGTGTAATTCGGCAGGGTTCATAACGTGGCTCCTGAATTGTTTATGTAGGGAGCATAGCGCTGAGGTGGTGCCTATCTGCTCTTGGAAACGACGATGGAAATTCCAAAAGCGTCATCATGAGAAATGCAGGCGCAGGAAGCCTGGTGAATAAACAGAAAACACGGTACAAAAAAAGAGCCGCCTTGCGGCAGCTCTAGTTCAGCGGTGGTACACCCGTTTAGCCAAGAGGAACGCTGGCAAAGGTGGGTTCGCCCTGGGCATAGGCCAGAGCCAGCAGCGCGCTTGATGCCGGCTCGTTGCTGACAGGTTCTGCTCCCCAGCGCTTCAGCAGCGGAGGAATCTTTTCCGGCGCTTTTTGGCGTGTATGGATGCCCAAGCGCTCATCGCGTGGCGGAATACCAAAACATTCTCGATAGCACTTGGAAAAATGCGGGGTAGAAACAAAGCCACATACCGAGGCAATCTCAATGATCGAGAGAGGCGTTTGCTTGAGCAGTTGGCGCGCCCTGACTAGGCGCAGCTTTAGGTAATACCTGGAAGGCGAACAGTGTAAGTAACGCTGGAACAGTCGCTCCAGCTGGCGGCGGGAAACATCGACATAGCTTGCCAGCTCATCAAGCTCAAGCGGCTCTTCAAGGTTGGATTCCATCAACGCGACGATTTCCAGCAACTTGGGCTGCGTCGTACCCAGCACGTGTTTTAACGGCACGCGCTGCTGATCCTGCTCGTTGCGCATACGCTCATAGACGAACATTTCGGAAATACCGGCGGAAAGCTCCTTGCCGTGATCGTGAGTGATCAGGTTGAGCATCATATCCAGCGGCGCCGTGCCGCCCGAGGCAGTGAAACGGTCACGGTCAATGGAAAACAGCCGCGTCGTCAGGACGATTTTCGGAAAGGCTTCCTGAAGAGAGGCCAGGCACTCCCAATGAATGCTGATTTCATAATGATCCAGTAAACCCGCCTGACCCAGCGCCCAGCTACCGGTACAGATAGCACCCAAGCGTCGCAGCTGGCGCGACTGAGCCTGTAGCCATTGAATATGCTCGCGGCTAACGCTGTGCTGAGGAGCGACCCCGCCACATACGACTACCCAATCAAGTGAGAGCGGCGCATGGATAGAGGCGTCCGGCGTCACATTAAGGCCGTCGCTGGCGCGCACCGGTGCACCGTCCTGAGTCAAGGTATACCAGCGGTAAAGCTCTCGCCCCGCCAACTGGTTTGCCATACGCAGTGGTTCAATCGCTGACGCCAGCGAAATGAGGGTGAAGTTGTCCAGCAGCAGAAAACCGAGCGTTTGCGGTATGTGCGAGTGACCTACTGGCATGGTTTTTTGGGATTGATCGGTGGTCATGGTCTTTACCTCTATCACCTAACATCATTGATGTTCTTTTTATTATCGTTCTATGTCGCTGGTGTCTTGTTGTGAGCCCCTGCGCTAGATACGTGCTGCTTGCCTGCATATTGGCACGAATGACGCTTATACTGACAAAGCAATCTGAAAGGCAACTCAACGGGTGTCGCAAATAGAATGCTTGAGGTCGTTTTAAAGGCGGTAAATACCGATACTAAGCGGGTGTCAGTGATTAGCGAAACGTTTTTTCAACACTCAGCGTCGTTTTAATAAGTCATTGAACCCAAAGGCTTTGCACACAAAAACGCTATAAGCTCATAATCTGAATGCGTAAGGAGGCATCAATGGCCAGGTTTTTCAAGGAGTTCCGCGAGTTTGCCGTTAAAGGCAATGTGGTAGACATGGCGGTGGGCATCATTATCGGCGGCGCGTTTACACTGATTGTGCAAAGCCTGGTAAAAGATGTCATGAATCCGGTGATCGGCCTGTTGGTCGGCGGTATCGATTTCTCTAACTTGTTTGTCGTGCTCCGAGAGGGAGCAACGTCAGCATCGTACCCCACACTTGCGGCGGCTCAGGCAGATGGTGCGGTGACCCTCAACCTTGGCCTGTTTATCAATGCGGTCGTCAGTTTTACGATTGTTGCCTTTGTGGTCTTCATGCTGGTGAGAACCATCAACCGCTTAAAGCGTGAAGAGGTAGAGGCGCCCAAAAGTCCGGTCGAAAAACCCTGCCCCTACTGCTTTATGACGGTGCCTATCAAAGCGACCCGCTGCGGACACTGTACGTCAGAGCTGCCCGTACCCACGCAAGCTGAAGAGCAGTCTCTAAAGGCGGCAACGCCTCCACCGCAGGCGTGACGGGAAACGCTATTCAGGACGGATCAACGGCATAAAAAAGGGGCGCCTCGTAGGACGCCCCTTTTTTCGTAGTGTACCTTAAGCGCGTTTTTTGGTCGCTTGCGTATCCGATTTTTGGCTGTCGCTGGCATCGCTGGGCTGGGGGAGCGAAGGCAGTGACTGCGCTAGCATTTCTACGCTGTGACGGTAGTAAAGCTGGCTTTTATTGTGTTCGCCAAGGCTTGCGTAGAGACGCGCAAGCTCGGCGCACACCTCTCCATTGGGACGCTGGCGCTGGCTGGCCTCAAAGTACTCCAGAGCTTTTTCCCACTTACCGGTACGCAGGGAGAGGCGGCCACAGGTTAGCAGTAGCTCGGGGTCATTGGGGCGCTCTTGCAGCCACTTTTCAGCTTTTGTCAGTTGGCGCGCCGCATGCACGTTAAGCAGGCCATAACGCTTCACCAACCGGGCATCCCAGTGATGATCCAGCGAGTGGTTTAGCAGACGCTCGGCGATGCTCTCTTCGTTCGACTGGACCAGCGCATCGGTATACAGCACGACCAGTTCGGTGTTGCCGCGCAGGTACTCGGGCATGTCTGCCCAGAGGCCGCGAACACGCTCGATATTACCGGGATTTTTAGCTTCAAACAGAATCAGCTCACGGTACGCCTTGAATTCAAGCTGCTCGCGCTCCTGCTGGGCAATCAGCTTTTGGGCAGCCAGGCGTGGCAGCAGCCAGCGCAAGCCCTCCCAGTCGTTGACGCTCAGGTGTACCTGCTTGAGCAGTTTCAGTACCTGCGGGTGGTCGCTTAGTTTTCTGTCCAGGCGATTCAGAATTGCCAGCGCCTCTTCAGGCTGCTGTCGATCAATCATCAGCTGCGCCTGCATCAAGCCAATGGCCGTGTCGGCGCCTTCGGTGGTGAGCTGGGCCTGGTTCAGGTGCTCTTGAGATTTAGTGTGGTTACCCTGGTAATGTGCTGCCAGGGCGGCCGACAGGTAGTTAACTAGCGGCGTGCTGGAGTCATTGGCGGCGTGGACCAGGGTTTTTTCGGCTTTTTTCCAGCGGCCTTCCGTCAAGGCGACCAAACCACGCACGGTACGCTTCATGGCACGGCGATTACGCGCACGGCTGTTCCAGGTACGGAAACGGCCCACAGGACGAAGGATGCCGGTCAGCAGCCGCAGTGCAAAATGCACCACAATAAATGCGGCCAGCAGCAGAATCAGGCCAAACCAGAACGAGGTCTGGACCGAGGTTTCACCTACCCGAATTAACCAATAACCAGGTACTGACATCATCAGGTGCCCAAACAGGGCACCGACGGCTAGGCCCGCGACCAGCAGGAGAATAAGTTTTCTCATGCATCACCTCCCTCTTCGCCATTTTGCTGGCGCGTCCTGAAGCGGTTTTCAATAAAGTGGGTCATGGCCTGCTGGGAGGCGCTGATATCCGGCAGTTCGGGCTCAATATCCGCTTGCTTAAGCTCCTGAAGGCTTGAGATCACGCTTTGCGTGGCCTCGCTGTCCAGGTCGTAGTAGCCGTTAAGTAATTCCAGCGCTTTATCGATACTGGCTTCATACAGCGGCTGCTCCTCTTTCAACAGGGCAAGCTGGGCCTGCTCAAGAATCAAGCGCAGGCTTTGGCGCAGGTACGACTCTTGCTCGGGAGTGACCAGCATTTCCATCGGTTCGTCGTGATGACGAATCACGACCAGGTCTTTAAGCTCTTCACCAAAACGTGCCAGTTGACGCTGGAAGTTGCCGGTAGGCGGCTGCTCAATGCCGGAGGTGACGGCGCTTTCTTCCACTTCCTGCGAAAGACGCAGGCTGGAAACGCGTTCTTGCAGCGCATTAAGCGCTAGATAGAGTCCCGTACGATCCACACGCGGCACGCCATCCAGTTCGGCAAGCTCGTTAGCAATATCACGACGCACGGCGGTTAGCGCTGGGTTGTCAGCATCCGCCAGGCGGGCGTCGGCGGTACGCAGCAGCGCAGCAGCACCGTCAACATCGCCTTCAAGCTGGAGGCGCTGATTTGCCAGGCGCAGCAGATAGGCCGCTTCTGCATGTAGCCAATCGCGGTCGTCGGTGTCTTGCGTCTGGGAAAGCTGGTTCAGCACGTCATCCAGCGTGCTGTTGACGTCGCTGCGGTAGCTATCAAGCTCGCTGCGTAACTCTTCCAGCGTGCCATCAAGGGCCTGGGTACGTTCGCGTTCGCTGCTTTCAATGCGTGATTCAAGCTCGCTCACGGATTGCTGCGTCGCGCTGCTGTCAGTCTGTTGGCTTAACGCATTGATGCGCTGTTGCTGGCTATTAAGGCGTTGCCAGCCTTGCCAGGCCACCACAATAAGCGCCACGCCCAGCACCAGTACCAACACCAAGGCTAACAGGCCGCCTTTGCGGCCTTTATACTGCTCACCTCCACTTGGGGGAGGCGGCGTTGTGCCTTTTCCACCGTTACCGGAGGGGCGATTGGGCGTTGCCGTATTGCCATCGGGCTCTTTTTTAGCCGTGGCAGGTTCTGTAACGCTGGCTGTCGGTTTTTCGCTGTTAGGCGTCGTACTGGGAGGGGGGGCGGTGGCAGAGGCCGCGTCAGGTTTGCCGCTGTTTTTGCCACGCCGACGAGAGCTAGCATTTTTAGGCGCGTTGCTTGATGGTTCGGCAGCCGAGCTTGCGGGTGGGCTGCTTTCAACCGCGCTTGATGGCGAGGGAGTTGAGGTAGACGCGGCAGTTTCGCCCGGCGTGGCGCTTTTTTGAGGCGCGTCGGCGGACGCTTTTTGTACGTCTTCCTGGTCGTTTGGTTGTTTGCTCATCTGTCGCTAGCCCTTAATTAAGTTCCTTGATCGACATCGGCACCCATAGGATTACAGGACCTGCCCAACGCAGCTGCAAGGGCAGCTGGCGTTGCTCCCGACGCCACCTTGAGGTCACAAAAACCCAGTGTACCGGCCAGTGTAGCTAAACGCTGACTGGAAACGATTAGCGGTTGGTTCAACGCTGTTTGATCACACCATTTTGCCAGATGTTCGAGCAGTTCGCTGCTGGTGACGATGAGTGCTCGAAAATCTCCCGTAGCAAGGCGGGCCTGGAGTGAGGCCGAAGGCGGATGAAAAATGCGCCGATACACAGCGACCCGGGTCATCTGAGCACCGCGTTCTGTCAGCGTCTCGGCCAGTAGCGTTCGGCCACCTTCTCCCGCCACCAGTAATATCCGCTGATGTGCGACATTCTTCAGTGAGGCGAGCGCTAAAAGTGCCTCGCTGGTGTTATCGCCGCGCTCATTTCCAGCCTTTTGTTGGTCAGCACCGGGTCTGTCAGCCGCTGCTGATGGGATGCGTACCCGTACGCCCAACTGGTCAAACAGTGCCTCTGCCGTAGCGCTCCCCACGCCATAATAAGCAATGCCAGTGGGTAGCTGTGGCCAGTAGCGATCCAGCGCGTTACCTAAACACAGGGCCGCGAAGGGGCTAACCACTATTACCTTGTCGTACTGGTCAATATCCAGCCAGACGCGGCGCATCAGCGGGTCCTCTGGTAGCGCTTGAAGGCTCATCACCGCCATTGGCTCTACCCAGGCGCCCGTTGCGCGCAGCGTATTGGCAAGCACTTCACCGCGCTTGCCAGGTCGGCAGATCAGCACTGGCTGTGTCATACGTGGTTGCCGTAGACCTCGGCCAAAATATCGCCTGCACCCTGGTCAAGCAGCTCTTCGGCAATGCGAATGCCCAGTGCTTCAGGCTCGTACATTGAGCCGCGGCCTTCAGCACGCAATACTTCGGTGCCCTCAGGATTGCCCACCAGCCCGCGCAGCCACAGCGTCTCATTGGCCTTGTCGAGCACCGCGAAACCGGCAATCGGTACTTGGCAGCCGCCTTCCAGGCGCGTATTCATGGCGCGTTCTGCACGTACGCGGGTGGCGGTGTCCGGGTCATCCAGCGGAGCCAGCAGGCCGATCAGTTCCGGGTCATGCAGGCGGCACTCAATGCCCAGCGCGCCTTGGCCGCAGGCGGGCAGGCACACTTCTGGCGGCAGTGCCTGGGCAATACGCTCTTCAAGGCCCAAGCGTTTTAAGCCAGAGGTCGCCAGGATAATGGCATCGAATTCACCATCGTCTAGTTTGGCCAGCCGGGTTTGCACGTTGCCGCGCAGGCTGAGAATTTGCAGGTCAGGGCGAGCTTCACGAAGTTGGAGCCCGCGACGCAGGCTGGCGGTGCCTATTTTGGCCCCTTCAGGCAATTCATCGATGCTTTTATAATGGTTGGATACAAACGCATCGGTAGGGTCTGAGCCCTCTAAAATAACCGAAAGCCCTAAGCCTTCGGGGAAAAGCATGGGGACATCCTTCATCGAGTGGACGGCAATATCCGCGCGGCCATCCAGCATGGCGTCTTCCAGCTCTTTAACAAATAGCCCCTTGCCGCCAATTTTAGACAGAGGGGTGTCGAGAATTTTGTCGCCTTTAGTAGAGAGCGCGACCAGCTCAACCTCAAGGCCCTCATGGGCAGCCATCAAGCGGTCACGGACGTGCTCGGCTTGCCACATGGCCAACTGACTTTTCCGCGTAGCAATACGCAGTTTGGTGATGGATGACACGTTATTCTCCCTTTGCCGCTGACGCGGCGCGTCAAGCTATGATGTGTCTCATCATAAAGCACCCGGGCGCACAGTAAAAATAACTGGCTGTTTTTAAGAAGCTGTTTTAAGCCACTGTCTTCAAAAGCTGTCTCCAAGAGCAGTCTTAAAGAATTGCCTTAAAGATAAGTGCTCGGCGGGCCAAACGCCATTACTCTGCAAATGTAGGCGGCCCGAACTCAAGCCATAAGCGCAATGACTCTGTTACACTTTCCGCCATCGACTCTTTTGTTTTGTCAGCAGGATATACCTCCGATGAGCCAAGCTACGAATCAGTCCTGGGGCGGTCGCTTCAGCGAGCCTACCGATGCCTTTGTGGCGCGTTTTACCGCGTCTGTCACCTTTGACCAGCGCCTTGCGCGCCAGGATATTCAGGGCTCTATTGCCCACGCCACCATGCTTAGCCGCGTAGGCGTGCTGACCGACGAAGAACGCGACGCGATTATTAACGGTTTGACCGAAATTCAAGGTGAAATCGAGCGCGGCGAATTTAACTGGTCGGTGCCGCTTGAAGACGTCCACATGAATATCGAAGCACGCCTGACCGACAAGATCGGTATCACTGGCAAGAAGCTTCACACCGGTCGTTCGCGTAATGATCAGGTAGCGACCGACATCCGCCTGTTTATGCGCGACGAGATTGACGTCATTGAGGTGGAATTAAAGCGCCTGCGCGAAGGCATGATCGAGCTTGCCGACCGCGAAGCCGATACCATCATGCCCGGCTTTACCCACCTGCAAACCGCCCAGCCGGTCACCTTTGGTCATCATCTGCTGGCCTGGCAGGAAATGCTCGCCCGTGACCATGAGCGCCTGCTGGATTGCCGTAAACGCGTTAACGTACTGCCGCTGGGCGCCGCTGCGCTGGCGGGTACTACGTACCCGATTGACCGCCACGTCACCGCTGAGCTGCTGGGCTTTGAGCGTCCGGCAGAGAACTCGCTGGATGCCGTATCGGATCGCGACTTCGCGATTGAATTCACCAGCTTTGCCAGCATCTTGATGATGCACCTGTCGCGCATGAGCGAAGAACTGGTGCTGTGGACCAGCGCCCAGTTTGACTTTATCGACCTGCCTGACCGCTTCTGCACCGGCTCTTCCATTATGCCGCAGAAGAAAAACCCTGACGTACCGGAGCTGGTACGCGGTAAAACAGGCCGCGTATATGGTCATTTGATGGGCCTGCTGACGCTGATGAAGTCGCAGCCGCTGGCCTACAACAAGGATAATCAGGAAGATAAAGAGCCGCTGTTTGACGCGGTGGATACGGTGCGCGACTGCTTGAAAGCGTTCGCGGATATGGTGCCTGCCATTGAGCCGAAAAAAGACAGCATGTATGAAGCGGCGCGGCGTGGGTTCTCTACCGCCACCGACCTTGCCGACTATCTGGTCCGTAAAGGCGTTGCCTTCCGCGATGCCCATGAAATCGTCGGCCAGTCGGTTGCTTACGGCCTGAAAACCCAAAAAGATCTCTCGGAAATGAGTCTGGAAGAGCTTCAACAGTTCTCCTCTATCATCGAGCAGGATGTTTTTGACGTACTGACGCTGGAAGGCTCGGTGGCCGCGCGTAATCACATTGGCGGGACGGCGCCCAATCAGGTGCGTGCCGCAGCACAGCGTGCCCGCGAGGCGCTCTCGTTACTGCAGGGTCAGGCATGAAAACATTAGCGCTTATCGCGATCATCGCTTTATTCGTCGCGGGTTGCGGTCAGAAGGGACCGCTCTACCTGCCCGACGATAACTCACCCGATAACGGTGTGGCCGAACAGGCTGGGTAAGCGGCTGCAGGAGAGACGACATTATGGATCATTTTAACTACCGCGACGGCGTGCTTTACGCCGAAGATGTGCCGCTTTCGCAGATTGCCGCAGAGCACGGCACGCCCTGTTACGTTTATTCCAAGGCAACATTTGAGCGCCACTTTCGCGCTTACACCGAAGCGCTTGGCGGTCACCCGCATTTGATCTGCTACGCCGTTAAAGCCAACTCTAACCTGGCGGTGCTGGGCCTGCTTGCAAGGCTAGGCGCCGGGTTTGATATTGTCTCCATTGGTGAGCTTGAGCGCGTGCTGGCAGCCGGAGGAGACCCTGAAAAAGTGGTGTTCTCAGGTGTTGCCAAGCAGCCCCACGAAATGGCCCGTGCGCTTGAAGTCGGCATCAAGTGCTTCAACGTTGAATCTCGCCCTGAGCTGGAGCGCTTAAACGCTGTAGCGGGGGAACTGGGTAACGTTGCCCCGGTTTCGCTGCGCGTTAATCCGGACGTGGACGCGGGCACTCATCCGTATATTTCCACCGGGCTCAAGGACAACAAGTTTGGCATCGCGGTCGATGACGCGCTTGAGGTTTACGAGCTGGCGGCCAGCCTGCCGAATCTTGAGGTGAAGGGGCTGGATTGCCATATTGGTTCGCAGTTGACCGAAACCGCTCCGTTTTTGGACGCGCTGGATCGACTATTGATGCTGATGGAGCGCCTGCGCGAACGGGGTATCGAGATTGATCATTTGGATCTAGGCGGCGGTTTGGGCGTGCCTTACCGGGATGAAACGCCCCCGCAGCCGTTTGATTACGCAAGCCAGCTGTTGGCTCGCCTGTCGCGCTGGGAAGGCGGCGAAAATCTGACGCTGCTGTTTGAACCAGGCCGCTCTATTGCCGCCAATGCAGGCGTCATGCTGACGCGGGTTGAATTCCTGAAGCCCGGCGAAACCAAGAACTTCGCCATTGTTGATGCGGCCATGAACGACCTGATTCGCCCGGCGCTGTATCAGGCGTGGCAGGCTATCGTGCCGGTGGACACTCGTGAAACTCGCCCAAGTGCGGTGTATGACGTGGTCGGCCCGGTGTGCGAAACCGGCGACTTTCTGGGTAAAGAGCGTGAGCTTGCGATTGCCGAAGGCGATCTTCTGGCGGTGCGTTCAGCAGGTGCTTACGGCTTTGTTATGGCGTCCAACTACAACAGCCGTCCGCGTCCGGCCGAGCTAATGGTCGATGGCGATACGTGCCACGTGGTACGGCGCCGTGAAACGGTCGAAAGCCTTTGGGCGGGCGAAGCGCTGCTGCCTGAAGGAGCGCGCTAATGCTTCTGCATTTCACCAAAATGCACGGCCTGGGCAACGACTTTATGGTCGTTGACCTGGTAACCCAGCGTGCCCGGCTGCGTGAGGAGCATATCCAACAGCTGGCTGATCGTCGCTTTGGGATTGGTTTTGATCAGTTGCTGGTGGTTGAGCCGCCCCGCAACCCCGAGATGGACTTCCGCTACCGTATTTTCAATGCCGACGGAAGTGAAGTGGAGAACTGTGGCAACGGCGCTCGCTGCTTTGCGCGCTTTGTGCGCGACCAGCGCTTGACCCACAAACATGAGATTCACGTAGAAACAGCCGGTGGCCCGCTGGTTTTGCACGTACAGCACGATGGCCTTGTGCGTGTCGATATGGGGCGGCCGCGCTTTAGCCCGGCAGCACTGCCCTTTGAAGCCCCAGGCGACCAACCATTACACGAACTTGAGGTCGACGGTGAAACGCTTCACATTGGTGTGGTATCCATGGGTAATCCCCACGCGGTATTGCAGGTGGAAAGCGTTGAGCGCGCCCAGGTTGAGCGTTTTGGGCCGTTGATGGAAGCGCACCCTCGCTTCCCCAAGCGTGTTAACGTGGGCTTTATGCAGGTTCTTTCGGCTAACCAGATTCGTCTGCGGGTATTTGAGCGGGGCAGTGGCGAAACGCTTGCTTGTGGTACCGGTGCGTGCGCCGCTGTTGCTAGCGGAATCCGCCAGGGCATCCTGAAAAGCCCGGTGAGCGTTCACCTGCCCGGCGGCGAGCTGACGATCGAGTGGCCCGACCCGGAAGCGTCGCTGATCATGGTCGGCCCGGCTACACGCGTTTTTGATGGTCGCGTAGCACTTAATTGATAGTGACGCGTAACGGATACAAGGAGAACGGTGATGTCTCAAGCCCCTGAACCGCGCAAGACGCTCGATCCAGACCAGGTAGCATTTTGGCTTGCCCGGCATCCCGATTTTTTTGTAGGCCGTGAAGGGTTGTTGCAGCAGCTTAAAGTGCCGCACCCGCATATTGATGGTGCGGTATCGCTGCTTGAGAGGCTGGTGCTGGACTTGCGTCAGCGGGCGGAGAAGGCCGAAGATCGCCTGGAGCACTTACTGGAAACTGCTCGGCACAACGAAGCTCAGTATCGGCGCCTACGGGAAACCCTGATGGCGCTGGTCGAAGCGGATAGCCGTGACGCCTTAGCGCAAGCTCTGGCGACTCAGCTTAACGAGCGATTTGATACGCCCGCGATGGCACTTTGGTGCCCGGCGTCGTTAAGCGATAGCGAACCCACCATGCCCCAGCCTCCGCGCCATGTGCTGGACCAGCACGCCAGTACACGTTTGGCCGCGTTACTGGACGGTAAAACCAGCCGCTGTGCCAAGTTAAGCGTTAGCGATTGGAAGTGCCTATTGCCGCATACTAAAGCGCCACGTAAAGCGGGCTCCTGCGCTATCTCGCGCCTCTCGGCGGGCGAGTCGCTGGGATACCTGCTACTGGCAAGCCCCAACCCTGACTGCTATCGCGCCAGCATGGATACGCTGTTTACCGAGTATCTTGGGGATATCGTGGCACGGCTTTTAATTCGCTTGGAAACGTATGGCTGAGTCGCTTCTTGCCGCAGCGGTGGCACGCTATATCGGCGCGCTAGGCCAACATGCAAGCCCGGCAACCGTCGCCGCCTATCAGCAGGATTTAAGCGCCCTGTGCCGGTTTGCCGAGCAGCGCGAAATACAGGACCCAGCGCTGCTGGATACGGCGCTGCTGCGCACTTTTCTAGGCACAGAGCGCAGCCGCGGGCTTGGCGCACGCAGCCTTGCACGGCGCCGAGCGGCACTTTCGCGCTTTGCCGATGACCTGGTCAAGCAGGGGATTCTTGCCGATAACCCGGTCGCGCTACTGCGCACGCCTAAGCAACCCAGCCACCTGCCGCGCCCGGTCGATGTGGATGCATTGGCCCATTTTCTGGATAGCCCGCATGATGGTTCGCCCCTGGCCGTACGCGACCAGGCCATGTTGGAGCTTTTTTACTCCAGTGGTTTGCGCCTGGCAGAACTTGCCGCGCTGGACCTTCACGATCTGCAGACCAGCCGCGTACGTGTGATAGGCAAAGGCAGTAAACCACGCCAGGTGCCTGTCGGGCAGCGCGCCCAGCACACCCTGGCGGAGTGGATTGCCTGCCGGGCAACTATGGCACCTGAGGGTGAAACGGCGCTTTTTGTGGGCCAGCGTGGGGCGCGGCTGGGGCATCGAGCCATTCAAAAACGTCTTGCCCAACTCTCTGTTAGCCGGGGCTTGCCCGAGCACTTGCATCCTCACCGCTTGCGTCACTCGTTTGCCAGCCATTTGCTTGAATCAAGCCAGGATCTGCGTGCGGTTCAGGAGCTGTTAGGCCACGCAAACCTCTCCACCACCCAAGTATATACTCGGCTCGACTGGCAGCATTTGGCGACCAGCTATGACGCCGCCCACCCACGCGCCAAGCGCCGCCCTTCTGGAAACACACCATGACCGCACTAGCAGCTATCACGTTTGATTTAGACGATACGCTTTGGGATAACCAGGGCGTGATGCTACGCACGGAGGAGGGGCATTACGGCTGGTTACTTGAGGCGCTGAGTATCTGGCGCGCAACGCGTCAAGAGGCGCCGCTGTCGCTGGATTATGAGGCGGGCGTGGAGGACTATTTACAGCGCCGCCAGCAGTTCGCTAAAGATGTGCCCGAGCGGCGCGGCGACTTTACCTGGCTACGCCTGCGCGCTCTGGAGGCGCAGTTGGAAGCCGAGGGCCTGCCCCGGAGTGCGGCCATTTTGTGGGCGGCAGCGGCCATGAACGAGTTTCATCGCCTGCGTATCCAGGTTTCTCCGCATCCGGAAGCGGCGGGCCTGCTTTCCGCGTTAGGCGAGCGCTACCAGCTGGCGGCCATTACCAACGGCAATATTCATTTAAAGCGTCAGCCGTTGGCGGCGTATTTTCCGGTGGCGATTGCTGCAGGCGAGCTTCTGGCGCCCAAGCCGGAACACACGCCCTTTCTAACGGCGCTTTCAAGGCTTAATGTCACGCCCGAGTGCGCGATGCACGTCGGCGACTCGTGGGAAGAGGATATTTTACCGGCTCAGCAACTGGGCATGCACGCGGTGTGGGTCTCAAGCGACCAGAGCCAGGCGCTGCCGCCCAGGGTACACCGCATCGCACATATTAAAGAGCTGCCGGGTATATTGGATAAGCTGGACGGTTCAGTGGCCTGAGGTGTCTTCCGGTGGCGTATGCAACCACTGGTCAAGCTTTTGCGAAAGTGTATCGACGCCCTGGCGCTTGAGCGATGAGAAAAGCTGAACTGACACCAGGTCTTCCCACTCTTTTAAGCGAGAACGGACTTTTTGCAGCGAGGCACTTGCCGGGCCTTTTTTCAGCTTGTCGGCCTTGGTTAGCAGGATATGTACCGGCATATTGCGCTGGTCGGCGAAGCTCAGCATCATCTGGTCAAACTCGCTCAGCGGGTGGCGAACGTCCATCAGCAGCACCAGCCCGCGCAGGCTAAACCGGCCCCGCAGGTAGTCAGACAAATGCTGCTGCCACTCGATTTTGACGGCTTCTGGCACTTTCGCATAACCGTAGCCTGGAAGGTCAACCAGACGCCGCGCCTCGTCGTTCATGACGCTGAAAAAGTTGATCAGCTGCGTGCGCCCTGGCGTGCGCGAAGTGCGGGCGAGGCCGTTCTGTTGCGTGAGCGCGTTGATAGCGCTCGATTTGCCCGCGTTAGAGCGTCCTGCAAACGCCACTTCCGCACCCGTATCGTCAGGGCAGGTAGCCAGTGTTGGGGCGCTGATAACAAATTTGGCGGTAGGGTAGTTCAACCGAGCGACGGGGCTATCTTGAGGGGTGGACATGGAATGAATCCTGAAAATCGAACCTATAAAACAGTCTGCGTTAACCACGCGTATAATGACATGGCACGCCGCACTGCGACGAATTACCCCGTCAGTCAGGTCAAGCATTGTGCTAAAAAGCGGTGATACCTGTGACCTGGGGCGTTAGTGTACCACTGGGCTTAAGCCAACAGCGACTAATCGGTAGGTTGAGCACCCTATTTGACATGCCAGATAGCGCCCACCGTTATGAATAGCGTAGCCCTTGAATCGCATAGTGAGTCGTTATTAGAACCGTCCTTAGAGTCATCATGAGCGTCGTTATGAACGTCTTTACGAAAATCTTTACGAACATCTGTGTGAAAGCAGCGCTGGCAAGCTTGGCGGCTGCTTTAAGTGCCCCCGTTATCGTTTCTGCGCAGCCTGCTGACCCGCAAGCAACGGATATCACCGCCGGTCAACAGCGCGCGCAAACGTGTGCGGCTTGTCATGGGCAAACGGGCATCAGTCCGGCCAGTGCATTTCCGCATTTAGCGGGGCAGCAAGCCTCTTACCTGGCCAAACAGATTAGAGATATTCGTGATGGCGAGCGGGTGGTTGTGCAAATGACAGGCATGGTTGACGACTTTTCTGACCAGGATGCGTGGAACGTTGCCGCCTATTATGCAGCCCAGGAGGCTAATCTGGGCCATGCCAATGCGGAAGACGAGGCGCTATTGGCACGCGGAGAAGAGATTTATCGTGCAGGGGTGCGCTCGCGTGGTGTGCCTGCCTGCAGCGCATGCCATACGCCCACGGGTGGCGGTGTTGGCAGCGCCGTTTACCCGGCGATTGCTGGTCAGTACCCCGCCTATACGATGACGGCGTTACACGCGTTTGCTAGCGGTGAACGAACGAACGACCCAAGCGGTAGCATGCACGATATTGCGACTCGGCTAAGCGAGGAGGATATGCAGGCCGTGGCTAACTACCTCTTTGGTTTACACTAAGTGGTATCCTGAAAATGAATGCTCTTTCCTATCGGTGAGGGAACCTGATAGCGTTAGAGATAGTCCTATCTTCGCTTATCCCTTGGAGAATTGTCGCATGTTCAAAACGTTATTGGTTGCCCTGACCGGTTTAGGCCTTTCAGCATCTGTCAGCGCTCAGGAATTGGTAGAAGGTAAAGACTATACGCTGCTTGATTCACCGGTCGCGACTCAGGTCGATGAGGATCACATCGAAGTGACCGAAGTGTTCTGGTTCGGCTGCCCTCACTGCAACCGCCTTCAAGCACCCATCACTGAATGGTACGAAACACTAGATGATGACGTAAGTATTGTGCATATGCCCGCTGTCATGGGCGGAAACTCCAATGTTCACGCGACGGCTTTTTATGCTGCCGAGTCGCTAGGCATTGAAGACGATTTGCATGCTGATTTCTTTACGGCGATTCACCAGGATGACCGCGCGTTAACGGATGCGGACGATATTGCCGACTTTTTTGCCGATTATGGTGTCAGTGAAGAAGATGCCAAAAAATCCTTAACTTCGTTTGGCGTACGCAGCGAAGTTAACAACGCCCACGGTCGTATTCGTGAAATGCGCTTGATGGGTGTGCCCGCGCTGGTGGTTGATGGCCGTTACGTTATTACCCCCAGCACCGCAGGCAGCCTTGAGAATATGCCGCAAGTGGCAGAAGCACTCATCGAGCGCGTGCGTACTGAGCGCGCGCAGTAAGGTGTAAGGGCATGGGGTGATAAGCAGATGGTCAATCTGACAACAGTGAATCAGCCGGGCAAGTTATCGTCTCTGCTAGAAACGGGGCACCTTCGCTTGCTGACGTTTAATTTGCAGGTGGGCATCCAAACGTCTGCTTATCATCACTACTTTACCCGCAGTTGGCAGCACTTCTTGCCGAACCCTCAGCGCGTTAAACGTCTGGATATTATGGGCGATGTGTTGAGCCAGTTTGATGTGGTGGGGCTTCAGGAGGCCGATGGCGGCAGTTTTCGCTCCAGTCGTATCAATCAGGTGGAGTACCTGGCCGCTCAGGCCGGGTTTCCGCATCACTTTAAACAGTTAAACCGTAATCTGGGGCGTATCGCCCAGCACAGTAACGGCCTGCTTTCGCGTCTGACACCTACGAAGATTGAAGAGCACCGTTTGCCCGGTACGTTACCTGGTCGCGGGGCCATTCACGTACGTTTTGGTAACGGGCCGGATGCGTTACATATTTTTATTGCTCACTTGGCGCTTAGCCAGCGTGGGCGTGGGCGTCAGCTTGACTACTTGAGTGAAATTATTGAGCCGCTACATCACGTGGTGGTGATGGGCGATCTCAACTGCACGCCGGATCAGTTGCACGCCCATCAGCGGTTTAGTGCCTCGCTGCCGCTTCATCCGGTTAAACCGCTATTGAGCTATCCCTCGTGGCAGCCACGACGTGCGCTGGACCATATTCTGCTCTCGCAAACGCTGGAGGCCGCTGAGGTGCGGGTAATGGATCATCTGTTCTCTGATCACCTGCCTATTGCCGTTGATCTACCGTTACCTAACGCCTGTCTATTGGCGATTGAAAACGCCAACTAACGCTTAAGGCCGTCAAACGGGCGAATATGTGCGTTTTAAGCCGCTTTAACCGGTAGATAATTGCCTGTTTAGGGATGACGTTCGGCCTGGAATCAGCGATGATTCCAGGCCGTTTCTTTGTGTAGGACATTTAACATGCACGCCAATGCTCATGAGCCGCGGTTGCTCCGCTGGCTCGACTGCGTGACGGAGAGAGTTGGCCGGGCCATTGCCTGGCTGGTTGTGATCATGATGCTGGTTCAGTTCGCCATCGTTGTCATGCGTTACGCCTTCGGTATGAACAGTATTGTGATGGAAGAGTCGGTAATGTATATGCATGCCGCCGTATTTATGCTGTGCGCTGGCTGGACGCTGCGTCACGAGGGCCATGTGCGGGTGGATATCTTTTATCGGCGCATGTCCGACCGCGGCCGTGCCTGGATCGATCTTCTCGGTACGCTGTTTTTACTGATCCCGGTGATGCTATTTATTGCGATCACGAGCTTTCACTACGTTTACAGCAGCTGGTCGATCATGGAACGCTCCGCCAATGGCGGTATTCCTGCCGTCTTTCTACTCAAGTCAATGATCCTGGCGATGGTGGCGCTGATGCTTCTCCAGGCGGTAGCCCAGTTAATCCGCAAAATATTGATCATTCGCGGCAAACTGCCTGCGCCTATTTCTGAGCATGAGGAGATCATCTAGTGCTGGCGACTCTATTGGAAGGTATGCCGCTGATACTATTCGCCACGGTTTGCGTTGTTTTAATGCTGGGGTATCCGGTGGCGCTGTCGCTGGCGGGCACTGCGCTGGCATTTGCCGGGTTGGGATGGTTGCTTCAGTCGATGGGCGTTGCGGTGCCGTTTGAAGCGCGCTGGATGAACTCCATGCCCAACCGAATTTACGGCATCATGACCAATAGCACCCTGCTGGCGGTGCCTTTATTTGTGCTGATGGGTGTGCTGCTTGAGAAGTCCAAGGTCGCTGAAACACTGTTAGACGCGATGACCATGGCGTTTGGCGCTCTACGTGGGGGGCTGGGCATTGCCGTGGTCTTGGTCGGTATGCTGCTGGCCGCGTCTACCGGTATTGTAGGGGCTACTGTGGTCACCATGGGCCTGCTCTCGCTACCTACGATGCTAAAGCGTGGCTACTCGCCAGCGCTTGCGACCGGCACTATTTGTGCGACCGGAACGCTTGGTCAGATTATTCCACCGTCCATTGCGCTGGTGTTACTGGGCGACGTGCTCAACAATGCCTACCAACAGGCCCAGCTTGCCATGGGCGCCTGGAGCCCGAAAACGCTTTCCGTAGGGGATCTGTTTGTTGGCGCACTGGTGCCCGGCCTGATACTGGTGGTCGCATATATTATCTACTTACTGATGGTGGCGTGGCTTAAGCCGGGCGCCGCTCCTGCCGCTGATCGTCAGGCGTTGATGCAAGAGCTTGGGCATACCGGCAGTATCTGGCCGCTACTCATAAAAGGGCTTTTACCCCCGGTACTGCTGATCGTTGCCGTGCTGGGGTCTATTTTGGGCGGCATTGCGACGCCCACCGAGGCATCCGCCGTGGGCGCGTTTGGTGCCTTGCTGCTGGCCGCTTTTAATCGCCAACTGAGTGTTCCCATGCTGCGCGAGGTGGTGTACTCCACCGCTAAAGTCACCAGCATGGTGTTTTTAATCCTGATTGGGGCGGCGCTGTTTTCGCTGGTTTTCCGTGCCTTCGGCGGTGAAGAACTGGTGACCCACCTGTTTGAAGCGATGCCGGGGGGCGTTGTAGGCGCCACGATCGTGGTCATGCTGGTGATCTTCCTGCTTGGGTTTATCCTCGACTTTATCGAAATTACCTTTGTTGTGGTGCCGATTGTCGGCCCGGTTCTGCTGGCCATGGGCGTTGACCCCATTTGGCTAGGTATTATGATCGCCGTTAACCTGCAAACCTCGTTTTTAACGCCGCCGTTTGGGTTTGCGCTCTTTTACCTGCGGGGCGTAACGCCACAAAGTGTGCCGACCTCCGCCATCTACCGAGGCGTCATTCCGTTTATTCTTTTGCAACTGGGAATGCTATTGGCGCTGGCGCTGTTCCCCGAGCTTGCCACGTGGCTACCGTCGGTTATTTAGGAAACCCCATGACACGAAACGTAAATGTACTGACGATTGCAGGCTCTGATCCCTCCGGTGGCGCAGGGCTGCAGGGTGATTTAAAGACGTTCTCGGCGCTGGGCGTCTATGGCACCAATGTGATTACGGCGGTGATTGCGCAAAATACTTGCGGCGTTTCCTCGGTCTATCCGGTATCCCCCCAGGCGATCCGTGAGCAGTTGGAAACCCTGTTGGACGATGTGGAGCTGGATGCCGTCAAGATTGGCATGGTCGCAAGCCAGGATGTCGCTGACGTGATTGCTGATGTACTGCGCAAGCGCCGCCCACGCTGGATCGTGCTTGATCCGGTGATGGTCGCCAAAAGTGGCGATATTTTGGTAGACGATGTGGGGATTCGGGCGGTACGCGACATTCTGGTACCGCTGGCCGATGTGATCACACCTAACCTGCCAGAAGCCGCCGTGCTGCTGGATACCGCCTCACCTACGAGCCTGGACGCCATGGAAGCCATGTTGCCAGGCTTGGCCCAGCTGGGCGCGCCTTATGTCGTGTTAAAGGGGGGGCATTTGCGTGGCGAGACATGCCCTGACTTGCTGGCAACGCCGGATGGTCACGAGTGGCTACCTGCGTCACGTATCCAAACAGAGAACTTACACGGCACCGGCTGCGCCTTGTCATCCGCTATTGCGGCCTGCCTGGCAAAGCTGCCCATGGATGCGCCTGCCCAGGCCCCCGCTGCGGCTATTAGCGATGCTAAACGGTGGCTGCATGCTGCTCTTGAGGCCAGCGTTCAACTAAGCGTTGGCAAAGGGCGCGGGCCGGTGCACCATTTTCATGCCTGGTGGTAACGCGCTACACGCTAAAATGAATCGTTAGCTTGCGGGATATGGCTTCGCCCACCATGCTGAAGGGTGTCTGTGAAACGACTGCCTGGATGCTTGTCTGAGGAGCGTTATGCCATGACCCGCACGTTTGTGTTTGCCACTGACCTCTCTGCTGAAAATCGCGCTGGCTTTGCGCGCGCCTTGCGCCTTGCTTATACGCACAACGCCCATCTGGATGTTCTGCATGTGCTGGACCCCCATCTGCCGCATCGGCTACTGCAAGCAGTAGAGCATGCGATCAATGAAGATATTGGCGCCACGTTGACCGATATTCGTGAAGACTACGCGCTGGAAGCCCCCAAGACCGTGGTGCAAACCGTTACCGGCGAACCCCATGTTGAAATTGCACGCAAGGCCCATGAAGAGCAGGCCAGGTTGATTGTATTGGGGATGCACCGCAAGCGTGGCCAGAAAGCGCTGTTGGCGGGCACCACGCTAATGCGCGTCGTACGCAATGCGCCGTGTCCTGTGGTGATTACCCAGTACACGCCCACCCAGCCCTGGCAGCATATTGTGATACCCGTTGATGCCTGTTTGAGCGCTCGCCGCATGCTAAAACAGACGCTAAGCCACTTTCCCGATGCAAAACTAACACTGCTGCATGCCTGGACAGTGCCCGGTGAAGAGGCACTGGGTTCTGAGGTCACTTTTGCTCAGTGGCGTGAGCAGGAAGTGGCGCACCTGCGGGAGGCATTAAAACACCAGATTGATGAACTGGTGCGCGAGCTCGACGATGCCCCCGATATTGAGCTGGTGCTTGAACCCGGCACGCCGTGCGAGGTGACCCAGGACTATATCAGGTACCATTCGCCTGACCTGGCGGTGATGAGTAGCCGTAGCCAGCCTTTTCACTCCAGCCAGCTAACGCAAGCGCTGCTCAGCGAACCCCACTGCGATCTGATGTTATGCCGCGCCTGGTGACGTGAATAGGTACACTAGGCGCTGATATCGTCAGGAGAAGTGCAAGTGAAAGTACTGATACAGCGTGTGAGCCAGGCAAGCGTCAGTGTCGAGGGGCAAGCGGTGGGTGCTATTGAGCAAGGGTTATTGGCACTGGTGGGTGTTGAGAAGGGCGACACTGACGCCGCCGTTGAGAAAATACTTCACCGACTTTTGCACTACCGTGTCTTTAGCGACGCCGAAGGCAAAATGAACCTCAATCTTCAGCAGGTAGACGGTGGCTTGCTGCTGGTATCGCAGTTTACCCTGGCCGCTGAAACCCATAAGGGCCTGCGCCCGGGCTTTTCCAGCGCCGCTCCCCCTGCCGAAGGTGAACGGCTGTTTAATGCGCTGGTCAGCCAGGCCCAGTCGGCCTGGCCGAAGGTGGCCACCGGCCAGTTCGGCGCCGATATGCAGGTGGCGCTGGTTAACGATGGCCCGGTGACGTTCCTGCTGGAAAGCTAGCTATTTGGTTTCGCAGAGTACAAACATCCTGGCACTAAGCGTTTTCACTGGCCAACAGCTCAGCTTCCATGGCTTCCAGCGACTCTTCCGCTGCTAGCCACTGCTGCTCGGAACTGTCCAGGCGGGCCTTGATGGTGGCTTGCTGGGCCAGCGCATCGGTAAGCTCGGCCTTGCGGCTGCTGTCGGTATAAAGCTCGGGGTCGGCCAGCACAGACTCTACGTCTTCCAGTTCGGCCTGGGCTTTTTCCATGGCTTTTTCAGCCTGGTCGCGCTCTTTTTTCAGCGGACGCAGCTTTTCACGCAGCTCGGCAGCGGCCTTACGGGCTGCCTTGCGCGCGTCGCGGCTATCCCCGCTGGGTTGCTGGTTCTGACGTTCGTTTTTCTCGCTGCGCGAGTCGCGGCGGCTCTCCTCAAGGCGTGCCTTCAACCAGGCGCGATAATCCTCAAGGTCGCCATCAAACGGCTCTACACGGTTGTCCGCCACGCACCAGAACTCATCGACCGTAGCACGCAGCAGGTGGCGGTCGTGGGATACCAGAATCACCGTGCCTTCAAAACCGGCCAGCGCCTCGGTAAGCGCTTCGCGCATTTCCAGATCCAGGTGGTTGGTGGGCTCATCCAGCAGCAGCAAGTTGGGCTTTTGCCAGGCGACCAGCGCCAGTGCCAAACGCGCTTTTTCACCGCCTGAGAAAGTAGCCACTTTGCCAAAGGCGTCATCGCCTTTAAAACCAAAGCCGCCCAGAAAGTTGCGAATCTCCTGGTCGCTGGCTCTAGGTGAAAGGCGCTGGACATGCACAAAAGGGGTAGAGGTGACATCTAGCCCTTCCAACTGGTGCTGGGCAAAGTAGCCAATCGCCAAGTGCTCACCGGGAACGCGCTTGCCGTTTAGCAGCTCAAGCTCGCCGGTCAAGGACTTGATCAGCGTTGATTTACCCGCACCGTTAGGCCCCAGCAGGCCAATACGGCTGCCCGGCAGCAGCGTAATATTGACCTTGTCGAGCTGAACGGTGTCACGCTCTTTACCCTGATAGCCCAGCTGGGCCTGATCAAGTACCAGCAGCGGGTGCGAGGTTTTATCGGCGGCCGGTAGCGTGAAGTGAAAGGGCGAATCGACGTGGGCGATGGCAATATCTTCCATACGCTCCAGCATTTTTACCCGGCTTTGCGCCTGCTTCGCTTTGGTTGCCTGAGCTTTGAAGCGTGCAATAAAGCGCTCAATCTCTTCGCGGCGGGCCTGCTGCTTGGCGGCTTCGGCTTGTTGCAGGGCTAGCTTCTCGGCTCGCGTTCGCTCAAAGAGAGAGTAGTTGCCCCGATAAAGCTCAAGCGTCTGGTGGTACATGTGCACAATGTGGTCACATACTGCATCCAGAAAATCGCGGTCGTGGGAAATCAGCAGCAGGGTGCCTGGGTAGCGGCTTAGCCACTGCTCCAGCCACAGCAGCGCGTCGAGGTCCAGGTGGTTGGTGGGCTCATCCAGCAGCAATAAGTCAGAGGGCATAAACAGCGTACGCGCCAGGTTAACGCGCATTCGCCAGCCGCCTGAAAAGTCGGAAAGCGGACGGGAAAGATCTGGCTGGAAAAAGCCAAGCCCAACCAGTAACTGGGCGGCGCGAGACTCTGCACGGTAGCCATCCAGGGTTTCGATTAGCCCGTGAAGCTCGGCTTCGCGGTGCGCTTCGCCCGCCTCCTGGGCGGCGAGCAGTTCGGCTTCAGCTTGGCGCAGGGCCTTATCGCCATCCAGCACATATTCGATAATTGGCCGATCAAGCGCTTCAACTTCCTGGGCCATATGTGCGATGCGTTGCCCACCGCTCATTTCAACATCGCCCTGGTCGGGGCCTAATTCACCCAGCAGGAGCTTGAAAAGGCTCGATTTACCAGCGCCGTTTGCCCCGATAATACCCGCCTTGATACCGTCGTGCAGGGTCAAGTCGGCGTTCTCGAGTAGCGTTTGCGTGCCGCGTTGCAGGGCGACTTGGCGCAGTGCGATCATGCTCTCTCCCAATGAAAAGTGGGTAAACCAATGCTCGATTCTAACCGATTGCGCCGCCTGGAGCAGATGCCATTATGGGATTTTGCCCTCTCGTTTTATAAAGCCCCCGGCGTTGAAGACGCCTGCCTGACGCTACAGGACACATTAGGCGTCGATGTGTGCGAGCTGTTATTTCACGGCTGGCTGTTTGTGAATGGGCTTGAAGCACGCCCAGAAGCGCTGGCGCCACAGCGTGAGCGGCGTCAGCTATGGCAGCGTGAGACCACAGAAGTGCTGCGTCATTTACGCCGCACGTTAAAGCCCCAGGCACGACACAGCGCCTCTGTTTCCGCTCTGCGTAAAACGATTCAGCAGGCTGAGCTGCAGGCCGAACGTGAAAACCTTCAACGTTGGCAAAGGTGGGCGATCGAAAATTCTGACAGCGACCAGCGATTAACAAACTGCGCGTTGTTTTCGAACGATAGCGAGAAATGGCTGCAAGATAAGCTGTTTTTTGCCGAACTTGACAAAGGTTGTCAGGGTGAGCCAAGCGCGCGCGAAAGCGTGGTTAACGCTTGGCAAACCCTGGCAGCCCGGCTTGACCACTTCGAGTCACCGCGCTAGCCTGAAAATAAGCTGCTTTTGAATAATCTTTCGTTATGCGTCCGCTGACCCACAGCAATGGATAACGTTTTTGCGTGTCAGCGAATGTTAAAAAGCGAATGTAAAAAAACAAAGGCAGAATTTTTGCGCACTCGTACGGCGCGCTTACCACTGCAAGGGGAACATCGCATGAAGGCAAGCAAGTTAGTAACGACGGCTAGCGTTGGCGCACTGTTGCTGGGCATGACCGCGGCTGCCCAGGCAGACAACTGGCGCTACGCTCACGAAGAGTACGAAGGTGATGTACAGGATGTGTTCGCCTACGCATTCAAAGAGTATATCGAAGATAATTCCGACCACACCGTTCAGGTTTATCGCTTTGGCGAACTGGGCGAGTCTGACGACATCATGGAGCAGACTCAAAACGGCATTCTCCAGTTTGTTAACCAGTCACCGGGCTTTACCGGCGCGCTGATTCCAGAAGCTCAGATTTTCTTTATTCCTTACCTTCTGCCTACCGATCAAGATACGGTGCTAACGTTCTTCGACGAAAGCGAAGCGATTAACGAGATGTTCCCCGAGCTTTACGCTGAGCAGGGGCTTGAACTTCTTAAGATGTACCCAGAAGGCGAAATGGTGATTACCACCGATGAGCCGGTCAGCTCGCCCGAGGATCTGCAGAACAAGAAAATCCGTACCATGACCAACCCGCTGTTGTCAGAAACCTACAGCGCGTTTGGTGCAACACCCACTCCGCTGCCGTGGGGTGAAGTGTACGGTGGTCTGCAAACCGGGATTCTTGACGGCCAGGAAAACCCGATCTTCTGGATCGAGTCGGGCGGTCTCTATGAAGTCTCTCCGCACCTGACGTTTACCGGCCATGGCTGGTTCACCACCGCCATGATGGCGAACCAGGACTTCTATTCAGATCTTTCTGAAGAAGACCAGCAGCTGGTTCAAGATGCCTCTGAAGCTGCTTATGACCAAACCATGGAGCACATCCAGGGCTTGGCCGACGAAGCGCTGGAGAAAATCCAGGCGGCTTCTAGCGATGTGACCGTTACGCGTCTGAACGAAGAGCAGATTCAGATGTTCCGTGAACGGGCGCCACAAGTGGAAGAAGCCTTCCTCGAAATGACGGGTGAGGGTGGCGCTGAACTGCTGGAGCAGTTCAAAGCCGACCTGGAAGCCACAAACCCGTAATGTTGAGTTGCCGTTTAAGGCAGAAAGGGTGACTCATATCAGGGGCAGCCACGGCTGCCCCTTTTCTATTGTTTATCGATACCTTTAAGGGGAGCAACGTTGGTGGATAGTAGCCCCATACAAAAGGCGAAAAGCTTGAGTACCCCCTACGCTAAACGTATGTCGGTACTGCTCTCTCACCCTTCAACTTTGAACGTGGAATAACCTTGATGACTAGCATGTTATTGGCCGTTGCTAGCCATCGTCATGCCGCTAAACATGCCGTTAAAAAGGAGTCCGGCCATGACCGATGAAGAATCCGAAAAGAGCTATCATTCTGGTTTACCCGGCGTGTTGGGAGTGATCGACACTGCAATTAGCAAAATCGAGTCAGTGATATTGGCGCTAGGGGTTTTGCTAATGGCGCTGAATACGGTCACCAATGTGATTGCCCGCTTTGTATTTGGCAATAGCATCATGTTCTCCGGTGAATTAAACCGCATTTTGATCATCATGATTACGTTTGCTGGTATTGGCTATGCGGCGCGCCATGGGCGTCATATACGCATGTCGGCAATTTACGACGCTTTACCGGTGGGTGGGCGTAAAGCGTTGATGATCTGCATTTCGCTCGTCACCTCTTTCATTATGTTCTTCCTGTTTTACTACTCGATCGTTTATATCCTCGACTTGTATAGCAAAGGACGCGTGCTGCCTTCGTTAAGTTTGCCGGTCTGGATAATTTACCTATGGGTGCCGATGGGCTTTTTCATCACGGGTATTCAGTACCTGCTAACCGCCATTAAAAACCTCACGAGTCGGGATGTGTATCTCTCAACGGGTGTGGTCGATGGTTATAAAGATACCGAAACTGAAGTTTGACGCAGGGCATCGTATCCTGAGGAAAGAGCTATGACGACAATAATGATAGTCACCATGATTGCCCTGCTACTGCTGGGCTTTCCCATGATGGTGCCGCTCATTGCAGCGGCGATCATCGGTTTTTACATGATGTTTAACGGCTTCGGCCAGATGGATACGCTGATTCAGCAAATGATGGCAGGCATACGGCCAGCCTCACTGATCGCGGTACCCATGTTTATTTTAGCGGCCGATATTATGACCCGCGGCCAATCGGCTAACCGTTTGATCGCGATGGTAATGTCGTTTATCGGCCATATTAAGGGCGGGCTTGCGGTCAGTACCGCGGCCTCTTGTACGTTGTTTGGCGCTGTTTCAGGTTCAACCCAAGCAACCGTGGTCGCGGTGGGTTCGCCGTTGCGGCCCAAAATGCTTAAAGCCGGCTACTCCGACTCCTTTACGCTGGCGCTGATTATTAATGCCAGCGATATCGCTTTTTTGATTCCGCCGAGTATTGGCATGATTATCTACGGGGTCGTGTCGGGCACATCGATTGGTGAGCTGTTTATCGCCGGTATTGGCCCCGGTCTTCTGATTCTGTTGATGTTTTCAGCCTACTGTATTACCTACGCCATCGTTAAGGATGTACCGACTGAGGCGAAAGCCAACTGGAGAGAGCGTGGCGTTGCGGTTCAAAAAGCGCTCTGGCCGTTGGGTTTCCCGGTTATTATTGTCGGTGGTATTTATGGCGGTATTTTTAGCCCTACGGAGGCTGCCGCAGCGTGTGTGCTGTATGCGGTGCTGCTGGAATTTGTGGTGTTTCGGTCCCTCAAAATGGCCGATATCTACACGATTGCCAAATCTACCGGCTTGATTACCGCTGTGGTGTTTATCCTGGTAGCAGTCGGTAATAGCTTCTCCTGGATTATTTCCTTCGCTCAAATTCCCCAAACGATCCTGGAAGCCGTAGGCGTGAATGATGCCGGGCCGACCGGTGTCTTGATCGCGATTTGTATCTCCTTCTTTATCGCCTGCATGTTCGTTGACCCTATCGTGGTTATCCTCGTGCTTACGCCTATCTTTGCCCCTGCCATTGCCGCAACAGGACTCGACCCGGTACTGGTCGGCATCTTGATTACCCTGCAGGTGGCGATTGGCTCGGCCACACCACCGTTTGGCTGCGACATCTTTACCGCGATTGCGATCTTTAAGCGGCCTTACTGGGAAGTTATTAAAGGCACGCCGCCGTTTATCTTTATGCTCATTCTGGCGGCCGCGCTTCTCATCATGTTCCCGCAGATTGCGCTGTTTCTACGCGACCTGGCGTTCCGCTAGCCTTCCATTAAGGAGAACTGCATGTTTAACCGCATTTTAGTCCCAGTGGATGGCTCGAAAGGCGCCATTAAGGCGCTCGATAAAGCAGTAGGGTTACATCTGCTAACGGGCGCTGAGCTCTATTTCTTGTGCGTATTCAAGCACCACAGCCTGCTTGAGGCGTCACTTTCCATGGTACGCCCCAATCAGTTGGATATTCCCGACGATGCGTTAAAAGAGTACGCCACCGAGATCGCTATACACGCGAAAAACCATGCCATTGAGCAAGGCGCGGACAGCACGAGCGTGCGTGCTTTTGTTAAAGGAGGTCGGCCTTCACGTACCATTGCACGCTTCGCCTGGAAGCGAGAGTGCGATTTGATCGTGATTGGTGCTCAAGGCACTAACGGCGAAAAAAGCATGCTGCTGGGCAGTGTATCTCAACGGGTGGCCGGTGCGGCGCATTGTCCCACCTTGGTGGTGTAGCTTCGTTGTAGGCATCACGATTGACGTAAGCATTGCTGCACAAGGTTAAACCTCTTGGTAAAAGCGAGGTCGTAACAGGCGTAGCTACAGTCTTAACTATGGTTTTAACTACGGTTTTAACTACGGTCTTAACTACGGTCTTAACTACGGTCTTAACTACAGTCGTAACAACAGCACCCGTTTCAGGTAGATACACCCTGAAGCGGGTGTTAGGCTTTGAAGCACTTAACATCTGGCGTATTGCGCCGTCGAATAAGGTTACTTTTTTATGAAAACATTGCTCTCCTCAACGGCTCTGACAGGTCTGCTTTTAGTGGCACCGTTTGTTGCTGCGGCCCCTGAAACTGACGATCAGCGCCTTGCCTACAGCCTTGGGGTTACGCTGGGTGAAAGCATGAAAGCGGATATCGGCGACCTTGACCTGGATGCGTTTAACGACGGCATGCGCGATGTGTTCGAGGACAATGAGTTGGCGCTCGACGAAGAGCAAATGGTTGAGGCCATTATGGCCTTCCAGGAGCGCTCTTTGGAGGCGCGTGAACAGGAAGCCGCTGAGATCGGCCAGGCAAACCTCGAGGAAGGCGAAGAGTTCCTGGCAGAAAACGCCGAGCGTGAGGGCGTAGAGGTGACGAATTCTGGCCTGCAGTACGAAGTGCTTGAGTCGGGCGATGGTGCAACGCCCGGGCCTGAGGACACTGTTGAGGTGAATTACGAAGGCATGCTGCTGGATGGCACGATATTCGACAGCTCGTTTGAGCGCGGCGAGTCGGTTAGCTTCCAGGTCAATCAAGTTATTGAAGGCTGGCAGGAAGGCCTGCAGATGATGAGCGTTGGCGATAGCTGGATGCTGTATATCCCTGCTGACCTGGCTTACGGCGAAAACGGCCAAGGCCCGATTGGCCCCAATGAAATGCTCACGTTCCGGGTTGAACTGTTAGGCGTTGAATAATCCATGCCTATGGCCCTGCGGGTTGCTCACACGCTAAGTGCGTTGTTGTTGCTAAGCGGCCCGCTGGCAGCCAGTGCAATGGCTGAAACGCCTGAGCGTTTGCCCGCGCTGAATGCCATGTCAGAGCAGGCAAGCGTCGTTGGCGTTTCATCAGGCGGTTATATGGCAACCCAGCTAGCGGTTGCCTGGCCTGAGCGCTTTAGCGTGTAGGCGTGCTGGCGGCAGGGCCTTGGGGCTGTTCGCAGGGCTCCTTAAATCTTGCGCTTAATCAATGCATGCAAACCCGTGCAGGCCAGCCAGCCTTGGACAGGCTAGACGCACGTTGGGCGGGTTATGAAAGGCATGACCGGGTCGGTGCTCGTGAAGACCTGGCTCAGCTCCGTGCCTTTATCTGGTATGGCGATGCTGATGATGTCGTACAGCCCGAGCTGGCTGAGCTATTGGTCAAGCAGTGGCTGGGCTGGCTGACATCACCTGAGCAACTGCAACGGGTACGTAGTCAGGCAGCGGGGCATGGCTGGCCAGTCCAGCTACGCGAGGAGGAGGCCGTTGGTCCGCAGGAATTGGGCAACTGCCGCCAGGGCGGTGGTAGCCATGTGCTGGCCTGTGATGAAGATGTTGCGCAAGAAATGCTTGCCTGGTTATATCCCGAACGTGACGCTTCTATTTCCGCAGCTACTTCCACAACTACTTCCGCAACGGGAGAGCTGGTCGCTTTCGATCAGTCGGAGTTTGCGGTTAAAGGGCTAGCGGACACGGGGTATGTATTTATTCCCGCGGCATGTGAAGAGGGAGCATGCCCGGTCACTATTGCGCTGCACGGCTGCCAAATGAGCGCTAACGCTATTGGTGATACCTTTGTTAGCCATAGCGGTTTGAATCATTGGGCCGCCAGCCACCAGCAGATAGTGCTTTACCCACAAGCTGACAGCAGCTTGTCGAACCCGCAAGGGTGCTGGGATTGGTGGGGGTATGCAGAAAGCCTCTGGCAGAAAAATCCGCTGCACGATACCCGTGAAGGCGTCCAGGCGAGCGCGCTCATGCGTATGCTTGACCGTTTGGAAGCCGCGCCGGTTATGCCGGTTCTGTCTGACTAGTTCTGCCTGGCTAGCTCTTCTTTACCACTTCAAAGTCAAACCAGCTCCCCATATCTCCCTCCGGTGTTTCAAGAATCACGCGTGCCCGCCAGGGCGTAGCAGTTTGCACCTCTTTATCCACTTGGCCTTGACCACGAAAACGGCTTGGCGTGATGGCATCCAGCACAAAGCGCTCAATCCTCGAATCTCGATAGCGGTCAACCAAATCCACGTTGACCTGATGGGCTGGAATGCCTTGAATATCGACTTCCAACGGTAAAGCAGCGTGCGCTTCTATAGGGCCGTTGATATCAATATGAAAGGTCAACTGGCGCCCACTGCCCAGTGCGACTGAACAAGGGTGAGCATGGACATCGCAACTGGCGGCGGAAGGGAACCAGGTAACGTGGCTGTTATCGTGATATTGATGAAAAAATACGTACCATGTAGACATCGCCAGTGCTAAACCGGTGACTAAAATCAGCACCTTGAGTCCCTGTAAACCTGAAAAACCAGCAGTTTTAGGTAGTATCTTCATGGCAGAATACCGCTACGCAGGCCGTGAGGCGGGGTGTCGTTTCATGGTAACAGTAAACGTGTCGATGTCGTTGTGCTGTGATGTCGCAGTCACTAAGGAAAACCCATGGAGAGTATTACCACTGCGTTAGGGCCCCTGTTCCTACTCATTCTATTAGGAGCGGGCATGGGCTACTGGCGCTGGCCCGGTGCAGATTTTTGGCCGCAAATGGAGCGGCTAATTTACTTTGTGCTTTTCCCGGCCATGCTGGTGGGAACGCTGGCCACCGCCGATGTCAGCCAGGTACCGGTAGGGCGCTTGGCCCTGGTGCTATTAGGCGCCATTGCGTTTTTTGGGCTACTGATCTGGTGGTTTCGCCATTGGCTACAGCTAACGCCTGCAGCGTTTACCTCGGTGTTTCAAGGCGCGGTGCGCTTTAACACCTATGTAGGCGTAGCGGGGGCCGCGGCATTGCATGGCGAGTTAGGTGCAACCACGGCAGCGGTTGCCGTAGCGCTGATGGTGCCCGTGGTGAACATCATGTGTGTGGCAAGTTTTGTGGCTGCTGGCACATTAGGCAGTGCGAGCATGGGTAAAAGCGTCATGGCGCTGGTGAAAAACCCGCTGATCCTCGCCTGCCTGGCAGGCATAGGATTAAACCTGAGCGGCATTGGCCTGCCAGGGTGGAGTGAGGACACCGTCGGCCTGCTAGGGCGTGCCGCGCTACCACTAGGGCTGGTTGCCGTGGGGGTGGCACTACGCCCGGCCGCGTTGTTACGCATTGACCGTGGCCTGCTAGCGACCAACAGCGTCAAATTGTTACTAATGCCAGCGCTGGTATTGGTGCTGGCGTGGGCGCTAGGCCTGGATACCGTTAGCCGGGACGTGGCGCTGCTGTTTGCAGCACTTCCCACGGCAACCTCGGCCTATATTCTGGCCCGCCAGTTAGGCGGTGACGCTGAGCTAATGGCAGCCATTATCACCGGTCAAACGCTACTCGCCATGCTCACGCTTCCGCTCTGGTTACAGCTCTCAGGGTAAGATGTAAAAATAAATAAAAAGTATTCGCATTTGTATTGACGAGTTAAATGATAATGATTATATTGTGCTTGTAGCGTTTAATGAGTCGCTACAGACCACGACAGCGAGCCGCCAGTTTGTTGTCATGGTTTCTCCCTCTCATTGCTAGTCACGGTCTTTTGCCACTCCTTTGGAGTGGCTTTCTTTTTTGCACATTACGTAAATTATTTTTTGTAATAAGTGCAGGATGGTGAATTAAAGTAATGCCGCCAGTTGGGGCCAAGTCAAATAAAATCAATCCTGTTACAGCAGTCTTTACCCATCAATTCAACGAATTCTGGGCTGTTTTGGATGTATAACCACTACTGCTTGTTCAGTCCTCATTATCTCATCCAAGCGTTTAATTTATCGAAGAAAGCGAGACATTGGTTGAGTTGCTCTATTTCTATAAATTCGTCGGGCTTATGGGCTTGCCGAATGGAGCCAGGCCCAAGTATTACGGAAGGTATACCGCCATCAACTTCGAAAACGCCACCTTCAGAGCCATAAGACACTTTTCCTCCACGCTCGGGAAGAATGGGTTCAAGTTGTTTAAACATCTCGCTGTCAGTGGCATCGCCCATGGCAGGGTAGGCAAACAACTCTTGCCACTCAATGGCGGAATCTGATGATTGGCGCTGCATTTCGGGCAGCAGGGCCGACTCGATATCGTTGATCAGCGTTTGAATATCCGTGGCGGCCGCATCTTGATCAATGCTACGCAGCTCGAAGATAAAGCTACACATGTCGGGGGTAACGTTGGTTGCTACACCGCCTTCAATAATGGTGGTAAGGGTGGTGGCATGAGGAACGGTAAAATCGTGATCGAAGGGGCCATCCTGCTCATATCGTCGTGCTCGTTCAGCGATCATGGTGATGATACGTGAGGCATACTCGACAGCGTTGACGTGCTGGGGAGAAAACGATGAGTGCCCCCCTTCACCGCGCACCGTCACTCGCATGGCGATCTTGCCTTTCTGGCCGTTGATCAGCTTCATTTCGCTGGGCTCACCAATAATCGCCAACGCCGGTGGTACTTTCAGTTCTGATAAATAGCGTGCGATGGCGGGCGCCCCCAGGCAGCCCACTTCTTCATCGTGAGAGAAGCAGAAATAGACGGGGCGCTGTAGTTCAGCGTTGGCAAACGCCGGTGCTGCCGCCATGACGCACGCTGCAAAACCTTTCATGTCGCAGGTGCCGCGACCAAACAGGCGGCTGCCGCGCTGCTCCATTTTGAAAGGGTCACTTAGCCAACTCTTCGGGTTGGCAGGAACCACGTCGGTATGGCCAGAGAGAACGATGCCAGGTAGGTCGGCCGGGCCCAAACGAGCGACCAGGTTGGCTTTCTCACCGCTCTTATCCGGTAACACCGTCACATCCGCGCCTAGATTGGTGAAGAATTTCTCCATGTAGTCAATAAGTTCGAGGTTGGAGTACGCACTCGTTGTGTCGTAAGCGATCAGGTCGGCAAGGTGTGATATTGAAGCTGCCAACTGCGGGTGAGCGTTCGGCGTGGTACTAGCTTGCATGGTGTTAAATCCTCGGCAATAGGGGAGTCGTTGGCTCAAACCTGGGCTTTTTTAAGTTGCTGACGAATCGTTACTACCACCACAAATATCGCCAAAGACGCGAACAACCAGGTGATCGGCGATGACACCAGAATGCTGGGATCACCACGAGATAGGGCAAGGGCGCGACGCAGGTTTTCTTCCAGCATTGGGCCAAGAATGAACGCGATTAAAAAGGGCGCGGCGGGAATGGCGAACAGGAACATGAAAAAGCCAAATACGCTCATCGCCAGCAGCACGATGACGTCATACATGCTGTTGGAGATCGAAAAAATACCGAATACGCACAGGGCGAGGACAATCGGCGCCATCAAGCCAGGCGGAATACGTGAGATATGCGAGAAAAAGCGCATCGTTGCCTTGCCGGCCCCAAACAGCAAAATGGATGAGAACAGCATGCCAATAAACAGCATGTAAACTTCATGAAGGTTGTTCTCAAACAGCATGGGGCCTGGCGACATACCGTGAATCATAAAAGCGCCCAGCATTACGCCTGTAATCACGTCACCCGGTACGCCTAGTGCTAGCAATGGAATCATGGTGGAGCCACAGCAGCCATTATTGGCAGACTCTGATGCCGCGATGCCTTCCAGCTCGCCTTTACCAAAGTTTTCGCGGTTCTTTGAACTACGCTGTGCTTCGCCGTAGGAGGAGAAGGCCGCCGCCGAAGGGCCAATGCCGGGAATGGCCCCCATCACAACCCCAATCATGCTGCCTTTGAGCATTGCTTTTAAGGAACGGCGCAGCTCATTGCGTGTTACGCGGTTATCGCCCAGCTGCATGGGCTTATGGTTTTGGTTGTGACGAAACACAATAATCTTAAGAAGCTCGGGAATCGCAAACAGGCCAATCAGCACGGGTGCCACGGCCAAGCCGCTCTGCATATCCACTGTCAGGTCAAAGCGGAACGAGCCGTACATATCTTCACCCACGGTGGCCAACAAAAGCCCCAGGCATGCAGAAACCAGCCCAAGCAGTAGCGAGCGCCCGGATACGCCCGCCACGGTAGTGAGCGCAAAAATCATCAGCATGAAATATTCGGGAGGACCGATACGCAGTGCGAGAAGTGCCAGTGGCGCGGCGATAAAAAACAGTGAGAGATTGGAAATAAAATCCCCGGTACATGAGGAGTAGAGCGCCATGTTAAGGGCTTTGCCCGCCTTTCCCTGTTGGGCCAGAGGGTAGCCATCAAGGGTGGTGCAGGCGGCTGAAGCAGTACCTGGGGTTTTGATCAATATCGCCGATACCGAGCCGCCATAGGTCGAGCCTTTATAAAGCGCGACAAGCAGCAAAATACTCGGGATAGGCTGCATGTAAAAGGTGAAGGGCAGCGCCAGCGTAACGGCCATGGTGCCGGTCATGCCGGGAATCGCGCCAATAATCACTCCACCCCAGATACCGGCGGCCATGATCAGGAAATTCTCAAAGGTGGCCACCGCCTGAAAGGCAACCAGCAGATCGTTGAGCATAGTGGTCAGTCCTGTACGCGACAGTTAAATTCCGAGAACCCTGAAAAGGCTACCAACCGGGAAACGCGTATTGAGAGCGCTGGAGAAAAACAGGTAGAGAAGCATTGGAAGTATGATGGCTACGATGGTTGCCACTATTTTGTGGCGCCAATAACCCGTCAGTACCAGCATCGCCATTAACAGCAGGATGCTCGATAACAAGAACCCTAATAGCGTCACCGCGCCGATAAAGAGCGCAAAGGCCAGTACTGTCCAACCGAAGCGAGTGAGCAACGTGACAAGAGGTGTACCGCCGCGAAGGGCGCTGGCATCTTCAGGGTCAGCGAGTGCTTCGGTTTTACGGGAAAACGATAGCCCGACAAGCAGCACTCCCAGCGCCATGCCCAGCATGGAAACCGTTCGTGGCCACATATCAGGCGGTGGTGCAAACCCCGGAATAAAGCGTGGGCGGGGCACATAGGCGGGGATCAGTAAAAAAAGCACGATCCCGAACAGCACTGTAATAACCAAGCCGCGTGTTATACCCATGACCCCTCCAGCGATGAAGTGATATATACCGTCGTTACGCGATGTTTAGCGTGTATTTATTCCAGATAGCCAAACTGTTCAGCCAAGGAGCGATAGAACTCGTATTGCTCTTCTGCATACGTCTCCATATCGACACTGCCGATGGTAGAAATCGAGCCACGGCCTTCGGCACGGCTGAGCCACGTCTCATCTTCGGCAACCTGCTCCATTACCTGGCTCCAGGTATCCATCACTTCTTCGGGCAGGTCAGGCGGGCCGTACAAAGCGCTCCAGCCAATAACCTGGCCTGCCAGCTCATAGCCCAGCTCTTCAGCGGTGGGCACTTCCGGTAATGCTTCCATACGCTCGGGTGAGAACACCATTAACGGGCGCATATCGCCACTCTCGATATGCGGCATCAGTGACGCTGCCGCGATGGCGAGAAAATCAACGTGCCCACCTAGCAGGGCCGTTGCCAGCTCGCCGCCGCCCCGATAAGGAATCAATGTTGCCGCCGTCAATGGGTCCATTCCCGCATCAGCAAGCAGTGATTGCACCGTAAAACCATCAATGGCGGTGGCGCCAGAAGCGGCGTAGCTCATTGCTCCAGGGTTGTTTTCGATGCCTTCCAGCAGATCCTCAACGTTTTCGTAGGGGGAGTCATCGGCCACGGCCAGAATCATGGGAGTGGCTTCAAGTGGGCTGATAAACGTGTACTCATCCCAGTCAACACTGCTGTTTTCATTGACCGCCGGTGACAGCGCCATGCCGACGCGGGCCAACAGCAGGGTGTAACCATCGGCCTCGGCCTGTGTCACATCGCGAGCGCCGGTCATTCCACCGGCGCCGGCCTGATTGACGACGGTGACAGGCTGGCCTAGATATTCGCGCGCAGACTCCGCCAAGGCCCGGCCCGCAAGGTCAGAAGCGCCGCCCGGGCCATAAGGAACAACGAGCGTGACGGGTTCGGAAGGATAGCTTTGAGCATAGGCGGTGGACGCAGCGAGAAGCGTTGCCGCCGTTAAGCTTAGGGTGAGTTTCATACTTATCTCCGCAGCAGTTGTTAGAAGTTTTATTAAACGGCGTTGCCAGCAGCAGTTTTAAACCCAGCTTATTCAACATAGACAAGTATGAAATTTGTTTCAATGATTCTATTTAGTATGCATTAATGTTCTAGTGGTGGGCCAAAATTGCAAGCTTATGGTTTATAAAGTTCGTTTTTATCTGTTAATGATTTAGCGAAGGTTTTTAGAGTGAGTTCAAGATAATGAAAATAAAAGAGATTGAAGCATTTGATGCATTTATGAAGCACGGCACCACCAAGGCGGCTGCAGAGATGTTGGGCATTAGCCAGTCAATGGTGAGTCGATTACTTACTGGGCTTGAGGAAGCGTTGGGTTTTGCATTATTTAAACGAACGCGTAATCAGCTTTCACCCACATCCGAAGCATTTTTATACCACGCCTCTGTCTTAAGGCTTATGGCGAGTATTCGAGATACTCAGAAAGATGCGGATGCAATTTCCAACAATCAGCTGGGCAGTATTGTCGTCGCTGCTCAACCCATTTTTTGCGATACCTTTTTACTCGACGTTATTAAGCGCTTTAAACAAAAACACCCTAATGTAGGCGTGCGATTGATTGATGCAGGTTTACAAGAGTTGCTTAAAATGATCGACAACAATACCTGCGACGTAGCATTGGGAATTACGCTTGAAGCGGATACCTACGGCGCAAAGGTCACAAGTCTGGCGCGCTGTTCTGCGCGCTGCATCATGCACCGCACCCATCCACTCGCGGAGCAGGACGTTATATCGCTGTCTAGTTTGCAGAATCAGGCATTTGTTGAGCTGATGGCAGATAGCCCTCTGCGTGCCCGTGTGGATTACATGATGCAAACAGTGAATATCAAAAGACATATGGCGGCTGAAATGCGCCATATGCGAGGGGTGTGTGCATTGGTTGACCGAGGACTTGGCGTCGCCGTCATTGATCCTGTTGCAGAACTACTGCTGCCGGGAACAGCCGTCGTGTCAAAGGCGATGGAACCCACCATCGAATGGGAAATTGCCTTGCTTAAATCTAAACACAAGCCGTTAAGCAACGTAGCCGAATCCTTCTGCGAAGAAATATACGCCGAAATCGATAGCTTGCATAAAATGGAAATATTAACGTCCCTTAATGTAAAAAGGGAAACATAAAGCAGTAAAGGGAAATATAGGGCAAAGAGAAGCCACTGGCGGGGCACCTGCCGACGTTTTATGGGAAGCATCACTTGCCCAATGTTACGCCTGGCAGGCGAAGGTGGCCGAAAGCAGTAACTTACGCCTCGCGCCGATAAATCAGATCCCACACGCCGTGGCCCAACTTCTCGCCACGGGCTTCAAACTTGGTCAGTGGGCGGAAGGCGGGGCGGGGTACATAGGGCGCCGTGTCGGCATCGGCTGTGTTGGCGTAGCCGGGAGCGGCTTCCATTACCTCGGCCATCCATTCGGCATACGCTTCCCAGTCGGTCGCCATGTGGAAGGTGCCGCCGGGTTTTAAGCGTGTACGAATCAGTTCGACAAACGCGGGCTGCACAATGCGCCGCTTGTGGTGCTTTTTCTTCGGCCAAGGGTCGGGGAAAAACAGCTGCACGGTGTCGATTGAGCCTTCCGGCAGGCACTTCTCCAGTACGGCCAGCGCGTCTTCCTTGTAGATGCGCAGGTTGGTCAGGCCGCGCTTGTCCACTTCATCCAGCAGCTTGCCGACGCCCGGCGAATGTACTTCGATACCGATAAAGTCGGTGTCCGGGTGGGTTTCGGCCTGCTCGATCAACGAATTACCCATGCCAAAACCGATTTCAACCACGCGGGGGGCTTCCCGGCCAAATAGTGCGGTCAGGTCCTGCAGGCCGTCGTCAATCGTTAGGCCAAAGCGTGGCCATACGTCTTCAAGGCCCCGGTTCTGGGCTTGAGTCATGCGCCCAGCACGGATTACATAGCTTTTAATACCGCGACGATGCAGCGGCGCTTCAGCGCTTTCTGGCCCGGTTGAGGACTCGTCGGTACTTTTAATATCAGTCATAAGATCTCTTAACCGTTAATGCGGCCAGCAAAAGGTGATGAAGGGTCTGCCGTTTGGCGGCGCGGCATGCGCCCGGCCAGGAAAGCATCGCGCCCGGCTTCTACGGCGCTCTTCATAGCGCGCGCCATGCGCAGCGGTTCACGAGCGTGGGCAATGGCGGTATTCAACAGCACGCCATCACAACCCAGTTCCATGGCCATGGCCGCGTCGGACGCCGTGCCGATACCGGCATCCACCAGCACCGGTACGCTGCTTTGTTCCACAATCAGGCGCACGTTGTGTGGGTTCTGAATGCCGTGGC
Source organism: Halomonas sp. 72 (assembly GCF_052379785.1). Taxonomy (NCBI): domain Bacteria; kingdom Pseudomonadati; phylum Pseudomonadota; class Gammaproteobacteria; order Oceanospirillales; family Halomonadaceae; genus Halomonas; species Halomonas sp. 72. Next base: position 37,360 of record NZ_JBQSYY010000004.1, on the reverse strand, counting down.
CTGAACCAATCAGCGAGCCCAGCGGCATGATGGCGCAGCAACCCATGGCTTCAAGCTCACGTGCCACAATGGGGTCGTCGCTGGTGTACACCATGACGTCAAAGCCATCGGCCAACAGCGTTTCGGCAGCCTTTAACGTTTCGACGACATTGGGGTAAAGCGTGGTCTCATCGCCCAGTACTTCCAGTTTGACCAACTTGTGGCCATCCAGCAGTTCGCGGGCCAGGCGACAAGTGCGCACGGCGTCTTTGGCGGTGTAGCAGCCTGCCGTGTTGGGCAGCAGGGTATAGCGCGACGGCGAAATCACGTCGAGCAGGTTGGGTCCGGCTTCCTGGCCTAGGTTGGTACGGCGTACGGCAAAGGTCACAATCTCGGCGCCGCTTTCGGCAATCGCCGCACCGGTCTCGTCGAAGTCTTTATATTTGCCGGTGCCGACCAGCAGGCGAGAACTAAAATTACGTCCGGCGATAGTAAACGGCGCATCGTTTTGAAGTGTCATAGCGAATCCTGGATAAAGCGCAAGAAATAGGGCGTAGCCAGTGGAAGAATCATGAGAGCTGCGGGCTAGCCACCGCCAATGGCGTGCACCACTTCAACCTGGTCATCCTCGGCCAAGGGAGTGATCGCTAGCTGGCTGCGTGGCACAATCTCTTCGTTGATCTCTACCGCGACCCGCCGACCCGTAAGCGCCAATTGATCGATTAGATCCGCAGCCGTCAGGCCCGCTTCCAGCGCGTAAGGCTCGCCATTGAGTTGAATTTGCATAAGGGCGTCTCGTCTATCGAGGCATGGGGTCTATAAGAGTTAGGGCTAACCCTAGCGAAATACCAAAAAGTGCCTCTATTGTAGCGGTTTCCTGCGGCGCAAGGTATGCCGAGTCGTACGCGTGCTTACACAGGCGCGCTAACACCTTGAAAGGAGCAATAATGCAACGTAGCGAACGAATCATTTGGTGCCTGGTAGCGCTCTCTGGAGCTATCACGGTCATGGTGGGCGCGTATGCTGCTCATGGTCTGGCCGCGCGAGTATCGGCGGAGTTGGTGCACGCGGCCGAAACCGGCGTGCGCTACCAGGCCTGGCACACACTGGCGATAATGGCGGTACTGGTCGGTCAGCGTGTGTTCGGTTTCAAGGGCTGGCAGTGGCCAGTTGCGCTGTGGGGCTTGGGAATCGTGGGCTTCTCCGGCTCGCTTTATGCCATGGCGATGGCCGGTTTGAATGCAGGCATCGTGACGCCTATTGGTGGCGTTTTACTGATTGCCGGGTGGCTGATGCTGGCGGTAGCGGTGATCAGAAGCCCTTAATCAAGAAGCCCCGGTAGACTTTTTACGGCTGACCTTTAAGCCGCCCAGTGCTTTTACGCACGATCAAGTGACTACTTAGCGTCTGATGCCGAATGGGCTGCTCGCCGCGCAAAAGGTGGAGCAGCAACTGCATGGCCTGCTGGCCGATTTCATTGCGCGGCTGGCTAATGGTCGTCAGTTCCGGGTCGCAGTATTCACTCAGGCCGATATTATCGAAGCCGACAACCGACAGCTGGTCGGGCACGCTAATACCCAACTGGCGGGCGGCTTTCAGCACACCAACCGCCATCTCGTCACTATGACAAAAAATTGCGGTGGGTCGGGGCGTTTTCCCCTCCAGCAGGGCTAGCCCCTGCTGATACCCGGAGCGAAAGCCAAAGTTACCCTCTGCAATACGTGCTTCATTGCTCAACTGATGGGCCGCGAGCGTATCGCGGTAGCCGCGATTTCTTTCCTGGCAAATAGGATTGTTCGCCGGGCCGGAAAGCGTGGCAATACGTCGGTGGCCGAGCGACACCAGGTAATCAATCGCCTGACAGCTGGCTTGATGGTTGTCGATAGCAATCAGTGGAAGATCGATATCGCTAAAAAATTCACACGCCATGACCAACGGAAAGTCCGCCTGCTTATCCGCTTGCTTGACCAGCGCCTTGGGGATCTCGGAGGTTAGCAGCACAATACCGTCGGCCTGATTGGTGGAAAGTAGCCGAAAGTAGGCCTCTGCGCGCATAGGGTCGTGTTCGCAGTCGCCAATCAGTATCTGATAACCCGCCTGATGGGCAACATCCTCCATGCCGCTAATAATTTCGGAGAAGAACGGATTCGAAATATCCGGCAAGAGCGCCACGATGGTTTTGGACTCCGCGCGGCGCAAGTTGCGCGCGGCAATGTTGGGCGAATAGCCCACCTGAGCAATTGCTTGATTCACCCGCTTGCGAGTGGCATCGCTGACTTTTTCAGGCGTTGCCAGGGCGCGTGACACGGTCGCTGTCGAACAGCCCGCGGCTTTCGCCACGTCTTTAATCGTCGGCACGCTATGCGGCTGTTTGCTCGTTACCTGGGTGTTAAGCATTGAACGATGGTCCTGAAAAACGCGCCTGAAGGCGGGCGGTTAAAGACAATGTTGGCGCGCTACTAACCAAAATGTAAATGTTTACATCCAAATTTTAGCAGTGTTAGCCACAACATTTAAACGCATCCTTACTATTAGCGCGTTAATTATGCGGCTATTTATTCCCTCTTTTTATTTATTCTTTAGTCTAAAACATAAGCGCTTACCGAGAGGTTTAAGATTTAAAGCCCTTTTACAGCAGTGCGTTATCCATTTTATACCCCCTTTTTGACGCGCTTGACCGATGTACGTTGCTCTGCTGAAATGTAATCCATTACATTGTGTCTTTCAGCACTGATTGCTGACGCTAAAACAACAAAACAAATGAGGTCGATGATGAAGACCCTTAAAGGGCCCGCGCTCTTTCTAGCCCAGTACATTGGTGACGAGCCGCCTTTCGATAGCCTGGAGAATATTGCTCGCTGGGCATCGGAGCTGGGCTTTAAAGCGCTGCAAATGCCCACGCTGGATAAGCGGTTTTTTGATCTGGAGCGAGCAGCAGAAAGCCAAGCGTATTGCCAGGAAGTCCAGGCGCTTCTAGCGCAATATGACTTGGAAATTTGCGAGCTTTCGACGCATTTGCAGGGCCAATTGGTGGCCGTGCATCCGGTTTATGACAGCCTGTTTGATGGCTTCGCCCCGGCTGAACTGCACGGCGACCCGGTCGCGCGCCAAGCCTGGGCTGTCGAACAGCTAAAGCTTGCTGCCCAGGCCAGCGCCAATCTGGGTTTGAAGGCCCATGCCACGTTCTCCGGCTCGCTGCTTTGGCCGTTTCTTTACCCTTGGCCGCAGCGCCCCGCAGGGCTGGTTGAAGATGGTTTTGCCGAGCTTGCCAAACGCTGGCGCCCTATTCTGGATGCCTTCGATGCGGCGGGTGTGGACTTATGTTTTGAGATACATCCCGGTGAAGACCTGCACGATGGCGCGACCTTTGAGCGTTTTTTAGCCGCAGTGGACCATCACCCGCGCTGCTGCATGCTGTATGACCCTTCGCATTTGGTGCTCCAGCAGCTTGATCACCTTGCCTTTCTTGACCGCTATCACCCCTATATCCGCATGTTTCATGTCAAGGATGCCGAGTTTCATCCTACCGCCCAGCAGGGCGTTTACGGCGGCTACACTTCTTGGGTCGAGCGGGCAGGCCGCTTTCGCTCCTTGGGCGACGGGCAGGTGGATTTCAAAGCGGTGTTCTCGAAACTGGCGCAGTACGATTTTGATGGCTGGGCAGTCATCGAGTGGGAGTGCGCGATCAAACATCCTGAGCAGGGCGCGGCGGAAGGCGTCACGTTCGTGAACGAGCACATCATTCAGGTGACCGACCGCGCGTTTGATGATTTTGCCGATGCCGGAACGGATCGCCAGGCCAACCGCACGCTGCTGGGCCTCGGTTAAATTAACGCTCAGGGATTACTTCATGACAATAATCAATAACACGCCACGCAGACTTCGCCTCGCCATGATAGGCGGCGGCCAGGGCGCCTTTATCGGCGGTGTGCACCGTATGGCGGCGCGCCTGGACGACCGCTTTGAGCTGGTGGCCGGGGCTTTTTCATCCCAGGCCGCGCGCAACCTGGCGACCGCCAACGAGTTAGGTATAGATGAGCAGCGCTGCTATGCCGACTACGCAGCACTGTTGGCAGGCGAAGCGGCTCGTGAAGATGGCGCCCAGGTTGTGGCGATTGTCACGCCCAACCATCTGCATTACCCGGCGGCGCTGGCAAGCCTGGAAGCGGGCTTTCACGTGGTGTGTGAAAAACCCATGACGCTCAGCGTTGAGGAAACCGAGCAGCTGGCGCAAGCGGCTGAGAAAAGCGCTCGCCACTTTGTATTAATGCACAACTATGCGGGTTACCCACTGGTTCAGCATGCCCGTGAACTGATTGCCCAGGGCGCGCTGGGGCAGCTTCGCCATGTGCAGGTCGAATATATTCAGGAGTGGTTAAGCGAACCCCCGAAAGCCGATAACCGTCAAGCCGCCTGGCGTTTAGACCCCACCCAGGCGGGAGCGGCGGGTTGTTTGGGAGATATCGGCGTGCATGCGTTTCAGCTGGCCCAGTTTATTAGCGGCCAGCGCGTCAGTGAGGTCAGCGCTGAGTTGGTGACAGCCGTGCCGGGGCGGGCGTTGGACGATAACGTTCAGGCGTTGTTGCGTTTCGATGGCGGTGCGCGAGGCATGCTGTGGGCAAGCCAGACGGCCGCTGGTTATGAAAACGCGCTAACCATTCGCGTCATCGGCGAGAAGGCCAGCCTGCAATGGGCTCAGGAGCAGCCCAACGAGCTGTGGCTGAAACCGCTTAATGGGCCAAGCCAGCGCTTAACGCGGCGCGATGACTGGCTAAGTGCGAATATCGCTCAAGGCGTTCGCGTGCCGGGCGGGCATCCGGAAGGCTACATTGAAGCCTTTGCCAACCTGTATCAGGCATTGGCCGATGGTCACGCGGCTGGTGAGTATCCCACTTGGCTGCCCGGCATTGAAGACGGTGTGGATGGCATGCGCTTTATTGCCGCGGCGATTACCTCACACCAGGCGGAGGGTGGCTGGACGCCGCTGCATCTGAGTAAAGCGCCGGACGTTTCCGGGGGCGCCCCATGAGTGAGCCTATTTTAACGCTTGAAGGGATCGGTAAAGCCTTCGGCCCCGTTCAAGTACTGAATGATATTTCCCTTTCCGTTATGCCGGGCGAAGTGCTGGGTATTCTGGGGGAAAATGGCGCCGGAAAATCCACGCTGTTAAAGATCATCAGCGGTATTTACACGCCAACGGTGGGTACGATTCACCTGAATGGCCAGATATTCAGCGCATTGGACCCGATTACGGCGCGTTCTCACGGCGTGGCGATGATCCCCCAGGAATTCAATTTAATCCCCACGCTGCGTGTTTACGAAAATGTCTTTCTCGGCCAGGAAGTACGCCGTCATGGTTTTCTTGACCACGCTGGTATGCGTAAGCGAACCCAAGAGCTGCTCAGCTCGCTTGAAGTGGACCTGGACCCTGAGCTTCCCATCGAGCGGCTAAGCGTTGCCCAAAAGCAGATGGTAGAAGTGGCCAGGGTGCTGGTTAACGACGCGCGTCTGCTGATTCTGGACGAGCCCACCACGGTGCTGACCGACCGCGAAGTCGCGGTGCTGTTTAACGTGGTGCGTGCGCTGGTCGCCAAGGGCGTCACGATTCTGTTTATTTCTCACAAGCTAAAAGAGGTCAAAGATCTCTGTGATCGGCTGCTGATTTTACGCGACGGCCAGCAGGTAGAGCTGTGCGAGACCGCGACGCTTAATGAAGAGGACATGGCGCGCAAAATGGTCGGGCGTGAGCTGTCACAAATTTACCCTGAGAAGCTTGCGCAACGTGCTGATAACACGCCGCCCGCGCTGTGGGTGCGGGGCTTGAGCCTCAAGGGCAAGCTCAAGGACATCAACCTTGAAGTACGCCGTGGCGAAGTGTTGGGACTTGCCGGGCTGGTAGGTGCGGGGCGCACCGAAATTGCTGAAACTATCATGGGGCTGCACCGCAAAGAGCAGGGCGAAATATTAATCGATGGCGAGCTTGTTGATCTTCGTTCGCCCAACGAAGCCCACGCCCACGGCTTGGCGTATCTGTCGGAAGACCGCCAGGGCAAGGGGCTGATTCTCTCGTTTAACGTCATGCAGAACATTACCGCCCTTAGCCTGAAACGCTATGTGCGCGGGTTTATCAAGCATCGCGCTGAACGGCGTCAAGCTGAACATTACCAGCAGCGCTTGGCCATCAAGGCATCCAACCTCGCGGCGCCGGTGAGCCTGTTGAGCGGTGGTAACCAACAGAAGGTTTACTTCTCGAAGCTACTCGATATCGAGCCCGAGATCCTGATGCTCGATGAGCCCACCCGCGGCATCGACATCAGCGCTAAACAGCAGATTTACCGGTTGATTCGCGACTTTACCGAACAAAATAAAGCTGTTGTCGTGATCTCCTCTGAGCTTGAAGAGGTCATTGGTATTGCGGATCGGGTGTTAGTGATTCGTGAGGGGCAAATAGCCGTTGAGCTTAACGGTGACGATATCAACGAAGAACAAATAATGCTGTATGCCGCTGGCGCACGGCAGCACGCCAACCGTGAACAAGTGGGGAATAAAGATGGCTCAACCGCCTAATACCAAGTCAATGGGGAGCGTTGCACGCCAAGGTCTGCGCAGGCTGCCCCTTAACGCGACGATTCTGGCCCCGCTGGTGGCGCTGATTTTGCTGTTCGTGGTGTCGTCCATCGCCAGCGAATATTTTCTTAATACGCGCAATATTTCCAACGTAATGCGCCAGGTCTCCTATACCGGCATTATCGCTATCGGCATGACCTTTGTGATTATCGCCGGCGGGATCGATCTGTCGGTGGGGTCGATGGTGGCGCTGGTGGGCGTGGTTATCCTGTATATCGTCAATAGCATTAGTGACCCCATTCAGGCGGTGCTTCTCGGCCTGTTGGCCGCTATCGCTGCGGGCGGGTTGTTAGGGCTATTCAACGGCCTGTTAGTCACCCGAGGGCGCATAGCGGCCTTTGTGGTAACGCTTGCCAGTATGTCGATTTTTCGTTCGCTGGCGCTCTACTTCACCGATGCAGCAGTGGTTTCTACCCCCAATCCGCACTTCTCAAGCGTGGGCGGCGGCTTTTTGCTGGGCATTCCGGTTCCGGTGATCGTGTTCTTTGGTTTGGCGATCATCGCTCATGTGTTGCTGTTTCATACCCCTTACGGGCGGCATGTGTGCGCGGTGGGCGCTAATCCTCAGGTAGCACGCTATTCGGGCATCCGGGTTGAGCGCATTGTGCTCTCCACCTTTGTGATTGCGGGCATTTGCGTGGGGCTTTCGGCCATCATGCTGACCTCGCGGCTCAACTCGGTAAGCCCGAGTGATGCGGGCTACTTTTATGAGTTGGATGCTATTGCCGCCGTTGTCATAGGAGGCACGGCGCTTTCCGGTGGGCGCGGCTCGATATGGGGCACGGTCATCGGCGCGCTGATTCTAGGCATTATCAACAATATGCTTAACCTGACCGGCGTTTCCCCTTATTTGCAGGGGCTGGTCAAGGGCGGCGTCATTTTGCTGGCGGTACTGCTGCAGTACAAGCGTGCCTGACTTGTAAAAGCGGACGTTAAAAACGGTCTTTTCGGTCGCTATGCCCAAACAGGGCCGACGATCACACTGGGCGGGGTTGGCTCGCCCATCCACGATGTACGTTAGAAAGGGAGCAATAACAATGACACTATCACGCCTTTTCAAGACTGTCGCGCTGGCAACGGCCATAGCGAGTACGTCCAGCCTGGCGCTGGCCGATGACTACCATATTGGCATCACCGTGCCGTCCGCTGACCATGGCTGGACCGCAGGCCTTTTATGGTGGGCACAGCAAGCCGCCAACGACCTAAGTGAGGAGTATCCGGATGTCAGTTTTACGGTACTTTCCGCCAACTCCGGCACGGCCCAGGTCTCTAACGTGGAAGATTTGATGATCCGCAACCTGGATGCGCTGGTCATTCTTCCCCACGACCCGGCAACGCTTCAGGCGGTTATTTCTGAAGCCTACGATGAAGGCATCTATACCGTTGTGGTGGACCGCGAGCTTGAAACGCCTGCGCAAAACGTCTTTATTGCGGGCGATAACTCAGGCTTAGGCGAGCACGCCGCGCGTTATATCGCTGAAGAGTTGGGCGGCGAGGGCAATATTCTGGTGCTGGAAGGCCCGCCCATCCCCATCAACAGCCAGCGTGTCGATGCCTTTAACCGGGTGATGGAAAACTACCCCAACATCAATATCCTGACCTCTCAAACGACCAACTGGAACCCACAGCAGGCGCTTAGCGTAACGGAAGACCTGCTGGGCAGTAACCCGGAAGTAGATGCCATTTGGGCGGGTGACGATGACGTATTGATCTCGGCGCTTCAGGCGGTTGATGAAAACAACCGCGACGATATCCAACTGATTGTGGGCGGTGGCGGTTCTCAGCGCGTGATTGAAATGATCCGTGACGAGCACCCGATGGTTAAAGGCACCGTTACCTATCCGCCGAACATGATTGCCTCTGCCATGGCGCTAGCGGTACACGGCGTGAAAGGCGAGCATCTGGGCGATATGTACCACGGCGTACCTTCACGGCTCATCCTTAACGCTGACCTGATCACCCTCGACAATGTAGAAGAGTACTACGAGCCAGAAGCCGCTTACTAAGCGTTCTAGCCGCCAAAACGCCCCGGGCCCTGGCTTCTTGATAGCCAGGGCCCGGGGCGTTTTTTTGCAAGCTATTCTCTACGGTCGCTGCTTACCCCGTTTGTCGGCTGCTACGTAGCGGGCAAGGCATAGCTTGCGGTGACGTGCACAACTGGGCGGCGTTCATCGGCTGCGGAGAATATCTGCACTTCACCCACCGCTAAACGGCGGCCCAGCTTGATCAGTTTAGCGTGGGCGATAATGTCGTGTTCGCCTGAAGCTGCGCGCAGGAAGTGACAGTTTAAGTCGCTGGTCACCGCCATGGGTTCAGGGCCGATTTGAGCAAGGATCGCCACATACAGCGCCACATCGGCAAAGCCCATCATCGTAGGGCCGCTTACTCGGGGGCCAGGGCGCAGGTGTTCATAACCTACCGTTAAGCGCATCGTGGCACACATCTCGCCTACGCTTTCAACTCTGCCCATTCGCTGGGGAAACACCTCATCCAGAAAGTGCTCGATCTGTTCGACAGTCATGATGGTCATTGTTGTTGTCCTTCATAAAAAAAGCCCCAAGGCATATGCCTTAGGGCTAGTTGTACCATAAAACGAATTTACTTCGCTTTATGCACCTGGCGCCACTCGTGAAGCAGCGGCTCGGTGTAGCCCGACGGTTGTACGCGGCCTTTGAAGATCAGGTCAGAGGCGGCTTTGAACGCGGTGGAGTCCTCAAAGTGACTGCTCATCGCGGTGTAAGTGGGGTCGCCTGCGTTTTGCTCATCGACCACTTTCGCCATGCGTTTGAGGGTTTCCTCTACGCGCGGCGCATCGACAATGCCGTGATGCAGCCAGTTGGCAATATGCTGGCTGGAGATGCGTAGCGTGGCGCGGTCTTCCATCAGGCCTACATCGTGAATATCCGGCACTTTGGAGCAGCCCACGCCGTGCTCTACCCAGCGCACCACGTAACCCAGAATGCCTTGGCAGTTGTTATCCAGCTCTTGCTGAATCTCGTCATCTGACCAGTTAGGGTTTTCCGCCACTGGGACGCTGAGTAAGTCGTCCAGGAAGTCGGGCTCGCCCAGCGCTTCAAGCTCGCGCTGAACGTCGGTGACATTTACCTGATGATAGTGCAACGCATGTAGGGTAGCGGCCGTGGGTGAAGGTACCCAAGCGGTGTTGGCACCGGCTTTTGGATGGCCGATTTTCTGTTCCAGCATGTTGTGCATTAAATCGGGCATAGCCCACATGCCTTTACCGATCTGGGCGCGACCGCGTAGACCGCAAGCAAGGCCTACTTGTACGTTGCTCTTCTCGTAGGCGGTAATCCACGCGGCGGATTTCATGTCGCCCTTGCGGACCATGGGGCCTGCTTCCATGGCGGTGTGCATCTCATCGCCGGTGCGGTCCAGGAAGCCGGTGTTGATGAACGCCACGCGTGAAGAGGCCTCGGCAATACACGCCTTGAGGTTGACCGTGGTGCGGCGCTCTTCGTCCATGATGCCCATCTTTAGGGTGTCGCGGCTCATGCCAAGGATATCTTCTACGCGGCCAAACAGTTCGTTGGCAAATGCAGCCTCGGCAGGACCATGCATCTTCGGCTTGACGATATACACCGATCCGGTGCGCGAGTTACGCGGCTGGTCGGCATCTTTTTTAAGATCGTGCAGGGCCAGCAGCGAGGTAACCACGGCATCGAGAATACCTTCCGGCAACTCGTTGCCCTCCTCATCCAGAATCGCGGGCGTGGTCATCAAATGGCCCACATTACGCACAAACATCAGCGAACGGCCGGGTAGGGTCACCTTGCCGCCTTCGGTGGTGTTCCAGGTGCGGTCAGCGTGCAGCTTACGGGCGAAGGTTTTACCGCCCTTGTCGATGTTCTCTTCCAGATCGCCCTTCATCAGGCCGAGCCAGTTGCTATAAACGCCTACCTTGTCTTCGGCATCCACGGCAGCCACGGAGTCTTCGCAGTCCATAATGGTGGTGAGCGCGGCTTCAACGACGACGTCTTTTACGCCCGCCGGGTCAGTTTTGCCAATGGCGTGACTGGCATCGATCTGGATTTCCAGGTGCAGGCCATTATTGGCTAGCAGAATCGTCTCAGGAGCGGACGTTTCACCGGTAAAGCCAATCAGCTTGCCGGAATCTTTTAGGCCTGTTTCCCGGCCGCCTTCCAGCGTAACGACCAAATGACCGTCACGAATCGCGTATTTAACTGCGTCGCGGTGGGAACCGGTGGCCAAGGGCGCCGCACGGTCCAGAACGCCTCGCGCATAGGCAATGACTTTAGCGCCGCGCTTGGGGTTAAAGCGTGTGCCTTTTTCCGCGCCGTCTTCCTCGGAAATAGCGTCGGTGCCGTAGAGCGCGTCATAAAGACTGCCCCAGCGCGCATTCGCCGCATTCAGGGCATAGCGGGCGTTACTTACCGGCACCACCAACTGTGGACCTGCCTGTATGGCAACTTCGCGGTCGACATTGGCGGTGGTCGCTTTTACGTTGGAAGGCAGGTCGGCCAGGTAGCCGATCTCTTTCAAAAACGCCCGGTAGGCTGGCATGTCGCTAACGGGGCCGGGGTTCTCACGATGCCATGCATCAATTTTTTCTTGCAGCGCATCACGCTCTGCTAGCAATTGTTTATTTTTTGGGGTCAGATCATGGAACAGGGCATCGACACCGGCCCAGAAGGCGCTTTCATCAACGCCCGTGCCAGGTAGTGCCTGCTCGTTAATAAAGCGGTCCAGCTCGGTGGCCACCTGCAAACGGTGGCGCGTGATACGCTCGCTCATGGGGTTTCTCCTGTGAAGGTGCCCGTGGGTGGTGAATGGCCACGGCCAGAGTAAAATAAGCGCAAAATACATTTATGGAAAATACTTCCACAACTGTGCAGGCATGTAAACAGCGTAGACGTTAAAGCGGCACAATGCTCGACCAAATGATAAGAAAACAGGGCGCTCATAGAGAGGTTTGGATGCAGGATTTCCAACAGATGGAAAGTTTGTTTCGGCAAACGGCAGGCGAATCAGTCTTTTCCCGATTAGTGCCGGGTGAAGCGCTGTGGGACGTCGTGAAGGGCTATTTTCTGCATTATGGTCTGGAAGCACTCTTTGAAAGCACCGATGAGGTACATGCAGGCTTTATCGATACCGGCCGCTTTGCCTTGTGGTGCCAGGTATGGAGCCCACCCAATCCATCAGGCACAGCCTTTGTGGTGCACGGCTACTTTGACCATTTAGGCCTTTATCGTCACCTGTTAACGCACCTGTTGGCCAAGGGCTGGCGGGTAGTGCTATGGGACCTGCCGGGTCATGGGCTTTCGAGCGGCCCGCGCGCAGAAATTGAAGATTTTGACGACTATCAGCACTGCCTTACCTACATGCAAAACACCCTGATCACGCTAGGCATAGCTCCCAGGCCGTGGTTGGGTGTTGGGCAGAGTACCGGGGGTGCGATTCTTGCAACCGACGCGCTCACCCGGCGCGAAGAGGCCGGTTGGGATGGCCTAGTGCTGCTCGCGCCGTTGGTACGCCCTTGGCGGTGGACTCAGGCGAGTTGGATGCACCTTATCGCTAGCCCGTTCTTAAAGGATATTCCGCGTAAATTTCGGCCCAACTCAACCGACGAAGCGTTTACCGAATTTCTGCGTGATCACGACCCACTGCAGCCCGAGCGCTTAAGTGTGGCGTGGGTAAGTGCCATGCGGCGCTGGATGCCACGCCTGCTAGCGCTTGAGTCTGTCGACGTGCCAACATTGATTTTGCAGGGTGAGCAGGATTTAACGGTTGATTGGCAGTGGAACCTGACCGTTTTAGCACAAAAATTTACCGCTGCCGAGATTCACTACCATCCGGAAGCACGCCACCATTTAGTTAACGAAGCAGAGCCGATTCGCGAGGCCTTGTTTAGCGCTATCAACACGTTTATTGACCAGATGCCTGGCGGGCCGCATGAGCCTGTCGAACCCTAAATAGCCTGTTACTAAGGAGCCCAATCGAATGAGCGTAGTACCCAAGGTATTAGTATTTGCTGGAAGCAGCCGCCAGGATTCACACAACAAACAGTTGGCGCGGCTGGTTGCCAAGCGCATTGAGGCATTGGGCGGCGTGGCCACGTTTGTGGATTTGAAAGACTACCCGTGCCCTCTGTTTGATGAAGATATTGAAACCCAAGGCGTTCCGGAGAACGTGCTTAAACTGCGCGAACTGCTGGCTGATCACCAAGCGCTGTTTATCGCCTCGCCGGAATACAACGGCTTTATCACCCCGCTTTTGAAGAACACGCTGGACTGGCTGTCTCGCCCTTATGAAGACACGCCGGGCCTGGCACTTTATTCAGGCAAGTGGGCTGCGCTGGTGTCGGCCTCGCCTGGTGGGTTAGGCGGCATTCGTGCGATGCCGCTGGCCCAACAGTTGCTCGCCAATCTAGGCTTGATCGTACTGCCCCAGCCCATGTCGCTCTCCAAAGCGCACACCGCTTTTGATGAAGCGGGCACGTTTATCGAAGAAGCCAATAGCAAAAAACTGGATGCGCTCTGCCAGCGGCTGGTGGATATGCTGGCGTGTACGCGTCGTTAAAACTGCATCGCGAAGCGCCTTAAGGGGCACTTTGATGGCGGGGCCTGGCGTGGGGCCGTTGCGTCACGCCAGGCTCCCATCTGTGCTACATTGCCCGTGTATTCCTATACTCGACTGATATTGTTTGAACGGATATTAATGCGATATGGTGCAGGGCTTCTTTTTATTGAAAGCGGCTGTTAACCATAGTAATAGTGCCAATATTAAGGCGTGAACCATCATAATAGCGATTGTTACCCCCGCCCAGCCCCCGGCGCTATAAAGCGTCGCGGAACATATTGCCCCTAGCGCTCCTCCTCCGTAGTAAAAGAAAAGGTATACACCGCTGGCAAAGTTGACCGGTACTTTACGCACTTGGCTTAGCATTGCCGTCGTTAAAGCTTGCAATAGATAGGTAGCTATTGAGAAGAGAAGTACACTAAAAATGACCAGGTAATAATTCTTCGTCATTAGAAGCATAGAACCCCAAAGCAATGCCAGTAAAATTATAAAGAGCAGCGTCTCGTTCTTAGATGTATACATCGTTGGTACGGTGATAACTGCAATTATTGCAGGTAAACAGGCTAGATAGATAAGCCCTATTTCTCCAGCCGTTTTACTGTAGGGGGGATAAGATAGTGCGATGCCTAAAGCAGTAAAGACCGAGCTTTGTGTAAATAAAATCCCGAAGCCTATGCTGTAGATCATTATAAGCGTTTTATCAGACAGTGCGTGCCTAAGTTGTGTTAAATAAAATATTTTTTCGTCATCATTGTTAGTCGTTGCGGTAATGGTGTTAACGTGTTTTTCATGCGCCATGATGAGCAAGGCTAAAAGTAGTAGCCCTGCACAGGATATAAAGCCCCACTGCCAGCCCATAGTGTCGATAGCGAAGGCAGGATAAAATCGGCTCAATGTGCTGCCCATGATTGTTCCAGTAACATAGCAGCCAATCCACTTAGTGCGCCTTTCCTTACATTGCGCCTGACCTATTATCGTCATTCCAGACGTCAGGATGCAGGGCAATATGATACCTTGGAAAAAGCGTATGAGAAAAAGAGTTTCCAGCGTTGTACTTATAGCTATACATGCATTAAGGGTTATTAATGTATAGAGTCCAAAGATGATTGTTTTTCTGGGAGGCAACTTATAGGTTAGTTTGCTGGCAAAGGGGGCGCATAGCATCATGCCAAAGAGACTAGCCATGCTTAGCCATCCCGCTTGGGATATTTCTACAGCATATCGAGCTGCCAGCCAAGGATAAATAGCTTGAGTTTGGTATAAGTTAAAGAATGCGCTAAATGATGCTAATGTTATAAAAATGCGCATAATTTAAAGCTCTGTTTAGAAGTTCTATTAAGCTATATAAGTTTTTGTTTAGATGGAATGTCTTTTTTTATCTCACGGTGAGTGGTTTTATGTTTGAGCTTAAACAGTTACGTTATTTTGTGGCAGTAGCAGAGGAGCTTAACTTTAGACGGGCGGCCGAGCGTTTACACATAACTCAGTCGCCACTTAGTCAAACAATAAAAAATTTAGAAGAGGTGCTAGATGTAAAGCTATTTTTAAGAAATACGCATGGGGTACAGCTAACGCGTGCAGGTGAGGTTTTCTTGATAGAGGCGATTAATCTTTTATCATCGGCAAGGCAAAGCCTGAGCCTTGTTCGACAAGCTGATGCCGGTGAAGCCGGTTCTCTCCACATAGGTTACTCTGCGAGCGCTATTTTTTCGCCAGTGTTTACCTCCGCGCTGGCCACAGTGCTTGAAAAAAGGCCTCATCTTACACTTCAGCTTCATTACGGAAATGCGCTTGACCACCTTTCCTCGCTGCGTTCGGGCCATCTGGATGCGGCTGTTTTAAGAGCAGATATACCTGAAACGGCTACCAAGGGCTTGAGAAAACATCTCTTGGGAGAAGAGCCACTTTATGTCCTCATCCATCCAGACCACCATCTTGCCCAAACCCATCGACTCTTTCTTAAAGACTTGAGTAACGAGCGATTACTTTTACAACCTGCCACCCAGCAAACCTTTCTTCGACGTCAGATCGAATGCTTGTCAGAGAGTGCCGGGCTATCATTGGCGAATGCTTTAGAGGTGCCTGATATTTCAAGCATGCTTTGCTTCGCCATGGCCAGGATTGGCATAGCCGTGCTGCCTAAGAGTGTGGCTGAAATTTCGTCCAGTTTAGTCGCAGTCCCCTTGGCAGATATTGCATCCAATTGCCCGCTTATCCTTGTTACCGCTTCTGAAAGCCCTGTTGTAGTAGCACTGGAAACGTTGATTGATAAGAAGTGCCTGGATTTTTCGCTGCCAGGTAAGCAATGACATACCTATAATTTGATGACCTGACAGGCAATGCCTAATTCAGAGAACTATATACGCTGCTCAGCCACTTCATTAAGCACCCTTCAACAGCCTATCCAGCTGCCGATAGCCAATGGCCTCGATCAGGTGTGCTTGGGAGGGCTTGGGCTCGCCCTGTAGATCAGCCAGCGTCAGCGCTACGCGTAGCACGCGGTGGTAGGCGCGGGCGGAGAGCTTGAGTTTTTCCAGAACGCTGGCAAGCCAGGCGCGCTCTTCATCGTCAAGTGCGCAGGCGGCTTCCAGGGCTTTACCGCTTAACTGGCTGTTGAGTGCGCCGCGCGCCATTTGGCGCTCTCTTGCGGCCATCACGCGCTCGCGCACTGCTTCTGATGATTCGCCCTGAGTTTGGGCGGTCAACTGCTCGGGCGGAAGCGCAGGTACTTCGACCTGTAGATCAATACGATCCAACAGCGGGCCGGAAAGCCGCGCCTGGTAGCGCTGAATCTGACTAGCGGTGCATTGGCAACGCTGGCGTGGGTCGCCCAAATGCCCACAAGGGCAAGGATTCATGGCGGCTACCAATTGAAACTGAGCCGGGTATCGGCGTTCGTGGCTGGCCCGGGCCAGATGTATTTCGCCTGTCTCCAGTGGCTGGCGCAGAACTTCTAGCACGTTGCGGGAGAACTCCGGCAGCTCGTCTAAAAAAAGCACACCGTGATGGGCAAGCGAGATTTCTCCTGGTTTGGGTTTTGAGCCACTGTGAATTCCACTAAAAACAGCTACTAATGCTATACTGGAACAATATCTTACGTTATTTTCGACAAGTAAATACGCTACTAATTGACACCAATATAAGCGACTGGGTGTTAAAATCACAAATATATAGGCGACTGAATATGAATCGGCCTGTTAGAGTTATTGGAACTAACCGAAGGAGCCTTACTGGGCAGGTTTCTTTCTTACGAGGAAGCACTTGCAATTTTGAGTCATCATTAGAGCGCGATTTCCTGATGATCCTCGATTTTGATCCGTTGGTCGCTACGGTTTGTGAGCAGCCGCTAACCCTTAAGTATCAAGATGATGATCGAAAAAGGCGTCAGTACACGCCCGATATGCTCGTGACTTACTCGGATGAAGCGGCGCCGATTCTGTATGAGGTTAAGTATCGCGAAGATTTGAGAGAAAATTGGCACATTATGAAGCCTAAATTTCAGGCAGCTATACGCTATTGCAAGCAGCAAGGTTGGGGCTTTCGCATTGTGACTGAGCGAGAGATTAGAGGCACTGGCCTATTGAACAATGCACGATTTCTAAGGGCCTATAGGGACTTGGCAGAGGACTCGGCTACCGCTACTCACTTGGCTAGAACCCTTGCCGTGCTCGGTGAAACAACACCTGAAATTCTACTTACAGCTGCTTATGCGAATGAGGAAAAGCGTATGTGTGCGCTTAGTTGTTTATGGCAAATGATCGCTATAGGCCGTGTTCATGCTGACCTCATACGCCCATTAAACATGTCCAGCCCCATATGGATTACTAACGGAGAAGGTTTCTTATGGCTACAGAGCCCGCTTTTCTATCGGTAACTACTGGGTCTGTGATAACAGCCAATGGTCGTACCTATAGAGTTTCGCACTTGTTGGATACAGCAACCCTCCTTGCTAAAGATACCGACACTGGAGAGGTGCACCGTCTGTCTGCGCATCAGCTTCGTCCCGTAACGGATATAGAGCTTGGAGAAGGTGGTGTTGCTGAAGGAAAGGATTTATCCGAGATCGAAGACGAAGACTGGCAAGTTGCTCAGCAGCGGTTTGCAGCAATCCGTCCTCTACTTGACGATCCATTTCGTACTCGTGCAAAGGCAGAGCAGTTAGCAGAAGAAGCCGGTGTTCACGTTGCCACTTTATACCAATGGGTTAAGGACTATCACGAGGCTGGCCATATTTCAGCATTGATACCAGCCCCGCGAGGCCGCAAGCCAGGTACGAAAAAGCTCGATAAGAAAGTCGAGGCAATAATCGAAGGGGCGATCAATGACTTATATCTAAGTCGTCAACGATATAAGCCCAGTGACGTAATTATCACTGTCAAAGCTCATTGCAAACAGGCCGGTTTACTTCCTCCTCACTCCAATACAATCCGTAACCGCATAAAACAGATTTCGACACGTGAAACGATGAGACGCCGCGGGCTACGAGATAAGGCGCGTGACACCTTTGCTCCTATCAGGGGAGAGTTTCCAAATGCGGATTTCCCTCTTGCTGTTGTTCAAATAGATCATACGCCTGCTGACGTCATCTTAGTTGATGAAGAGCATCGTCTGGCGCTTGGCCGACCGTGGATAACTCTGGCTATTGATGTCTTTTCACGAATGGTGGTGGGGATTGCGGTTAGCATGGAAAAGCCCAGTGCTATCTCAGTGGGTTTGTGTGTCTCCAATGCCATGTTGCCTAAGCATGAATATCTTGCAAACCTGGGGGTGGGGCAAGAGTGGCCAGTCTGGGGGAAAATGCGTGTTCTGCATGCTGATAACGCGAAAGAATTCCGGGGGAAAATGCTGCGCCGGGCTTGTGAACAATACGGTATCGACCTGCAATTACGTCCGGTAAAGCTTCCCCACTACGGCGGACATATAGAGCGTTATATGGGTACTGCTGCAAATGAGATACACACCTTACCTGGCACAACATTTTCCAACGTTGAGCAACGGAAAGGATATGACTCAGAAAAAGAATCAGCGCTCACCCTTCGTGAGTTTGAGCAGCATTTAGTTGAATTTATTGTTGGGGTGTATCACCGTCGCAAGCATTCTGAATTGAACATGCCACCAATGCGCAAGTGGCAACTCGGTATATTAGGAGACTCAACACAGCCGGGCTTGGGGATGCCGCCTATACCAACTGACCCCACGCGTTTGAAGTTAGACTTCCTTCCTCTTTATTCACGCACTGTGCAGCGCTACGGCGTCCAGCTGGATGAAATTAATTACTACCATGAAGTGTTGAACCCTTGGATTGGTTCAAAAGACCCCGAAAATCAAACGAAGGCTCGTTCATTTACTATCCGTCGTGATCCACGCGATATCAGTAAAGTCTATTTCTACGACCCTGAAAGTGAGATCTATTACATGGTTCCTTATCGGAATCCTACTCGACCAGCGATTAGTGTGTGGGAGTTACGGGAAGCAACTCGCCGCATTCGAGAGGAAGGACTGCGGCATGTTGATGAGGATGTGATTTTTGAGACCATTCTCAAGATGCGTCATCGTGTTGAACAGGCCGTCACGAAAACGAAGCAAGCAAGACGTCAGATGGCTCGTATCAATACGACGAAGAAACTCGCCAAGAAAACGGAATCTGTTGAAACACAAGCGCCTGCTAAGAGTGTTTTTCCTGCTCCACCTCAAACAGAGGTGCAAAGTGAGATTGATATATTCGCACTGCCTATAGAACCATTCGATGACGATGCCTAGGGAATGAATATGACCCATTTTGATCACCTCAAGCCAGAGATTGCTGAGACACTCACCTGGACGACGGAAGACCGCATTTATTTCGCTCAGCAAAACCATTGGATTTCCTATCCTAGGGCCAAAGAAATCATGACCCGGCTTGAGGATCAATTAGCACATCCCCGTGTACAGCGGATGCCCAACACGTTGCTGGTCGGAGAAAGCGGGAATGGAAAAAGTACATTAATCGACCGTTTCAGAGAAAAGCATCCTGTGAAGATTCTTCCCTCTGGAGAGCCATTAGCACCTGTCATTGTTATGGAAATGCCCTCCGAACCAAATGAGGGGCGTTTTTGGACTGAGTTACTTCTGTCATTAAAGATAGCCCACAGAGATACGGATCCCGTGCAGCGTAAGGAGAACCAAGCTATTTCGGTATTAACTTACGTACAAGCCAGGATGCTCATTATTGATGAAATCCACAATGTGCTACATGGAAGTGCAAGACAACAGAGGCATTTTCTAGGAATGCTTAAAAGATTGAGCAATAAGCTACAGCTTCCGCTTGTAGCCGTCGGTACGCGTGACTCCATTCTCGCGCTGCACACCGATACTCAACTCTCAAGTCGCTTTGAGCCGCTGGCACTACCTCGATGGCAGTTAGATGTTAGCTTCTTGCGCCTCTTGGCCAGCTTTGAACGCTTACTGCCATTAGCTGAGCCCTCTCAGCTGTCTAGTCAGGATATCGCGATAAAGCTACATAGTATGAGTGGGGGCACCATCGGCGGCGTAGCGACCGTGCTTAAAAGAGCGACCGTTAAAGCGATCCGAGATGGTAAAGAGCATATAGACGCTAAGCTTCTTGATAACATCGGCTGGGTTAAACTCTCTGATTATGGCAAGGAGGCGCTTAAACTGTGATCAGAGGAAGCTGGGCGATCATGCTATCACCAGCTAAGAATGAGCTGTTTACTTCGTGGTTGATGCGTAGCGCCTTTGCTCACGGCCTGACCCCCTATCGGTTTGCTAATTACTGGGCTCCATCTATTCCTATCTGGAGCCGTGACATTGATCGTAGTGCCAGTGATGAGCTGCTCTATACCGTGTCGCGCCACTCAGGTTTTGATGTTGCGTCAGTCGAAAGGATGACATTACGTTCAATTGAGCAGAGTTTGGTAAAAATTCATCGTCAGGGAAATGTCCCCTTTCTTCTGTCAGCGGGGATATCTAACAAGGTACGTACCCAGCACGGCCTCCAATATTGTTCCGAATGCTTCAAGGATTATGGGGCCATCTATTATCGTGACTGGCGTTTAGGGTTTATGGTTGTTTGTCCTTACCATGGCGCCATGATGAGCGATGCTTGCCCACGTTGTGATGCGCCATTGATGCCACATCTAAGTACCGTGCAAAGAATGGATCGCTGTACGGTATGTGGGGTGTCGCTTCTTTCTCGCAAGTTACCAACCTTGTGCTGTTCTCCATTAGTGTTAGCTCTTCAATCCCAGCTACTGAAATTAGCGAATGGAACTCCGACTAACTTGCTCCCACAAGCGTCCACCAGTCCGGAAGCTCTGAGTGTCATTCGGGTAATGGCAGGCGTGCTCGCTAATTCGCTACAGCATGATCGACTGAGGCATCATTACGACTTGAAACCCTTCCATCGTCCTTCAAATCAGCGTTGCTTGTATGAGCATCAGCGTGTTGCCTATAGGACTGCAATTTTGGAAACCTTGGCATATTGGCTTCTTGATTGGCCATCGTCATTCCAAGAAGGTTCAAGTGTGCTTGGTCTAACTCAGAGGACATTCATAAAATCTATAATGCCTGCTTTTTTTGCTGAGCAGTTGTCATATCTGCCTGTGGGGGTACGAAGAACGCGCAGCACGAATCAGCAGCCAAAAGGCCCTTGTCTAAATCGGTGCCGACGAACTGAGCTTGTACAGTTCCGCCAGGAAAGAGCTCGACATATATTAAGTTTTTTAGGATACCCATTTTTGTGAGTCATAAGCCCCACTTGCAGTGTGATGACTGTGGTCGATCCATGCTTAAGGCGCAAAGGCGCTACAAAGGGAGCGCTTACTGCTCGACATGTTATGCCCGTGAGTTTAAGAAGAAGACTTGCACTAAATGCGGCGAGTCAGTGCGAGCCCATAAGTATGAAGAGAACCCGGTCTGCGGTGAGTGCCTCAGGCTGCACCGTGTCTGCGCGCGCTGCGATAAGCCGCTGCCGAGAGCCGGTTATCTTATTGGTCACGCTGCGTTTTGCAAAAGCTGCGCTCCGCATGGGCGAGAGGAACATACCTGTTCCCGTTGTGGATGTCTTTCTAGCAGATATTCACGCATCACTAATGGTGAACTTTCAGAGATTATCTGCCAGGCATGCGAAAGGAAGGCCTGCGCATTTGTAACCTGCTCGGTTTGTCGGAAATATCGTCAGCTCCATCAATATGATGTTGAAGGACGAGCTGTTTGTAGAGATTGCAGCGGGCCATATCCAAAAACTCACTCATGTCCTGACTGTGGAGCAGATACTCCCGGTGGTGGCAACGCCCCTTGCCAAGACTGTTCTTTAAAACGCCGTTTAGACCGACGAATAATGCTGAACCTTGAGTTATTTGAAGCTTCTTGGTGTAGAGCGCTATTTCTTGAGTTTTGCTCTTGGGAAAGGCTTCCTAGGCAAGCGGGAAATATGACGACGCGAATAGATAGTTATGCGCGTTTTTTGGTCATACTCGAACGGAATACTTTGTCCGTCAGAGATATTGATCAGCAACACTTATTCAATTTATTTGGAGCTGAAAAGCTTCGCCGTTCTTTTCATGTGGTGAATTTCTTAGTAGAAAAACTAGGCATAGAGTGGGATAACGAAGAGAAAGAGCAAGCGATTGAAAATAAGAGGATTAATGATATTTTGCAATGTTATGAGAAGCAGCCTTGGCATCGTGAGGTCGTCGACTATGCAAAAGAATTGAGTGAGAGAGTTACTTACAAAGAGACACCAATCAAACCTTTGACTGTTAGGAACTATCTGCGAGCAGCTATAGAGCTATTGATGTCAGCCAAGGTATCTTCCATTCAGGAACTTCCCGAAGAAGCTATCGTATCTCATGCTAAGAAAAAGCCAGGGCATTGTGCTTCCTTAGCTGTTTTCAGAACCTTTGCCAAAGATAAATACGCCGTTAATCTCGTGTTACCTGAGAAAAAAAATAAAGGGATAAGCAATAAGCAACACGTTAAAAAAATTAAGGCAGTAATGGAAAAGCTTGTTTCAACACCGAACGAGCGCGAAGCTAAAGCTTTAATGCCTGCAGCAATTTCAATGCTTTATCAGTTGCCATTAAAAAAGGTACTTATGCTTCGCTGTGCACACGTTGTGCAATCCAGCCGAAAGGTGTTCATTACTGTGGATGATGAGCGCTACGAGCTCCTCGGGCCGCTGCCTCATTTAATGAAGGTAGATCAGTTGGGAATCGACCCTGAGGCTTTTATCTTTGCTGGCAGAAGCCGTATGCAGCCTATGAGCACGGGAACTGTGCGGTACCATGTAAAAAAGCTTGAAGCGCAAATAGGAATGTAAGGTGTAGAGCTTGGCCAATGTGAGCCCTATGATAATTCGCATGATAACCATTTGTTATCGCTGACAGGCTGCCACACCTTTGCCATTTTTTTATTCGCATCAAATTGGCTATTCGCTCTAGTGGTCAATACTGATGCCTGTGATTGTTAAATCCGACCTCGCGCTCCACCACCTGAGGAACCGGGACCTTCTACATATTCGAGGTTCAGATCAACTTCAATCCGAACAGGAGGAATACCATAAACCTCATCTTCCAATCTCGACTTTGCATAGTTATTAAGTGCAAATCGCTCGCACAGGTGTCCACCTTCTCGCCATTCTGATTTTGAAAGTCCAAGTACAGTGACTAATCCCAAGCCAGCATGGTAGATTTTGTAAGGCATTGAATTTTGGCTTTCCCTTGTGCCATGAATTATCGGCTCTTGCCAAAAAAGCTCCAAAAAATTTCGCTGCGGTTCAGTAAGATTAGAAATCGTTTGATTCACCATCCCCTTAAAACGATTTTTTTCGAACTCAATAAAAAGTGGACGTACTACAGGGCTCAGCTGGAAAAAAAACTCAGCAGCGGGTGCTTGATGTATTTTTGTGATCCAACCCGATTTGCTCAGCCAGCGTAAGCGTTCATTCTAAGACGTCCTGCCGCCCGGCTGACATTCGCCCTACAGTAACCTCACATTTGCCCACACGAGGTTACCCCCATGAGAAAGCACCGCACCCCGGAACAGTGGCAGGCCCTGGTTGACCAGCATCGTGACAGTGGTCTGTCAGCTTCGCAGTTTTGTAAACAAGAGAACATTGGCTATTCCAGCTTCTGCAACTGGCGAAAGCGCCTGTCCGATCAGCCGACCGATAATTCGACAGACTCTGGAGAAGCCAGCTTTCTCGATTTGTCGTCACTGATGGGCACGTCGCCATCATCCGGCTTAGGCTGGAATATTGTGCTCAGCCTGGGTAACGGCGTCGAGCTACGGCTGAGCCAGAACGGATGATCGGGCTCGATAGCCAGGCGCGCATCTGGCTATGTACCGAACCCACAGACATGCGCAAATCCTTCCGGGGCCTGAGCGCCCTGGTTCGGAATCAGTTGAAGCACGACCCGCTCAGTGGCCAGTATTTCGTCTTCGTCAATCGTCGCAAGACCCAGATGAAGATGCTGTACTTCACCGCCACCGGTTATTGCCTGTGGGCCAAGCGCCTGGAGCAGGGCCAGTTCCGGGTGCCGTTATCCGCCTCCGGGCAGCGAGCCCTGACCCTGACGGATCTGCAACTGCTGATCGATGGCATCGAGGTGCAGAAATATCGCCAGTTCAAGCGTTTTCGAGAGGTATAGAAGGCCGACTTTCGATATAATATCGGCCATGAATTCAACCGCTTCCGCTCCTTCTTCCAATGCACCTTCCTACTCGGCTCTGGCCGAGGAGAATGCCGTGTTGCGGGAGCAGTTGGGAGCCCAGGCAGAAGCGATTCGTCAGCTGACGCATCAACTGGACTGGTTCAAAAAGCAGCTGTTCGGTCCCAAATCCGAGAAGCAGGTGTTCGATCTTCCCGGGCAGGACAAGTTCAACTTTCGGGGTGCTGTGTAGACCTGTATTAATGGGCTCTGTGAAACTTAGAAATCGTATCGAACCCCTAAAGCCCACCAATCCTTATCAATCGCATTGATCTCCCTATCTGTACTGCTAGCATATTCTAAATATACAAACATTGGATCACTAAGCCGGTAGCTGCCACCCGCAACGTATTGGACGTCACTCAAATTCATGTCACTATTTTCCATATAGCTGACGTTCCCGTATATTTTGCCTTCTGAGTAACTAAAAACGGGTGCTATACCATAATGACGAATATCTCCCTGCTCTTCAAATAACGCACCGACACTTAGCTGTGGAGATATTTTGTAGGTTACGCTTGCCCCGAGTAGAGCATCATCATCACCTTCTGCTTCATCATAGCCAGCGGCAAAACGTACCGGGCCTGTTTCATAGGCTACATATCCCATTAGGTTAAGTGTTTCTTCTTCACCTGCATCTTCATCTTCTGGATCGAGCTTTCCAGCGACACCCAGGCTGAAGCCATCGAAACTTTGGGATTCAAAAGAGATAGAGTTTCCACGGGCGCGGGCACCACCTTTTGCCAAGGCTCGCCAATCCACAGTATTTCTTACATTGATAACCTTGGATATGTTCTGATAATAGATGGAGTCAAAGTTACCAACCTTTACGGCTCCGACGTCTTCAAATCGTAGCCCTACATATGTGTTCCTTATATCATCAATGACGTTAGGCCGTGCCTCGTCACGATCATTAGCGGTGAATCTAAACTCGGCTCTTATAAAACCCTCTAGCTTAGGATTTATCCTATGTCCAGCTTTAAAGCCAAGGCGTGAACCTTCTTCACTAATATAGTCGTTACCGTCATCGTTGTTTAACGTCAAGTGTATACGGCCATATAGGTCAAAGTAAGTTTCTCCGTCTTCATACACATTGAATGCCTGTGTGGTTCCTGAAAACCCTAAACCTGCTACTAGTGCCAATGTAGAAATGCCATGGCATTTTTTGTTGTTCAACAACATGTTTACTCCCTGATTTATCTTTTTGAGTTTGTTTTTACACTGCCGTGAGATTTTTTTTCTTTTTGGCCCTCCTCTTTTTTATTAAATGTTGTATGGCGTAGGCATTAATAAGCCGCTCACTCAGCCAAAGCGGGAGACTTTTTCATTGAATTTCCTTTGCGAGAAATTCTACTTTAAAGCACTACGGTTTGGTGGGGGGATTACCAGTGTGACTGAGGTATCGGCATGAACGAAGTTTAGGCAACCTACACTCAACGCAGATCCCAATAAAATTTTTTTCATTATGAGTACTTTTCCAGGTTAAATTAAATGTAGACGGTTTAACCGTCTAAAGAGATTGACTGATCCACCCAACTGGCACTCGTATGACTGGTGTAAATAACCAGTTTCTGAGCGGCTTTAGCCTGTAATAAAAGCGTGCTCACCTGATGACTACGCTCTGGATCCAATCCTGTACAGGGCTCATCTAAAAGTAAGATTGGAGGAGAAGAAAAATAAGCGTGAAGCAACATAAAACGCTGTAGTTCACCACCAGAGACATCACAGGCATAGCGAGAGAGTAAGCTAGGAGAGAGGTCCAGCAGTCTTAGTCCGTCGAGTACTGTCTTTGTGGGGACTAGAGCAAACCAATCCACAAGTTTTTCGCGAGGTAGTACGGTAGGATGTTGCCCTACGTACGACATTAATCGTGAGCGTAGAAATGCAAAGTGGGCGGGTGTCATTGTGCTTGGTGTGAACTGCTGATCGTGGGTTCGTATGCACAAGTGTGCCGTTCCTAAGCTTCGACTTCCCCAAATTCGTGAGAGCAAAGTCGATTTTCCTGAGCCTGACGCTCCCCAGATCTGTACGATCTGCCCTGTTTGTGCCGTTATGCGAAGTGGCCCATGATGTATGCCATTGCCTTCATACTGCAAAATCACAGTTGGTTTATTCATTAAATCATTGCCTTAACAAGAGCTTGGGCGATGAGATGCTCAGGCTCAGTAAGCAAACGATCCATAATGGATTCGCTGACGATGCGGCCTTGATCCATCACGATGGCCCGATCAGCAATGAGTCGAGCTAGACGTAAGTCATGAGTCACAAACACCATGGCAGTCTGTGTTTGGTTTCTCAAATTAGAGAGCACATCTAAAAAATCTGCTTGAGCGACTGAGTCGAGACCAGCAGTGGGTTCATCTAAAAATAAAATGCTCGGCTGATGGATCATGGCCGCAGCGATTTGTACGCGTTGGCGCATCCCTCCCGAAAAGTTCTTCACTGGCTCATGTAATCGTTCTGGACATAAACCAAGTCGCTGGCCCCATTTTTGTGCTTGTTTGAGTGCATCAACCGCACGGTTGTCACCTAAATCAAAAAGACGACGTACGATATTAGTGGCGGCACTTTGTCTCAGGTTTAGGGTTGTGCTGGCATCCTGAGCCACATAGCCACACGCCCGCCGACGTAAAAGGTTAGTTTGATAAAGACTAGTACGTAGTAAATCCTGGCCTAAAAGGGAAAGAGCCTGACAGTTGTTAGATAGCTGTCGTCCAGCAAGTATATTCAGAAGACTTGATTTTCCAGCACCTGAGGGGCCGACTAAAGCGAGAACCTCGGAAGGATAAAGCTTGAGGTGACAATCCGACAAAATACGGTGCCCAGCTATTTCAAGTGAGATAGCCTGTGCTGTCAGCACGGGATCTGGCAAGCTAAACATGAGCGCGCTCCTTGCATGCTTCGGAGTCGGAACATACCCAATGGGGGGTGTTTGACGTACCAATATTATCCAAATAATGAATAGATGAGCCGCAGATACAACATGCTGTATCGACTTTTTTCAGGCTAGCAGGCAGGTCAACAAAAGCTAAGTTTGCTAAGGGTGTATAGGCAGGCAATGCATAAATTCGTCGCTCGCGTGCGGCGCCAAAAATCTGAATAGCAGGCATCATCGCCATGCGGGGGTTATCCATAGCAGGAATAGGCGACGGTGACATTAAGACCCCATCATTAACAATCACAGGGTGGTCGTATCCTAAGCACGCCTCATCTTGTTGCAACCATGTTTCAAATAGAGCGCTTAACACGACACCGTAATCATGATGTGCGTGCCGTGTCAGTGCTTCGGCCGCATCATTAATAAATCCACGTAGAGGGTCAGGTCGAGGAACTTGGTACACCACAATTTGCTCTTCCCGCAACGGGCTTTCAGGGACTCGCTGACGCGTTTGAATGAGAGTAGCCTTTGAGCTTGTTGTCGTAATTGATATGTTTGCCGTTTTAGTAAAAAAATCCGCGATATTCAGGGCATTAACGGTATCATCCGAACCATGATCGACTACCTTTAACGTGTCATTCGGTTCTAATAAGGCAGCGGTAATAGCCATGCCTCCTACCCCCCAACCATAGGCAATGGGTAGCTCAGGAGCTGAGAAAGGTATTTGACGTCCAGGTAGACAGAGTGCTTTTAGGGTTTTACGACGTATTTCTTGTTTGGACGGTAGATCAAGGTAGGCATAATTCATATTTCCTCCTTAGCCTGAACTCGGCGTAAACGCGCTAAATCAGCATCAAAGTCAGAGTAATGAGGTAATTTCAAATGGCTGACATAGCCGGATGCAGCGACTCCGTCGGTATGCATGAGTGCATCACTGGTAGCACCCTCAATTTTAAAGTGCTGATCTACGATTGCCATGGCGACGGCTTTACGCTCGTTAGCTCCAAAAGCAATACCAAAACCCGCTTCTAAATGTGGAGATGAGCTAAAATTTGGAGCCACAGTAGTGCAGGCAGTTAACTCAACCTCACCAATGGATACGGTTAAATTGAGGTCTTCCAGCTCTACGAATATTTCAACGCTCCCTCTCATTAATTGCGCTACATAGGGATGACTCGTTGAGGCTTTACGCAAACTCTCGTAAGCTAATCCAGTTAAGTAGCCTTCTTCGCCACGAGCGAGATGAGCGAGACGCTCGCAAGGATCAGGTAAAGAAGGCAAAACAGTTCGCGTAATGTCTATCGGAGCTTTAGATATTTCGGTGCGGATAAGATCTGCGTACAGTGGCTCAGAGCTAGAGGGCGATGAGGGAGCTGTTATCACTGATTTAGGTAACTCGCACTGAGGGCGAGAGTGTTCTAAATCCATATTCAGTAAGCGGTGGGTGTAGTCGTAAGTGGCGCCTAAAATTTGCCCTCCAGCCAACTCTTTTTGCGTGGCGGAAATGTGGCGACTGTAATGCATTGTTTTTAGATCTATGTTTTGGCTTGAGCCAAAATTGGCTAATTGCGCGCGATGAGCACGTACGAGAAATACCGCTTCGGCAATGTCTCCCTGAGCTTGCTTAAAGGCAATAGCAGCAAAACGTCGATCGTATAAGCCCCCCTCACTCATGATCCGATCAAGAGCTAACGACATTTGTGCCATGATTTGATTAATTTCAATCTCGGGGATTGTGTCGTCGCCTCGGCGACTCCGTTCTACGGCTATACGGGAAGCAGCAATTGCTTGTTCACCACCCTTTACTGGTACGTACATTAAATGATCTCCAAAGTTAAGTGACGTGGTAATACAACCAGCTGCGTGTCAGCGCATAGTAGTAGGTCCACTCCACGCGGGTAATCGGCACGAAAAGCAATATGATCAATGACTACATTTTGATGTAACCCTGAAAAATATAAAGTGTGTGGTTTGTTGAGTCCTGCACCGGTGGCTCGTATAGCAAGCCCCCCGTTTGTAGGTGATATGGCGGCTATTTCCATGACAAGGGTTGCCCCACTTTCAGGCGCCTCACGGCTTCCTGCTGGAATATGTTGTAAGTGATGCCGTTGAGAACCTGCAAAAACCCATTCGGGAGTTTGGCTCAAGGTTGCGCCTGTATTCAAAATACGGCTTGTTAATTCCTTATTTTCCACCTCAATAGCTACCGTCGTTTGGCTGTCTAGAAGGCAGTCAACGATGCAATGAATAGCACGCTCTTCTAGTTGCTGTATGCGCATTGGGTAACCAAAGGCATGCAGTAGTCGCCGATAAGTACGCGTCTGCCGATGTAACTCATCGTCATGTCTGTGCTCAGATCGTAAAGGTATTTTCATGATTCTAAGTTTTTTGTGTGGTGTAGAAACGTACAGAAGTAGCAGCCGTCAGCTGCTCCCTCTCAGCCTTTTTTAGCTCTAACTGTTGGCGTATAGGGTGCAGCACCAGCTCACGTTGGTGGGAGGGGGCCGTTTGTAGAAAGGCGTCTAGATAGGCCGCTAACTCCGCTTTGCGTAGATCGGAGCCCAAATGTACTGCGTAACCTTGAATTTTCCCAATAGCGATTACGCAGCGAGTACAAGAAGCCTCACCAAACTGAAATGACACTGAGGCCTTACAAGCTTGTGTATTGAGCTGCACCAACCCCGTTTCAGGGCCAGCGAGTTTTTGTATAGGCACACCCGGATTGTAAGTAGCCCAGATATTTTCCAGATAATCTCGGTTAGCTCGGGCAAGTAGCCCGAGCCAAGTTTGACGTTCTTGACTCATGGCTATGACTTATTACGATAATACGGTAGCGTTGTAAATATCTTCTGCGGGCTGGACTAACAAGCGTTCTCCCATTTCGAGCTTCATTTCAGCCAAAATGATCTCTTCTTCTGGTGAGCGGTCTTTCTTGCGTGCTAACTGAATGAACTCGGGGCGTACGTGTCCGGGACGGATGGTGATTTCAACAGCGGTGCCACGGTACTCGAAACGGAAGTAATAACGACCACCGGGGGACTCTTCTTCTTCGAGCCCTACTGAGTTATCAACAATGTAGCGACCCTCAGTAAGACCGCGGGTAACAAACTCAATCGCATCTCTACCCCCTGGGCCTCCAAAGGCTGTGACACAGCGAATTTCACGTCGTTCAGGCAAACGACCATTATCTAGCAAGGGCCAGGCTCGCTGCATAACTTTTAGCCCGTGGGCTACACCACCCGGATAACCGGCACCGTGGTATTTTAATAACTCATCAAAGTGGACTGTAAATTCATGTCCATTTTCCAGATAGGAGATTGTATCGTTACTCATTGTATTTACCTTTGTTTAGAGGATAAGAAATGGGCATATCTTGATCCGGTTCACGTATTCCAAAAACCGGGCAGATTGTGCTTTGAAAATGTTCTCCCGTTTGCACCATTAGACGGCGTAGTCTGACGTTGTATAAACGGGATAACTCAGACTCGGTTAACAGCTCATCAGCTGGACCAAATTTAATCTGATCGTTGGTGTGCATCAGCAGTACTTTGTCTGCGAGATGCAGAGCGTGTTGCGGATGGTGAGTGGTAAAAACGACCGAATGGCTACGTACTCGGCGTAACTCGAATAAGACGTTAAGCAATAAGTCCTGATTAGCTAAATCTAAAGCTGAAGCCGGCTCATCAAGTATGAGTACCTCAGCACCAGTAGCTAAAGCACGAGCAAGCAACACTAATTGGCGCTCGCCGCCGGATAGAGAGCCATATAAACGATAAGCAAAATGCCCTCCGCCTACTTTTTCCAATGCTTCAAGAGCTAGCTTACGATCCCGCTGTGAAGGAAGGCTGAACATGGGAAGCAAGGCGGCTCGTGCCATGAGTACCACATCGAGGCAACAATGGTTTTCACTACCGTATTGGTATTGAGGTACATAGCCGATGAGGTGGGGTACCTGCCGTTGTCCTTGATCTAAACGTTGTGAGCCTAATAGAGCTTTTAGCAACGTAGTCTTACCGCGTCCGTTTGGGCCCAAAATGGCCAACGTTTCGCCCTTTTGTACGTTAAAACTTAAATCCTGAAAAATCACACGTTCACTAAAACGTACGCACGCTCCAGTTAAACTGAGATGAGAGGTAAAGACGGTTTGCATGATTAAGCCCTTTCACG
Source organism: Halomonas sp. 72 (assembly GCF_052379785.1). Classification (NCBI taxonomy): domain Bacteria; kingdom Pseudomonadati; phylum Pseudomonadota; class Gammaproteobacteria; order Oceanospirillales; family Halomonadaceae; genus Halomonas; species Halomonas sp. 72. Next base: position 6,442 of record NZ_JBQSYY010000004.1, on the reverse strand, counting down.
TCGACGAGTGCATAGTAAGTACACAAAGACGGGGGCGCCAACTAGAGCTGTGAGTACGCCTAAAGGAATCTCTGCAGCAGTTAAACTACGAGCCAACGTATCAGTCAAAATCATGAAAGTGGCACCCAGCATAAGACTCGTGAAATAGAGCCGGCGGTGATCTTCGCCTACTAACATACGAGCAAAGTGTGGGATTACGAGTCCTACCCACCCCACTACGCCCGATGCGGTTACGCAGGCGCCGATAATGATAGAAATCAACGCGAAGACGATCATCCGGGAGCGTGCAACATGGATGCCAAACGACTTAGCTTCGTCGTCACCCATAGCGAGTACAGCAATGCGATAGCGCATTCTATTCAGTAGGTAAATGCTGGCAATGAGTATAGGAGCAGTTTGTGCAAATTTTTCCCAACTCGCCGTTGCAAAGCTTCCCATCAGCCAAAAGACGATGGCAGGTAAACTCGTTTCTGGATCCGCGGCATATTGAACTAACGAAATACCTGCTGCAAATAAAGCATCAATAACAATTCCAGCAAGCACAATAGTCATCAAAGTACGACCCGCCATATTTGAAATCAGCACTACTAAAAACAGAGCAGCAAATGCTGATACAAACGTAGCCCCCATCAGTAGCGGCCCCCCTACTCCAGCCAAAATTGCCAGTGATCCTCCTAATGCTGAACCTGAGGATAAACCTAGCACTTTAGGTGAAACGAGAGGGTTACGAAATAAGGTTTGTAAGGCTACCCCGCAGATGGCAAGCCCAGCCCCACATACTCCTGCCAATAATATGCGCGGCAAGCGTACATTCAAGATCACCAACGCATCCATATGCTGTGAGTTATCACCTCGTAAGGCTGCATATAGGATGGCTACAATCTCATCTAGCGCTACGCTGTATCGACCTACTGATAGCCCGATTAGCACAGTCGCTATAAGCAGTAGGGACAAAAGAGGCCAATGACTAGCACGCCAAGTGCTCAGGGTAACTGGCTCAACCATTTCTGAGGACGAGTGAATCGATCGCGTATATGTGTTCATTGTTTACGAAACACTTGATAACCGTGACTGTCGCCGTTCATAGCAATACGCAGAATTCGATCTATCTGCTCATCCGATAGGTCAAAGTTATAAAGTAATTTGAAGCCTTCTTTTAATTCGTGACGTAGGTCAAAAGAGAAAATATCGGGATGAGTAAGATTGGCCAGCCACATCCATGTGTAGGGGCTTTCATGGGAAGCACTATCCCAGATATATCCACCTTGAGGTGTCTTATAAACGCGTTTTTGTACGGCGGCATTTAAGCGAGAAAGTAATGGGTCGTCGTATATCGCTTCTAATCCAGCATCCGTCTCTGCTGCGGAAAGTAAGATAATATCTGGGTTCCATTCAAGAATCTGTTCCACGCTAACAGTGCTTTGTACGCCAGCTCCTTGAGCTACATTTTTAGCGCCAACCAGCTCGATGAAGGTTTGTTGATAACTTTTCTCACCAGTAGCAGTCAACTTGGATTTGGCAGAGCGCAAATGCAAAATGCTTGGTGTTGCATGAAAGCCTACTTGTTTTAAACCAGTAGTAATTTCACTTTGTACACGGTCACGCCAATCAATAAGCTTTGACAGTTTTTCAGTATTACCCGTGATATCAGCCACCATTTTCATATTGGCTCGGGCCAGCTCTTCTGTACCCGCATTGCCACCGCCTACCATTAGAGCAACGGGCAAACCTGCATTGCGAAGTGGAGCTACGATATCATCGCCGCGCTCACCCCACTGGATGACTAAATCCGGTTTAAGTTCTGCGATGGCCTCTACGTTGGGCATCCAACCACCGTTTTCCGACAAAATGTCACTGGAGATATCAACAGCTTCAGGAAACATAACGCTCATCATACCGCTCTCAAAGGCTCGTTTAGAGCCCTCATTCATACCCACTAACAGCTCGGTAGAACCATCTATTGCGATGAAGGTAGCTGCAGCTGGATTGGGCAGAGTAATGATACGTCTAGGAGGGGCTTCTAACTTAATTTCCTGTCCGGTTACATCAGTAAAGTTAAATTCTTGCGCTGACAAGTTACCTGATAACAAAGTTGTCGCTACTAGCACGGCAAAGCAACGGGGTATTGAGGTCATAACCTCTCCAATTGAGAATGAGATTGACTATGATTTTGATTAAAAATATTATAGCCAGTGTTTCATCAATTGGAATCGAATGTTTTATGACGGTGCGTGAAGTAATTTCGAACAAGCTAGCAGCAGTGTCTGTGCGTGACTTGCTTTTAGTTGAGGCCGTCGCAATGAAACGTAGTTTTCGTTATGCGGCCATAGACATGGGTATTTCGACCTCGGGCTTGTCTTATCAAGTAAAAAAAGTAGAGGAAATTCTCGGACAGCCCATTTTTGAAAGGGGGAGTAAAATAACACCCACTGCCTTTGGAAAGGAAGTTTTAGACTTAATCGCCGTAATTTTAGAAGGCGTGACTCGGCTTGAGGGGTTACGTGATGATGGCTTAGCTCTTCCCTTTGGGCAAACCTTACGTATTGGAGTGATTTCCTCACTGGCACCGGATAACTTGTTACGGATTATCCAGATTTGTGCTCACCGTTCAGGTAAAACTAAAGTCGAGTTGGTTAGTGGCAAGCATCAAGGTCTGTTACGGCGTTTACAGAACCGTGAAATTGATTTGCTAATTAGTGCAGCACAGTCGGTTCCTGAGGGGATGGCATATACAAGCTTATTCAAGGAACACTTTGTCTTACTAGTGCGAGCCGATAAACTTCAGCCTGAACTCCATCCTCTTATGCTCTGTGAGCCTGGATTACTACCACTTAGCGAGGATGATTTTGTTCCATCGCTAATTACTGAAGGCTTAAGTAAATTATTAAGCTCCGGCTTGACTCGTACATATGGCCTTGGTGTTGAGCATCGAATGGCTTTAGTTGCCGCAGGTTATGGTCATGCATTATTGCCGTATGGCTGGGTAAGAGATGTACATTTACCGGATCATTTAGCAGTGATGGAGCTTCCTCCCGCTTTATCGGCAGAGCGTGAATTAGGTTGCTTTTGGCGTCACTCATACATGATGGGGAGTCAAATTTCTCAGGCTTTTAGTGAAGCATGGTAAGCATTGATGGTGTTTGTTCACACCAATCGCTTTCGGCAAGATCTGCCGAGCTACAGTAAACGGTTAGTAATACCGCTACCTCACCCCACCGATGATAGCCGCGAGCTCATCAAAGCTGCCATGGCAGGGCTAGAAAGAATTTTTAAAAAAGACATCTGGTACCAAAAATGCGGGATTATGCTCATTGATTTGTGCGATCACGACAATGAACAACTAGGGCTGCTCGCCGAACCGATCAGTGACGAGAAACGTGCTCGTAATGAAAAATTGATGGCCACGCTCGATAAGCTCAATCGCGAACACGGAAAAAATACCGTCCGGATTGGCATGCCTCGCAAACAGAATGCTTGGGAATTGCGTTGCGAGCACCGTACACCACGCTACACCACACGCTGGGAAGAGCTAGCAGTGGCCAAAACCTAGAAAAGAGCTGCCATCCCTGGCACTCCTACCTCTTTTCACTACCAATAATCACATCCCTGTTGTGACGCATTCGACGTGCTAAAGCGGCGATCCTGGGCGTCACACTTTCACCCTAGCCTTTATCAAGCCATTTTTATGTAAGCGATTGACCACAGCGTTTGTAAGCAATGGCTTACAACAATCCGTTATGCAATGAAACTAAAAACGATTGGCGATATGTGTGCCACTAACCCAATTGGCAGCAACTAAGCCAGTGGTACTTCAGCTTATTCTGATGGATGGCAAAGACACCTGATCCGATTCAGGATAATTCGAGCAGTTAGCACGTGACATTTTTCCGCTAAAACAAGGGTTCAAACGCAGGATCGCTTGGTGAATAGGTCCCCTGGTAGCCTGTATGATTTCAGGCGGGGCATCAGAATTCATCTTCGTTAATTAGCTCAAAGGTGTGGTCGCTTAAATATCGCTCAAGGTTTTCCAGCAGCCTTGGCGGCTTCTTCAACCCATACTCCAAGGTTTTCACGACCATTATCTGTATTCCAGCGGTAGTGCTTGTATCCTTGGATCTTCATGCCGCAGAAGTCACTTGTTTGTTTATTGAAATCTGGGATTTTACTAATATCTATAGTCAACAATCCGTTGCCCCGTTTGATACTTTTCTCTATTTCGTATTTTACCCATTTACTTTTATCAGTATTGGCACCTATAAGTACGACTGTCACAGTCGTACCGATAAGCTGGGCATCTATCCATGCTTTTACCGTGCTATCACCTGTGCGCTCTAACTTCTCGAACTCTGCTTTGTCGATGAATCCAACTTTAGGGTTGGCATTGATCACGTTACTGTTACGGACATTCATCGCTCTCAGAACGTCGTCGTACTGGAAACTAAAGAAAACCTTTCTAGCCATGGGGACACCTTAGATGAGCCGTAAGAGGAGGAGGATGACTTCTTGAGCGCGTTCAAGTGATGTAGATTTATCGCCTAGTTCACCCAACAAGGGTGTAATCTTTTTACCATTCTCGTGCTGAGATTCTTGATAAGACTTCATAACCTCATTCCACAGTAATTTCGACATCGAGCCTGTAATACCTACAGGAATTACAAAAACGCCTTTCGCTACAGCGATATCGAATTCTTCACGCATTCCGTCAGAAAGGATTAACTCGCCATTTTCCAGCTTATTGCCAAACATAAAAATAGCAACGCCTGCATGAGCGAGCATATTGCGTCGATATTCTGTCCACAGTTCCTTCAGAGGCCTTTCCCCAGTCTTGCTTTGTGGAAAGGGCCTAAGAATTAACTGGTCGTTGTCGAGACGGCCACCATTCATAACAGTTTGTTCAAGCACGCCAGTGATGATTGCGCTACCTATACCGAGGCCAAACCCTGAGATCACTCGGTACTGTTCTTTGCAAATGGCCCTGCTCAGATGATAAACGAATTGCTCTGATTCAGCCTTGCACCACGGGTTATAGTCATGAGCAGCACCAGAGATAAAGATTGTATTTCTTTTGTGGCGATGCTCGATGGCACGCAGAATGTCAGTAATTTCAGAAAACTCATCAACATAAACGGCTTTGATCCCTACACGGAGCAGCTCTCCTGTGAAAAGCTCTTCCTTACGTTGGCGATACTCGAAGTCAGCAAGGTCTTCATTCTCTCCCTTGCTAGCTCTTCTCAGGATGCAGTAGTGCTGTCGTTGATCTCGAGTAAACTGAATCCTGACGCGGCTAAGAATATATTCTAGATTAGGGTCGGTGAAGCTGAAGCCGAGAAAGAGGAAGGTTTTAGAAACCAAGTCACCGCTTAAAGCTGTAATGAACGGCTGCATATTGACGTGGTAACGCTCATAGTCATCGCGAGTCAACACCGCGTCAGCGGCATGCTCGATGTCACCATGCATCTTATAAACAATTGCATCACGTTTCGGCCGTGTCGTTGCCAATTGCTTATTGGTATGTTTGATGTCAGCTATCTTTTCGTTTTTTTCAAGCGCCGTTTCGATCAAACGATCATAATTGGTTGTCCAGTAGGTCGGAATAGGCAGCCTTGCCAGAATCGCGTGGTTTTCAGTGGGCTCCGCCGTCATTGAGAACTCAGTCACCAGTAGCTGATTGAGTTTTGCTCGGTTGGTCGCATTGACGTTTGTGTGGTATTGCGCCAACGTAACTAGATCCCATTCTTTATCGACGTCTAAATCAAGCTCATCAGCTATTGGCTTGAGCAATGACTTCCAGTCGACATAACCTGCTGCTCTTGAAAAGCCTGCACCCGCAAAAATAGCCAGATTTCCTTCTTCTAGCTCTTTTGAAAGGGTGTCAACGAGCCGTAACTGATCACGTTTCATTCTGAGCTTCCCGTCAGGTTTTTGTAAGGCATAATCAGATATTTCTCAGCCAACGACTGTGCCCTTGAAGGTCGTATAGGGCTAATGCTCCGTTTGGTGTGGTGTCGATACGGGAATAAAGCTGTAAATATTCATTGCCATGATGACGACCTGATGAGTCGACGGTAGGAACGATGACGATGTTATTGAGATTCTTCTTTCCATCAGCGTAACCAATCTCCCAAGGGCACCATCGTGATGACATGGAGTTCTCAGTAGCCAGGAAAAGGAACCAATTGGCATGCACAATGGCATTCTTGATTCGCCTTGCGGTTTCTGCATCAGGGCGTTCCGGCATCTTTTGGTCTTGCCAATCGATGTAGATATCCCACCCTTGTTCAATGAGCATTTGCTGAAGGCCTAATGCTTGCTGGTTATCTTTGTGACTATGGCTCAAGAAAGCAGTCGGTCGACCGATGCTTGGTGATGAAAAAACCCGTTGTTGCTTACGAAATGAAGCATTGCTGAGCTCATATTGGTAAATTGCCATACGTTACCATTC